>CAZMEL010000065.1:0-29410 GCA_964565225.1 uncultured Thermoanaerobaculia bacterium | reverse complement strand
ACGCTTGGCTGCGGCAGCGCCCTTTTTCGGCGGCGTGTCCTTGAGCACACCCTGGTCCTCGAGCGCTTCGGGCCCGCCCCGAGCGTAGAAGGCGCGGCCGGCATCGAAGAAGACGGCGGCTCCCACGTGGACCAGCTCGAAGAGGTGCCAGTTCGTGTAGAAACGCTGCTCGAGGCTGAGGAGGAGGCGCCGGTCCCCGTCCTGGAAGCGGAGAGGGTAGCCGCGCAGGCCGTTGTCGCCGCCGAGTAAGAGCTGCTTCTCCGGGTCCAGATTCCAGGCAGCGTCGGCGCGGAAAGAAGCGTGCAGCCGGTGGCGGCCGAAATTCTTCAGGTAGTAGCGCACCTCCCCGCCGACCCGCACGTTCTCGTGCCCCGACGAGCCCCAGCGGCCGCTGGCGTATCCATTCACGAAGAGGGTCTGCCCCGACTCGAAGGCCCAACCGGAGCGAAGATCGGCGTCGAAGATCGCCTGGCTCTCGTCGGCTCCCAGCGCCGGGTCCGACCAGCCGATCCGGGCCCGCAGCTCGCGACCGAGGTTGAGATCCTCGGTGCGTCCGAGCTGGTCCATGTTGCGAGTCTCCAGGAAGTCGTCCTCGATGTGCTCGAGGCCGACCCAGAGGTACGAGAGGCGGCGCTGAGCGGGAGCCTCTCGCCGGGGGAAGAACTCCAGGTCGGTGAAAAAGCGGTCTTCTTCGAACGTGTAGCCCCACAGCCAGCGCCGGGTCCGGCCCTCTCGAATGCCGCGCGAGAGCCCCCCGCGCACCTCGGCGAAAGTCTTCTCGTGGAAAAACCGCTGGGCGACCTCCCCCTGGCGATAGATCCTCTCCAGGCGTTCGTCGGAGACGATCTTGCCGCCGGCGGCCCAGCGCGTATCGAGCGAGAAGAAGGGGCGTTCCAGGTCCAGGACCCGGCGATGGCCGTCGCTGTTGTCGGAGTACCAGAGGCGAAGGGCGGCGCGGGTGCCGAGGAGAGAGTCGTCGATGAAGCGGACCCGGGACGAACGACGATCGGGATCGTCGGTGAACTTGGCGTCGAAGAAACGGCCGGTGCCGAGGAGATTCGACTCTTCGATCTGGAACTGCCAGGTGTTCTCGCCGCCGCTGCGTTTGAGGCCGGCTCCCACGCCGAGCGTCCACACGTCGCGGGTGCGGACGAGGATGTCGACCTGCCCGTGACGATAGCGAACCGGGGTCACCTCGGCGTCATAGATGTACTCGAGCGAGCGCAGGTAACGGGCGGTTTCCTGAAGGGCCCGAGGATCATAGGGATCGCCGGGCTCGAACAGGATCTTGCGTTCGACGACGGAGGCTCGCGTCGTGACGTGCAGGCGGTTGGCGATCTGGAAGAGGAGGCGATCCTCTCCCGACCGCTCGGGATCGAAGATGTCGTCCGTACGTACGAAGATCTCACCGATGACGGCGCCACTCGCCACCAGCTCGTGGTCGTCGGGCAGGTTCTTGGCCGCGTCGGGATCGAGCTCCGGAGGCAGTCGGGTCCAGCGGGAGCCGGGTTGTGGATCGATCTCCGACTCGGGAGTCGCGGCCAGCAACGGGCTGGCGGTGGCAAGGACGAGGACGAGGCAGAGGATGGGGAGAGCGAGCCGGCCCGAGCGCGAGACCCTTGAGGCCGATCGCGTCTCGAGAAGGGAACGTCGGGCAATAACCCCCAGTGACAGCCGAATTGGATCTTCGATCGTCTGCTTCCTTGCGCTCTGGTCGATTGCTGCCCGTAGTGTATGACAGTTGGGAACCGGCATTCGCGGCTGAAGTGCCGTACAGAGAATTTGAGCCTGTGATTATGCTACCACAGCTTGAATCGTTGCGCGAAAGGGGAGGGGGCAGGAGCCCGAGGCCCCCGAGCCCCTGCTGAGAGACCTCACGGGCAGATCTCGTAGACCCGAACCCCGGTGCCATCGATCCCCTGGGACCCGGCGGCGACCACCTCGACGAGGGTATAGAGGCCGCGCACCACCGGACCTCGAACGGTGCTCGCCGACCCGGAGGCGGCCCGCTCGACCCAGCGCGGGGAGGCGCCCGGGGTGGTTCGAAAAATGCCGATGGCCTCTCCGGTGTCGCGTGCGATCTCGAGCATTCCCGGTCGGGCGACGAGCAGTCGGTGGATCTCGAGGTGTGCCTCGGGGCTGGCCGCGAGCATCTGCTCGAGCGTTTCCCGGAGATCCTGCGGCAGGTCCGGATCTTCGGTACCCGTCTGTCGCCGGACGGCGGGCTCCCAGGCGGGCCACAGCGACTCCGGATCGGTGGATTCCGAGTCGACCGTGAGAATGTCGATTTCCCATTCTTCGAGGTCGCTCGGGGGAGGTTCCGCCGGATCGACCCAGGGGTCCCCCTCCTCGGGGTCCTCGCCGAGGGAGAGAATGTCGATCTCCCACTCGTCGATCGAATTCGGAGCCGAAGCGGAGCCCGTCGTCGGATCGATGAGGTGGGAGGGGTCGAATCCGGAGGGCTCGTCGAGCTGCTGCAGTCTCGCCAGGCAGGTCAGATCCGAAGCAGCGTCGGTCGGGGGGCGGCCGGCCCGGGTGGCTTCCTCGATCGAGCCGATGATCGGCACACGAGCCGGCCGAAAGTGGGCCAGGATCTCGGTGGGTGACCCGCGCCAGGCGTTGGCCGAAGCGTTGGCCAAGCGCACGAGGAAGGAGCCGGCGTGCGGCAGGAAGACGGCATTCCGTGCGGATGCCGAGGCTTCGTGCACCGGGTCGCAGGGATCTTCGACCACGAGCGGAGCCAGGGCCCGGGCCGGGGTCTCGGCCTCGCGCCAGGCAAAGAACAGGGTTCCTGCCGCGGGGGCTTCGACCTCGTAGACGTCCTCCGAAGGTGTGTCCCCGAGCTCGATCCAGTGATCGAAGGGCATGGTGAGGACGGGAGCGCAGATGGGCCTGGCGTCGGTCGGAGTCGCGGAAACGAGCAGAAGAAGGGGGAGGAGAAGGGCCAGCAGGCTTCCCGGGGAGAGCCGTGACCCGACGAGAGAAAGGAAAGTAGAGAAGTTTCTTGCAGAGCTCATGTAAACCTCGTTGCTGTGCATCGCTCGAAAGGAAAGGACTCTGTGATTTGGGTAGAGCGGTCCCCAACTCCGCATCGAAGAAACCTTCGAAGAGCGGCCGAATCCCGAAGCTCGAGGGGCGAATGGGAGCGAAGTCCCGAAGAGCGAGCCGGCGCCGGTTGGCTCGGTGGTCTGTCTCGACCTGGGGGGTGTTAACGGCGGGTTTGGGGCCGGTGGCGGAAAATCGAGGAAAAATTTGGCGGTTGCCTGTCGGGGGCCTCCGGCGCGGCCTCTGGTCGAGCGAATCGAGGACTATCGATATACTCGGCGGCGGGGACGCGCCGTCACCACGAGTCGCTACCTCTCCACGAGGATCTCTTCCCTTGGCAGATCTCTTTTCGGACTACCTCCGAGCTCTCGATGATTCGGGCTCGCCGCCAGGCCTTGCCGCCTTCGACGAAGTGTGGGCGGCCCTCGGAAGAGCTCTGCGCCATGAGATCCAGAAACGCGGGTTGTGGGACAGTCCACCGGCCTACCTCGGGGTCGTGGGGTGGCCCCAGTGGGCGCTGACCGGGGATCCCTCGGGCCGGTCGGGGGCGATGGAGGATCTGTTGGCCGAGTGCTACACCTACATCTTCGTCCGCCGCCTCGACAGCCTCCAGGCACAGCTCCGCCACAAGCCGAACATCGAGGGGTTGGTCTTCCTCAACATCCGCAACTTCCTGCACGAGCTGCAGCGGCGCCACGACCCGATGGGTTTCCGCATGTTCGAGATGGCGCGAGGAGCGGTGCGCTCGGGGCTGCGGGCGGGAGACCTGCACGTGGTGAGCGGAGATCCGCAGATCCGCAACGGCACGGTGCTCTCGTTCGAGGCCGGTCACGAGCCGGAGATCTCGGAGCGCTCGCCTCTCGAGGATCGGGTCGCGGCGTGGAACGACCTCTTGCTCCCGGACCTGGTGACGGCCCGGGGCAAGGCGCAGGAGCGGGTGGTGGGTACCCTGCACTCTCTGCTGCTCGATCTGCGAAAAGACGGGGTCGAAGGGTTTTCATTCGCCCAGCTGATCGATCCCCTGAAGGCCGATGTGCGCGGACGCTGGAGCGCCCTTCTCGAGGCCGAGCAGGTGGGGGAGGTGGCGATCGAGGAGGAGGGGGAGCTGCTGCGGTGGGTGCGGGCGGTGACTCCCGAACATCCCTTCGAAGAAGAGCAAGCGCTGGCCGCGGTCGCCGCCTGTCTGCTGGAGCGACTGGAGGAGCACCGGCCGGCGAGCCTCCAGGCGTACCTCTCGCGGCTGTGGGAGTTCCTTCGCGCCTGGGCCGCGGAGTCGGGGCACGTCCCGGAGAGCCCCGACACCACGGTTCCCGACTCGATGCCCTCCGCCCGGCAGCTCTCGCGCTGGCTGAGCATCCCGCGCGAGCGGATCCCGAGCCTCCTTTCGACCCTCCGAGAGCTCTATTCGGACTGTCGCGCCGCCACTTCGAGAAAACCGGCCGTTAACCTCTCCCATCGTGGTCTTGCACCGGTGCCACCCACGGATGGACCGGAAAGGAGAGTGTCATGAGCGCAGATTCCGATCGGAGGGAGCGGTTGCGGCAACAGACGGCGGCCGCGGCAACCGCGGCCCGAGAACGCCAGCAGGAGCGGGAGCTTCGAGGACCCCGACCGGCCGATCTCTACGTGCTCGAGGATTCCGCGGGTTCCCTGCTCGAATGGGCGGTGCTCGCGACACCTGCGGGGAATGTCCCGCAGGTGGAGCTGATCCCGGCCGACAGCCTTGCCCTGATCGGCACCGGCGACGTGGTCTCCAGCGGGGGAGATCGCAGCCCCCTCGCTCTCCGCTGCCGGTACCCGGTGCTGCTTCCAGCGGCAGCCCTCGAGCCTCGCCGACGCAGCGGCACGATCTCTGAAGGCACTCTGGAAAAAGCCCGGAACAAGAAGACACGAATCGAGATGGGGGAGTCGGTCGGCTCCGCTCTCGAACGCCAGGTGGACGCCGAACCGGAGTACCAGAGCTGGTGTGAAGACGTTCTCGAGCCGGCCCGAGAGTCCCTGCTCTCGAGCCGAGGAGCCGCGGCGCCGCCTTCTCCGAATTCTCCGACGCCGAGCTCGGGGGAAAACGACGGAGGCCCGCAGCCGTTTCGCTCCGGCGAGAGGAAGAAGCGAGGGCGCTGGCGACTGGAAGCTCCTCTGGCCCTGGCGGCCACGGCGCTGCTCGCCACCAGCCTGGCGCTGACCATCGAGCTGCGCGACCTTCGATCGGACCACCAGGTGTTGCAGGAGACCGTTCGCCACAACGACGAGAGCCACCGTCGAAAGCTCGAGGCCGAACGGTTGCGGCGGGCTCGGGACCTGGAGACTCGGGACGCCGACATCGCCCGACTCGAAGCGCTCGAGGCGCAACGGGCGGAAGAGATCGAGGTGCTCGAAGAGCGGATCCGGCAGCCGGCCGCGCCCCCACCCGTCCGTTCTCTGATCAACCTCCCCTTCGCCGTGCTCAGCCCCCAGACCCTCCGCAGCCCCGGCGACCTCGTTTCCGTGACCCTCGCCGAGCGGGTGCTCCTGATTCTCCAGGTCGACAGCACCGAATCCTTCGAGAGATACCGGCTGGAGATTCTCGACCCCGACGGTGAGGAGATCTGGAGCCGCAGCCAGCTGGTGCTGGCGTCGCGGAGCTCGGAGCTCACGGTGGTCTTGCCGGGTGATCTCTTTCACCCGGGGAAGTATGCTCTCGTTCTCTCCGGCCTGCGCAACGGCACCGAGACCGAGCTCCCGGGATATCGCCTGGAAGTGCTGGACGCCGCCGCAGCCACCGAACCCGCGAGGCCCACCGGATGACAGGTCCGCAGACACAACAGCCAGAGCCCGACGTCACCCTGCTGCTGAATCGTTGGCGCGGGGGCGACGGGGAGGCTCTCGAGCGATTGATGCCGCTGGTGGTGGGGGAGCTTCGCCGCCTGGCCCGCGTGTACTTCGACCGGGAGAGAGGGGAGCACACCCTGCAGCCGACGGCCCTGGTGAACGAGGTCTACCTGCGGCTGATCGATGCCCGCCGGGTGGACTGGAAGAACCGTGCCCACTTCTTCGCCATCGCCGGCCGGCTGATGCGGCAGACCCTGGTCGATCACGCGCGGAGCCATCGCGCCCTCAAACGTGGGGGAGACCTGTATCGCACGTCCCTCGACATCGACCTGTTGCCGCAAAAGCGCTCAGTCGACCTGGTGGCCCTCGACCAGGCATTGGCCGACTTCGCCGCGTTCGATCCGGAGGGTAGCGAGGTGGTGGAGATGCGCTTTTTCGCCGGGCTCACCCTCGAAGAGATCGGCGAGGTGATGGGTGTCTCCCCGACCACGGTCAAGAGACGCTGGACCGCGGCGAAGAGCTGGCTCTACCGTGAGCTGGCGAAGGCGTGAAGGGTAGGGAGAAAAGGCCCTTGACCCCGGAGCGCTGGCAGGAGATCCAGGAGGTCTTTGCTCGTGCCGTCGCCCGGCCTCCGCCCGAACGATCGGAGTATCTCGACGGAGCCTGCGGAGCCGATACCGACCTGCGCCAGGAGGTCGACTCCTTGCTCCTGGCCAGCGACGAGACCGACGATTTTCTCGAGCAACCGGTGGCCGATCTGCGGGTGGCCCATTCGGGCGGCCCGGATCCCTCGCTCGAGCCCGGCGATCGCATCGGCCCCTGGCGGGTGGTCGAGCCCATCGGAAAGGGCGGGATGGGGCGGGTGGTCCTCGCCGAGCGGGCCGACGGCGAGTTCGACCAGCAAGTGGCGATCAAGATCCTCGAGTGGGGGAGCGACAGCGAAGAGCTGGTGACCCGTTTCCGCTTCGAGCGGCGGATCCTGGCCCAGCTGGCCCATCCCAACATCGCCAAGCTCTTCGATGGCGGCACGACCCGAGGAGGATTGCCGTTCTTCGTCATGGAGCACGTCCGGGGGGAGCCGATCGACGTCTACTGCCGGCGGCGAGAGCTGGGGCTCGAAGAACGCCTGCAGCTGTTCCGCAAGGTCTGCGCCGCGGTGTCCTTCGCGCATCGAAACCTGGTCGTACACCGCGACCTCAAGCCCGGCAACATCCTGGTCGACGCGGAAGGGGAGCCCAAGCTGCTCGACTTCGGCATCGCCAAGCTGGTCCAGGGAGGCAAGGAGGCCACGGACGCAACCGCGTTGGGCCGGGGACCCATGACCCCGGCCTACGCCAGCCCGGAGCAGATCCTCGGGGCGCCGATCACCACCAGCAGCGACGTCTACTCGCTCGGCATTCTGCTCTACGAGCTGCTGACCGGGAACAACCCCTTTCGCGAAGTGCCTTCTCCCACAGGTCGGCGCCAGCACCGTCGCCATCTGCAGCTGGAGGAGGATCCGCCGGAGAAACCCAGCACCGCGTTTCGCCGCCGTGCTTCCGGGAGAAGGGCCGTCGACGCCGATCCCGGTTTCCCGCCGGGATGGCAGAGCGGCCTGAAGGGAGATCTCGACAGCATCGTCCTGATGGCGCTGGACCCCGAGCCCCAGCGCCGGTATGCATCCGTCGAGCAGCTCGGAAACGATCTGGAGCGGTTCCTCACCGGGTTGCCGGTGCTCGCCCGTCCCGGCACCTGGAGCTACCAGCTGGGCAAGCTCGTGCGCCGGCATCTCTGGGAATCGGTCCTCGGAGCCCTGCTCCTGGTGCTGGCTCTGGGAGCGGGGTGGGTCAACTGGACCTTGAAGAACGAGGCGGAGCAGGAGCGCGATCGGGCCGAGGTGGTGAACAACTTCCTGCTGGATCTCTTCGCGCTCCCGGATCCTCGGCGGTACGCGGGCGAAACCGTGACCGCTCACCGGCTCCTCGATGCCGCGTCCGACGCGATTCGCAACGATTTGGAAGAACAACCCGACGATCGCGCCACCCTCATGGCGTCCATCGGCTCGGCTTATCTCGGCCTGCAGCTCTACGCGGAAGCGGAGCCCCTGCTACGCGAGAGCCTGGCCCGGCGCCGAGACGACATCGCTGCCGTGGCCCAGCGTCGCGAGCTGGTGGTCTTGCTGCTGAATCTCGCGACTGCTCTGCGCCATCTCGACGGCGACGACGAAGCCTCGTCTCTCGACCACGAAGCCCTCGGCCTGCTCACGGCCTCGAGGCTCGACCAGCCACGCCTCGCTGCCTTCCTCAACAACCAGGCGACCCTCCGCCAACACCGTGGGGTCTTCGACAGCGCCGAAGCCCTCTACCGTGAGTCGTTGCGGATGCGGACCCGGCTGCACGGCGCCAATGCTCCCGAGCTGGCGCGGGTCTCCGGCAACTTCGCCAGCTTCCTGGCGGAGCGAGGGCAGCTGGACGAAGCGGAGCGTCACTTCCGGCGCACGCTGGCGCTGCACCGCCGCCACCAGGGGCCGGTCTCGTTGGCGGTAGCCACGGCCATGAACAATCTGGCGACCCTGCTCCGAGACCGCGGCGATCTCGAGGGAGCCGAGCCTCTCTTCCTGGAGACTCTGGAGATTCGCCGGCAGCTGAGCGGTGAGGAGAGCTGGGCGGTGGGAGTCGGTCTCAACAACCTCGGCCTCCTGCGGCTCGACCAGGGGCGGGGCGAGCAGGCCGTCGACCTCTTGCAGCAGGGTCTGGAGCGAGCCCGGGCCGCTTTCGGACCCGACCACCCCAACACCGCCACCCTGCTCCGCAACCTGGCCGCCGCCCGTCTGCTCGTGGGGGACCTCGTGTCGGCGGAGCAGGAGGCCGGAGAGGCGCTCCGGGTCTTCCGGGCCACCTGGGGCGACGAGCACTGGCGCGTGGCCGACGTGCACAGCCTGTTGGGAGAGGCTCGGCTCCGCACCGGCCGGACCGCCGAAGGCCTGGCTCTGCTGGAGGCTTCTCGGAACGCCCTCGATGAAGCCCTGGGCCCCGGAGCCCGACAGACCCAGAAGGCGACGGCCCGGCTGGCTCGGTGGAAGGGCTCGGTTCCTGGATCTACTGCGGAGCCGTCGGCCAGGAACGGGCCAGGGCGCTGAACGTCCCGCCGGGGAACCGGAGCAGCAGGCGGTCGAGATCCTCGCCGCGGCCGCTGGCACGGGCCGCTCGCCAGTAGCGGAGCTCCAGGGCGAGCTTCCGTTCCTCCGCCGTGCGCGGACCGCTGCGCAGCGAAGGCTCCCTTTCCGCCGGTGTGCGGAACGCCAGGTCTCCTTGTCCGAATTCGGCTTCCGCCAGGGTCCCCCACTGGGGAGTGGCCGGAGCCTGGCCGAGCCCGGCACTGAGAAAACGTTTCTCGAGCCGCTGCTGGGCCGCCTGCACCCGTTCCTGGACGAAGCTTCCCAGCTCCCGGCCGAGAATCCATCGATCCCGGTCGAGGTCTCCCTCTCCGGCCAGCGCTCGAGTGACCATCGAGCGAAACAAGCTCTGGTCGGGCACTCGCTGGGTCTCGTCGCCGGCGGTGAGGAACATGCGGACCGGCCGGGCGATCAGCTCGCTCAGGCCGAGACCGGAGGCCGCGGGAGCGCAGGCCGGTGGCAGACAGGAGCGGGTGGCCCGGAACACCGTGCCGGCGAAACACGAGTCGAACATGAACAACATGTCGTTGGCGTTGCTGCGAATGGCGTATTCGCGGAATCGCTCCATCCCGAAGAGGTGACGCAGGTGCTCGCGCCCGGCTCTCGGGTCGCCCGCATCCACCGGCACCAGGAACCCGAGCTTCACCCCGTGCCGGGTCTGCTCGGTGTGTCCGTGGCCGGCGTAGTAGAAGACCAGGCGATTCTCGGGATCGTTGCCGTGGCGGAAGAAAAAGGAGTCGAGGGTCTCCTGCAGGGTCTCGAACGTTGGATCTTCGAGGGTCTCGATCTCGAAGCCATGGGCCTCGAGGGCACGGGCCACCTCTCGGATGTCGCTCCGCGGGCTGCGAAGTGTCGGCCAGCCGGGAGCCGAGGAGTAGTCCGAGACCGCGACCAGCAGAGCGTGGCCCCCGGACCCGAGCCGCCGCTGCTGGGAGAGCCAGCGGCCCAGATCCCGCGCTTCCGGCAGCGTCTCGATCTCCGGCCCGAGGGCATCCAGGTGCTTTCCCAGGCGCTCCGGATCCTCGCAGGCCCAGGCGTCTCGGGCCCCCACCAGGCTCGGAGCCTCCTCGATCCCCAGCCGCGAGAGAGTTGCGGGATCCACCTGCACCAGCCGTGGGGCCAGCTCCTCCAGGCGTCGATCCAGGATCTGGCCCTGGCAAGAACCCAGCCGGCTCGCAACCACCATCTCGAAGAAGTCCGCGGCCGGGACGATCTCGGCAGTTCCGGAGGTGCCAGCCACTTCGGGAGAGGTGCCAGCCACTTCGGGGGAGGTGCCAGCCACTTCGGGAGAGGTGCCAGCCTCTTCGGGAAAGGTGCCAGCCTCTTCGGGAAAGGTGCCAGCCTCTTCGGGAAAGGTGCCAGCCTCTTCGGGAGAGGTGCCAGCCTCTTCGGGAAAGGTGCCAGCCTCTTCGGAAGAGGTGCCAGCCTCTTCGGGAGAGGTGCCAGCCTCGGCGGACTCGAGGGTTCGTTCGATTTCCTGCAGGAGCTCCGCCGGCAAGGTCTGTTCTTCGTACTCCTGTTCGAGCAGCACCCGAGCGAGAGAGAACCAGCCGCAGTCGATGTAGGCGCGCAACAGTCGAGCTCGGGGGTAGACGAGCTCTTCCGGAGATGGGCTCAGGCTCTGCCAACCCTCCAGATCGAGCTCTTCGAGCCACTCGATCGCCAGAGGGCTGCACCGGGTCTTGCTGGCGTGGGTGCTGGCCAGAGACAGGCGCAGGAGGGCATCTTCCAGCTGCTCCCGAGGGCGGCCTCCGGCGCGTTGGGCCGCTTCCTGCTCATATCGGAGCAACCGTTGGTGGATTTCCTCGATCGCCTCCCGCGACCGTTCCAGAATCTCCCGCGCCGCGGCCAGCTGCTCGGCGGATGCCAGGAGAGAGTCGTCGCGCAGGGAATCGGACGCCTCCAGGAGCTCCTCGATCGAGGTGACATCGAGCAATCCGTCGACCTCGAAGAGTGGGCCAGGAGGTGGCGTGCTCCCATGACCTTGCCAGGGAGGCTCGGGGCCCCTCTGGAAGAGCGCCCTGATCGTCGCCTGGTCTTCCGCGGCACCGCGGCTGATGGCTACGGTATCGAGATGGAGCCGTCGGCGGATCTCTTCGGTGAGCTTCCGGATCTGATGGCGATGATGCCGGGAGATCTTCCCGCCCTCCCGAGGCACGAGCCCCGCTTCCGGAACCTCCAGCACCCGAAGCGCCTCCACGTAGAGCCCGAGCTCGATCAACGCCAGGCATTGGTAGTAGTAGGGCTGGTACGGAACCGACCACATGCCGTATTGGCGCACTGAGCCTTCTGCCACGGGCTGCGCGTCGGCCGCCGCCTCGAAATAGAGCAATGCCTCGCGCCAGAAACCCAGGTCGTAGGCCCGGAGGCCGGCACGAAAGAGATCCTGATGCCTCTCCTGGGCCTCCACGGGCAGGGTAGCGGTCGCCAGGAGCACGACCAGGAGACCGCTCAGCAGCTTCACCATCGCCACACACTCGACAGGCTGAAGATCCGGGCGCGATCGGAGAGGTCGAAGCCGAGGTCGATCTGCAGGCGCTGGAGAACCGTACCGATGCCCCCGGTGAGGTGCAGATCGTCGTTGCCCTCGGGGAAACGAACACCGAATCGATCTTCCGGTCGCAGGCGGTTGGGATTCCGGCCGCGGAAGTCGTAGCGCAACTGGTGGTCGGGATCGAGCCAGGTGCCGAGGCGTAGGGCGAGGGGAAAACGAAGCTCGAGCAGGAGCTCCGCCCCGACACGAAGCTCCAGGCCGTCGTCGATGCGGAAATTCTCGAGATAGGGCGAGATGCAGGGAACACTCGAACGACTCTCGTTGCCGCGGGGGAAAGGTGTGCCGTTGCGGTCGAAGGCACCACACGAATCGATGCCGAGATCCTGGCCCTCCGGTCCCAGCCCGCGGGTCGCGAGCAGGGTGAGGTTGGCCTCGGGGCGCAGGCTCGAATACCCCACGTGCGACACCTCGAAGGTCAGGGTGAGGCTCTGCCCCGGAACGCGCCGTGGGCGCCACATGCAGCCCAGGCTCCAGACGTCGGGCAGCTCGAACGAAGTGCGCCCGCGGAGGGCCGCGGCGAGATCGGGATCGACGAAGTTCTGGTTTCCCGTGGCTTCGGCGAGCGCGATCCTCTGCGGTCCCCATTCGAAGCGGTAGTCGAGATCGAAAGCCGGCGCCTGGCGGTAGACCAGCCCGAGACTCCAGTGGATCGGCTCCCCCCGCGACGGCTCTCCCACCGCCTTCCAGATCAGGCCCAGGGTCAGGGTGAGGTCGTCGTCGTCGCCGAGCTGGAGCGAACGGCCGAGCTCGTTGCCGGCGCTGAAATCCGCAGGAGCGAAGGAGACGTCGGAGGTTCCGTCGGCGAGCAGCTCGCCGTCCGGGCCCCGTGCCGGCTCGAAGGTGGCGAAGCGGCGGGTGATGGCCTCGTAGGAGTAGCGGTGGTACGACACCCCCGCGCCGAGCCATAGGGAGCGGGATGCCTGCCAGGCGGCGGAGATGCCGTGGTTGATCACCTCCAGGTCGAGATCGCCCAGGAGGGCCGAGAGCCGCCCGCGGAGGCGTCTCTGCGCGCCGGGCGGGCCATCTCCGGCATCGCGAATGAACAAACCCTCGCTCCGGATGCGAGCACCGAACGAGGCCAGCTCGTGCCGGTAGACGGCGAACCGCCAGCGCCGGGCCTTGGCGCCCTGGGCAACGTGGGCGTAGGACAAGAAGGAGACCCCCGAACGCTCCGTATCGAAGTCGCGTAGCTCCACCTCGTCGCGGGTGTCGATCCCCAGACCCGTCGGCCGACCGGTGGCCGAGCCTGCGAACGGATAGGCCGTCGTATAGGTCTGGTGCCGCCCTTCGCCCGAGACCTCCGACCGTGTGAGCCACAGTAGCCCTGCGGGGTTGGCATACGCCGCCGTGGCGTCGTCGGCGAGGCCGGCAAAGGCACCACCCATGGCCAGGCTGCGCGCCCCGGGTGGCTGGAAGCTCAGCTGCAGGCCAGCGTTGATCTCCTCGTTGGTCTGCGCGGCGGAGCTGACGACGAGGAGCGAGGAGCCGAAAATGGTGCCGAGCGAGAGAGCCCGGAGGGGTCGAAGGATGGAAGGAGCTCGAAGCATCTGGTTTTCCCCTCGGATTGCAAGAATACCGCGCCTGACCGAGATCGGACCGGTCTCTCGGGTGGTTTCGAGAGCTATATGCGGCATCCGTCCCGATTTCGGACCATCCTGCCGCCGCCGAGATCTGGGTGCGGGAGACGAGAGGTTGGGAGTAGACTACCGAAAAGCTTGCGACGCTCCTGCTCGGCCCTCTGCGCAGAGACCGTGATCGCGGAATGGGAAAAGACCGTGCGACTGAAAATACTGGAAACCTGGCGTCGGATTCGATCGAGCTTCTGGTTCTTGCCGACACTGATGGTTCTCGGTGCGATGGCCCTGGCCTTTGCCAACCTCGCGATCGACCGTTCCGCTTCCGGGCCGGGCGACGGACCACCGGCGTGGCTCGCGGTCGCCGGAGCGGAGGCGGCTCGGAGCTTGCTGTCCACCATCGCCGCATCGATGATCACCGTTGCCGGTGTCACCTTTTCCATCGTGATCGTGGCCCTGACCCTGGCTTCGTCCCAGTTCGGCTCTCGGTTGCTGGCGGGTTTCATCGAAGACTCCAGCAATCAGGTAGCGCTGGGTACCTTCATCAGTATCTTCGCCTATTGCCTGGTGGTCCTGCTGCACCTGCCCGGCAGCCCGGGCTCTCGACAGCTTCCCCAGACCTCGGTCCTGACCGCAGTCGTGCTGGCGCTGGTCGGGGTCGGAGTGCTGATCTATTTCATCCACCACATCTCGACCTCGATCCAGGCGGGTTACCTCGTGGTGGAGGCCGGAAGGACCCTCGAACGCTCGATCGGCTCGACCTTGGCGGAAGCGGAGTCGAGCGATCCCGATCCCTGGCCGCCCCGTGGGTTCTCGGAGTCCAACGCGACCATCCGGTCTCCGGCCAGCGGCTACTTGAGCACCGTGGATCCGCAGCGCCTGCTGGCGATCGCTTCGGCCGAGGGGTTGCGGATCATGGTCGTTCCGCGGGCCGGAGACTTCGTGCTGGAGACCCAGGCGCTGGCTCTCGTCAGCCCGCCGGAAGCGCTCGACGAGTCTCGGGAGCGAGCCATCTGTGAAGCGATGGTGCTGGTCGAGAAACGAGAGGATGCCGCCGATCTTCCGCTGGCGGTCGATCGCCTGAGCGAGATCGCGGTGCGTGGCCTGTCTCCGGGGATCAACGATCCCTATACCGCCATGGCGGCGATCCACCGGCTCACCGTCGGCTTCGATCTGCTCCTGGAGCGGCTACCGGCACGTACCGAGCACGCGGACGAAGAGGGAGCTCCGAGAGTCTTCCTCCGCCAGCCCGAGGCCGAGGAGCTGCTGGAGATCGCTTTCGGTCCGATCCGGACCTATGGCAGCAAGGACAGCCGGATCTTGGAATCCCTGCTGCAGAGTCTGGCGAGCCTGGTCCGGAGACGACGCCCTCATTGGGACACGGCCCTGTCGACGCAGATGGATCTGGTGCGTGCCGTCTCGCGCCAGTCCATCGACCTGGAGCCCGAGAGAGACCGCATCGACAAGCTGTATCAACGGACTCGAGCGACTCTCGATCCGTAGTCGCGCGCCGCGGTCCGAGCGCTCTGAGCGCCTCTCGACTCCAGCTCCAGCAATCCCCGCTTGAATTCCAGCCCCCCGGCAAAGCCGGTCAGCGACCCGTTGCGGCCCACGAGACGGTGGCAGGGGACGAGGATGGGCAGAGGATTGGTGGCGTTGGCGCGACCCACGGCGCGGGCGGCACGGGGGCGCCCGAGCCGTTCGGCGGCTTCGGAGTAGGTGGAGGTCTCGCCGTAGGGAATCCGCAGCAGGTGCGCCCATACCTCGCGCTGGAAGTCGGTGCCACGGGGGGCGAGGGGAAGCTCGAAGGTGACTCTGCGCCGGTCGAAGTACTCGCGCAGCTGTTCCGCGAAGGGAGCGGCGGCCCGGGGATCGGGCTCGAAGGTGTGGCCGGCATCGAGGATCGAGGCGGCGGCTTCGGCCGGATCTCGGTGGGCTTCGAGGAAGAGGATGCGCTGGAGATGGCCTCGGGAGTCGACCAGGAGCGCCAGGTCTCCGAAAGGGGTCTGGAAGAGGTCCCCTCGATACGCGGGCTCGGGGCTGGCGGGAAGCAGGGCCGTGGTCTTCATTGCGCGCGGGACTCCAGGGACCAGAAGTGGAACGAGGCCAGGCTGCGGTGGGGTGCGAAAGGGGCCATCAGCTCGAGGGTGCGGCGGGCGTCGGGTGCAGATTCGAGGCCGAAGAAACGCACCAGGTTGCGGCGCAGGGCGGCGTCTCCTACGGGCACACAGTCGGCGAGGCCGAAGCTGCGCATCCTCAGGTATTGCACCGACCACGGGCCGAGACCGCGCTGGCGAGAGAGCTCCCGCTCGAGGCGGAGAGCCGAGACTCTCCCCAGGGCTTCGAGGTCGAGTGCGCCGTCGGCCACTGCGCGGGAGAGACCCAGCAGGTAGTCGGCCTTGGCCCGGGAGTAGCCGAGCGTGCGGAGCTCCTCGGTCGAGACGGCAGCCACCGTCTCGGGGCGGGGCGGCACCCACAGGTCGTCACCGGCCGGGTCTCCGAGAGCGCGGGTGAGCTTGCGGCGGAGCGAAAAGGCGACCGCGAGGCTGACCTGCTGCCCGGCGACGACCCAGAGCAGACCGTCGAAAGGGGTCGGGGTCTGGGGAATCGACAAACCACGGAGATTGTCCACCAGCCGGCGGATCGCGGAGGGATTGCGGCGGCGCTCGAAGGCTCTCGGGTCGATCACGAGCCCGAGGTACCGCAGCACTCTCTGGTGGAGCTGGCGCACGGTGTCGGGTGAGAGGCCCGCGGGTACTGCGATCGAAGCTCGGTCGGTCTCGACCTCGACTCCGACCGCCAGGGCGCGGCCTTCCAGCCGGGTGGCGAAAGTGAAGCGATGCCCCTCGACCCGCTCGGTGAGGCTCCCGGGGTCGCGACCGAGGTAGGCGAGGGTCCGTTCGCGGCGAAACCAGGCGGGCAGCTCCAGCTCGAGCTCGGGCTGAGCCCCCAGGTCTCGGTAGGCCCGGGGAGAAAGGGCGTAGCGCTGTCGGAAGCTCGATTCGAAGCCGGTCTCCAGGACTCTGGCATGCCGCTCGACGATTTCGGCGATCGAGAGGCGAGAGCTTCGCAGGTCTCGGGCCGCCCGCTCGAGATGGCGCCTGCGAAGCAGATCCTCGGGGTCGCAATGGAAGTGGACGCGAGTCTCCTGCGCCAGGCGCTGCCGACTCCAGCCGACGTGGTCGGCCATCCGGCTCGTGCTCTCGAAGGCGAGAGGATCCTGGCGCAGGGACGCGTCGAGGTCTTCGGCGAGCTCGGTCGACGGAGGCAGAGGAGGGATGTTTTTCGCCATGTGGAGATTGTATGGCGAAGCAGGCGTTCCGGCTGGTGGTGGCGCGCAGAAGCACCACGGGACCGAGCTCTAGCCGGAGGACACCGAGGCTCTGGCGCCGACCATGCGCTCGACTTCTGGGCCGAGGCCGACGAGGAATACGAGGGGGCAGCGGAAGCGTGTCGGCTGCGGCGCGAAATGGCGGCGCGCGGCGAAGGCTGGGAGCCGGTCTCAGCTCCCGCCGGATTCGGGAACGAAAGCCAGGGACGCCGAGTTCACGCAGTAGCGCAGTCCGGTGGGAGCCGGACCGTCGGCGAAGACGTGGCCGAGGTGGCCACCACATCGGCTGCAGAGAATCTCCGTACGGACCATGCCGAAGGTGACGTCGCGCTCTTCGGTGATGTTGCGTTCCTCGACCGGGCGGGTGTAGCTCGGCCAGCCGGTTCCGGATTCGAACTTGTCCTCGGAGTCGAAGAGGGGTAGGCCGCAGGCGGCGCAGGTGTAGGTGCCGTGATCCTCGTGGTCCCAGAAGCGGCCGGTGAAGGCCCGCTCGGTGCCCTTTTGGCGAATCACGTAGTACTGCTGCTCGTCGAGCTGCTGGCGCCACTCGGCATCGGTCTTGAAGACCTTTTCTTCCTCGGGGAAATTTCCCTCGTTGGAAGCGGCCTCTCCGGCTTCGTGGTCGGCGGCGAGGCTGGTATCTCCCGGGCCGGCGGCACAGGCGGGCAGGGCGAGCAGGAGAAGAGCCAGCAGCAGGAGCTGGGAGAGGGGGAACGGTCGTACGGTCATCGGAAGCCTCCGGGGATGGTCAGCGGGGAACGGGCCGTGAGGAGCCCTGCGGGTTTCTCGCCAGAAGATACGTCCCGACCGGCGGGCTTGGATCCTGACAACCAAGAAAGAACCGCGAGCCGGTGAGGGCTCGCGGTTCTCTCGACGGATTCCCGGGATCTTCCCGGAAAGGGATCAGTAGCGGTAGTACTCGGGCTTGTACGGGCCTTCCACCGGTACGCCGATGTAGTCGGCCTGGTCCTCGGAGAGCTCGGTGAGCTCGACCCCGAGCTTCTCGAGATGCAGTCGAGCGACCTCCTCGTCGAGGATCTTCGGCAGCATGTAGACCTTGTTCTCGTATTTGTCGTGATTCTTGCGCAGCTCGATCTGGGCGATCACCTGGTTGGTGAAGGAGGCGGACATCACGAAGCTCGGATGACCGGTGGCGCAACCGAGGTTGAGCAGGCGACCCTCGGCGAGGATCAGGATGCTGTGGCCGTCGGGAAAGATCCACTCGTCGTACTGCGGTTTGATGTTGACATGCTCGATCCCCGCGGTCTTCTTCAGGCCGGTCATGTCGATCTCGTTGTCGAAGTGGCCGATGTTGCCGACGATGGCCTTGTCCTTCATCCGCGCCATGTGCTCGGCGGTGATGATGTCCTTGTTGCCGGTCGTGGTGATGAAGATGTCGGCGGTCTCCACGAAGTCCTCGAGCTTGCGGACCTCGTAGCCTTCCATCGCGGCCTGCAGTGCGCAGATCGGATCGATCTCGGTCACCACCACGCGACAGCCCTGGCCGCGCAGAGACTGCACGCAGCCCTTGCCCACCTCGCCGTAGCCGCAGACCACCGCGACCTTGCCGGAGATCATCACGTCGGAGGCGCGGTTCAGGCCGTCGATCAGGGAGTGGCGGCAACCGTAGATGTTGTCGAACTTGCTCTTGGTCACCGAGTCGTTGACATTGATGGCGGGGAAGAGCAGCTTGCCTTCCTCGGCCATCTGGTAGAGGCGGTGCACGCCGGTCGTGGTCTCCTCGCTCACTCCCAACATGCCCTCGGCGGTGCGGTGCCAGCGCTTGGGATCTTCCACCAGGGTCTTGCGCAGGAGGTCGAGAATCACGCCCCACTCCTCGGGCTCGTTCGCCTCGTCGAAGGCGGGCACGACACCGGCCTTCTCGAACTCGACACCTTTGTGGATCAAGAGAGTGGCGTCGCCACCGTCGTCGACGATCAGGTCGGGGCCGCTGCCGTCGGGCCAGAGCAGGGCCTCTCCGGTGCACCACCAGTACTCCTCGAGGGTCTCGCCCTTCCAGGCGAAGACGGGGACACCTTTCGGATCCTCGACCGTGCCTTCCCGGCCGACGGCCACCGCGGCAGCGGCGTGGTCCTGGGTGGAGAAGATGTTGCACGATACCCAGCGCACGTCGGCGCCGAGGTCGGCGAGGGTCTCGATCAAGACGGCGGTCTGCACGGTCATGTGCAGGCTGCCCATCACCTTGGTGCCGGCGAGCGGCTGCTCCGCGGCGTACTTCTCACGTACCGCCATGAGGCCGGGCATCTCGTGCTCGGCGAGGCGGATCTCCTTGCGGCCGAACTCGGCCTCTCCGAGATCGGCGACCTTGAAGGGCTCGCGGCCGGCGGCGCGGGCGGCGTCGAAAGCGTGCTGGGCGTTTGAAACAGCAGCAACGGTCATCGTACATCTCCTGACTCCGAAGACTTCGAGTCTCCGGATGGTGTTTCGGGTGAAGAAAGCGGCGGAACGAAATCGGTGGTCGCGGCCTCGGCGGCGGCGGCGAAGAGCGCGGGACCCTTGGCGTCGGCCTCGCTGGGCAGGTCGGCGAAGCGCACGGCCCGGAAACCCGCGCGGTCGAAGGCCTTCTGCATCTGCTGCCGGGAGAATCCGAGCCACACGTGGCCCATCTGCTGGCGGTACTCCTCGCGGTCGTGGGGCAGCATGTCCACGACCACCAGCCGGCCGCCGGGTTTCAGGACCCTGCGTGCCTCGGCCAGGGCCCGGCTCGGCTCGGGCAAGTGGTGCAGAGCCAGGAAGAGGGTGGCGGCGTCGAGCCGGGCGTCCTCGATCGGGAGCTTTTCCAGCTCGCCTTCGCGGATCCTGACGTTCTCGCGCCCCGCTAGCCGCTCGCGGGCGGCGGTGAGCATGGCCGCCGAGCCATCGACCGCGATCACCTGCTCGACCCACGGCGCGAGGGCAGCGCTGATGCGGCCGGTGCCACAGCCGAGGTCTCCCACCGTCCACTCCGGATCCCCGAGGCCGAGCAGGGCGAGCAGGTCGAAGCGGGAGCCGAAGAGCTCGTCGCGCAGGCGGTCCCAGCCGTCGGCGGTGGAGGAGAAGAAGGCCTGGGAGCGGGAGCGGCGTTCGGCGAGCACGTGCTCGAGGCGACGCTGATCCTGGAGAACCGCCGGAGACTCGGCCAGCTGCTCACAGATCAGGTTCCACATCTGCCGGGGCGGCCCGTCGAGCTCGCCGTTGGACATCTGGTAGAGGTGCGACGTGCCGTCGCGCCGGGCCCGTACCCATCCCCCGTCGGCCAGAACCTTGAGGTGCCGGCTGGCGGTGGATTGAGGCAGCTGCAACACACCACACAGCTCGGAAACCGTCAGCTCGTGAACGCTCAGGAGCTGCAGGATCCGGCACCGGGTCATCTCCGCCAGGGTGGCGGCGTGGTCGAGAATGTGTGGGCGTTGGCTCATGATTCGTCGTGGGCTCGGCTGGCGGCAGTTGCTTTATCCGTCCATCCGGATGGAATGGTATATGCAATCTGGTGAGCTGTCAAGTCTCGGCCGGAGCGGCCGGCGAATGCCTCCTGGGGCTCTCTACCTTTGCCGTACAATAAGTGGATGCGATGCACCCGCCCGGCCCGGAGCTCCGCCGGCTTCACCCTTCTCGAGAGCCTGGTGGCTCTGGTGCTGATCGGCGTGATCCTGCTCCTGACCCTGTCGCTGATGGCCCAGGAGCCGCAGATCCAGCGGCGGCTCGACGCCCACGTGGAGGTTCTCGATATCCTGGAAGGCGCCCACGAGAGTCTGCGGGCGGGGCGACCGATCCTCCAGGGCCGGCAAATCTTCGATTGGCGGGCCTTCGAGCCCACGGGCGGCCTGCGGTTCGCGCAGGATCTGCAGATGTGGATCGAAGCTTTCCCCTACGGCACCGTCGACGGCCTCTTCCAGGTGCACTTGCGCGCGCGGTATGCCGTCGGTCGTCAGACCTTCGACCGCGAGGTGACCACGATCGCCTGGAGGCGGCAGTGATGTTTCGGGCGGAGGGAAGCACATCTCGAGCGGCCGGTCGAACGGCCGGGTTCTCGCTGCTGGAGCTCGTCGTCGCCATGGCCATCACCTCGCTGGCCCTGCTGCTCGTCTCGGGGCTCCTGCTCGAGGCGGACAGCCGCATGCGGCGACAGACCGACGAGAATCTGCGGCCGGTGGTGCCCGTCGCCCTGCGGCAGCTGCGCACCGACATCCGCACGAGCGTTCGCGCCCGGGCCCCGATCTTCGGCGGATGGGAGCGGGAGCCGATGATCCTGGAAGGGCATCCGGCCGGTCTGCTCGAATACGGCCGGGCGGACGATCGATTGGTGCGCAGAACCTACGATCCGCTGACCGGCAGGCTCCTCGGCGAACGACTGCTGCTCGACTCCTTGCGCTCTTTCCGCTGGCGGGTGATCGGCCAGATGGTGCAGGCCGAGATCCGGGTGTCGCGGGTGCCGCGACTGCGGTCGATCCGGCGGAGCTGGGCCTTGAGCCCGGCGAGCCAGAGCCCGGACGAGCTGCGGGTGGTCTGGGCCCATCCCCGGGCCGGTGGTGCCGTCGCGTGGTGAGGCGTGCTCGTGGTGAAACGGGAGCCGCGCTGCTGATGGCCCTCTTCGTGCTCGTCTTCACCATGACGGCGGGGCTGCTGGTGGCGGCAGGGCTCGACCTGAAAATGCGGATGACCCGTCAGCAGGCGGCGGTGCTGCAGCTCGATGCACTGCTCGATGGCGGAACGGCCCACGGCCTGGCCGAGCTCGATCGCAGCCGCCTCTACCAGGGCACCGTGGGGCCGGTTCCTCTCGGTCCCGGGAAGTACCAGGTCGTCACGCGACAGGAAGGCTCGGAGATCGATCTCTTCGTGGCCGCCCATCTCGGGGGAGCGCGGCGGCAGATCCGTGCCCGCGTGGCCCTGTACCCGACCCGGGTGCTCTCCTGGCGCCGAGAAGCCTTCGACCCGGAGCTCTGGCGACCGTGATCCGAGCCCGAAGCCTGACGGTTGGGTATCGCGGCTCGGGAGGCCGGTCGACGGCGGTGGCCACGGCTCTCGATCTGGAGCTGCTCCCCGGCGAGCTGGTTTGCCTGCTCGGGCCCAACGGAGCGGGGAAATCGACCCTCTTGCGGACCCTGGCGGGCCTGCAGCCGGCGCTCGACGGCGACCTCCGTCTGGACGGTGAGCCCCTGCAGGAAGTGGCGCCCCGCCGACGGGCTCGGCGGCTCGGCGTGGTGCTCACCGGCAGCCAGGCCTCGGGGCTGATCACCGGCCGCGAGCTGGTGCAGCTCGGGCGGTATCCCTACACGGGCTGGTCGGGTCGCCTCTCGGAGATCGACCACCGGGCGGTCGACGAAGCCCTCCGGGCGGTCGACGCGGAGCCCCTGGCCTGCCGCCCCGTCAGCGAGCTCTCCGACGGCGAGAAGCAGAAGATCATGGTGGCGCGGGCCCTGGCCCAGGAGGCCGCCGTGCTGTTGCTCGACGAGGCCACGGCGTTTCTCGACCTGCCGCGCCGCGTGGAGCTGATGCAGCTGCTCCTCGCCCAGGCACGCGCCGGCAAGGCGATCCTTCTCTCGACCCACGACCTCGATCTGGCGCTGCGCGGTGCCGACCGTCTGTGGCTGCTGTCCCAGAATGGCGAGCTGTGCAAGGGCCTGCCCGAGGAGCTCGTGCTCTCGGGCGCCTTCGGTCGTACGTTCGACAGCGCCGGGGTGTCGTTCGATCCCCGGGAGGGCGCCTTTCGTTTCGGCGCCTCGCACCGCGAAACGATCGCCGTCACCGGCCCGGGGACCGATGCCGAGCTCTGGACCCGACGGATGATGCGGCGGCTCGGCTACTCCGTGGTGGGAGAAGGCGAGAGCTCGGCGGTCGGTGTCGAGGTCGTGGGCAGCGCAGGGCCCTGGATCCTGCGGCGAGAGAAGCACCTGGAGACTCTGGAGAGTCTCGGAGAGCTCTTCGAGCGGCTGCGACCACCGGGTGCTCCTGCGCCAAAGGGTTCCTGACTCGCTGTCCGGAACGTCTCGCGATCCGAACGCTCGAGCCCACCGAACGAAGAGAAACTGGCGACGAGATTCGGTTGAGCACGAACCGGGCTCTTGCTACAATCTGACCGGTCGGTAGGTTGCTGCCGGCACCGTCCTTTCCCCAGCGCTCCGCGCGGCCAATCTCCCCCAGGCCCCCGAGCGTCGGTACAGAAGACCTACTCGGAGACCCCTCTCATGAGATTGCTCGTCATTTCCCTGTTGACTCTTTTTTCCCTCCCCCGAGCCCTGCTCGCCGAGCCTTCCCTTTTCTCGAGCGCCCGGAACCCGGAGCCGGTGGCGGGTGCGCTCGCCGAAATCGAGATCGATGCCCGCTATGAGTACTTCGAGGACGATTGGATTCAGACCATCGAAGACCGCACCCGGCTCGAGCTGCCGGGGGTCCTGTGGCAGGAACGTTATATCGACGGCAACCGACTGGAGCGATCCAACGGTCCTTCCGGCGCCATGGTTCTGGGCCCGTCGGGGCCGATCGAGCTGAGCGACGCGATGCGCCGGGAGATCGAGAGCTACCATTGCATTCGCCAGCTCCAGTTCCTGGTGGCCTGCCCGGACCTCGAGCTGAAAGAGTCCAAGAGCCCGGAAGGGGACCGCCTGGTCACTGCCTGGCGCGGCAAGGAGCTCTTCGCCCGGCTGACATTCGACGCCACCTCCGGCCACCTGGTCACCATGGAGTATCCCTCCTCGGTGCTGGAGCAGGATGCGGGCTCGGGCCTCACCATGGTCCACTACCGGGCCTATCGGACCGTCGAAGGCCTCTCCCTGCCGCACCGGATCGAAACCACCCAGAACGGCACCCTGAGCTCCATCTACTCCGTGAACGGCTACCGCCTGCGTTTCCACCCCTGAACCGGCGGCTGCACCGGTATCGGAGGTAGTTCTTCAGCCGAGCACGGTGCGCTCGTCTTCGAGATCTTCGGAGGGGACCTCGTCGGGCTGGTAGATGATGGTGTAGTCGGCGATGTAGAGGCGGTCTCCGGCCTGGAGGCGGGTAGGCCCCTCGACCATGGAGGCGTTGAGTCGGGTGCCGTTGGTGCTCAGGTTCTCGATCTCGTAGGAGTCGTCGACCGGGCGGATCGCGGCGTGACGCCGGGAGACCCGGGTGCGAGGGAGCTGGACCTGGCAGTCGTTGGCACGGCCCAGGAGGGTGGTTCCGCTCTCGAGCTTGATCTTGAGGAAGAGCTTGCTGTCGATGTAGAAGTCGAGGCGAGGCATGGTCTGGCTCCTCGGGGTTCTGTTTCGGCGGCTCAGTTCGGGTCTGACGCCTCGGCTCGGGCCTCGAGCTCGGCGGCCCGCTCCGGTCGGCCCGTCGCACGTAGCAGACGGGCATAGTCTTTCAGATTCTGGCGGATTTCCGGATGCTCCGGCGGCAGGGCCTGCTCGCGGATCTCGAGGGCCCGCAGGTAGTGGGTCTCGGCTTCGGTGGTCTGGCCGGCGTCGCGCAGGACATTGGCGAGGCCCCAATGGGCCCAGGCGGTGAAGGGGTGGCTCGGCCCCGGTTTTTCCTGCCAGACCGCCAGGGCTTGCCGGAGGTGACTCTCGGCTTCTTCCAGACGACCGCGGGTGGCCAGCAGAACCCCGAGCTCGGCGACGGGATTGGCGGTCATCGGGTGGTCGGGACCGACACTGGCGAGGAAACCGTCGCGGGCGGCTTCGAGGGTCGCCTCGGCCGCGTCCAGCTCTCCGAGGCTGCGGTACACGATGCCGAGGTTGGTGCGACCGATGGCCACCGCGGTTGCGTCGGGCCCGAGGTGTCGCTCCTGGATCTCCAGAGCTCTCTCGAAGAAACCCCGTGCCTGCACGAGATCGCCGGTTTCCCCGTGGCAGGAGCCGAGGTTGTTCATGGCCGTCGCCAGCCGCGGATCCAGCGGATCGAGCCGGGCCTGGCGAATGGCCAGGGCCTCGGTGAGGTGGGGTAGGGCGTCGGCACAACGTCCCTGGTCCTTGAGCAGGTTGCCCAAGGTCTCGAGGCTGGCGGCGACCGCGGGGTCTTCCGGGCCCAGCCGCTGGCGGGCGATGGCGAGGGCGCGCTGCACCAGGGGCTCGGCTTCCTCGTGCCGGTCGGAGAGGTAGAGGATCACCGCCAGCTCCCGCAACACCTCACCCACGGATTCGTGCTCGGGCCCGAAGTGCTGCTCCCGGATCGCCAGTGCCTGGCGGGCGGCGGATTCCGCGGCCTCGTACCTCGCCAGGTTGCGTTCGATGGCGGCGAGCTCGAAGAGGGCCTCGGCGAGGTCGGGATGGTCTTCCGGGAGCTCGGCCCGGCGGACTTCCTGGGCTCCCGCGAGCAGCCGCTGGGCCTCCTGGAAGCTCTGCAGCTGGACGTAGATCTCGCCCATGGTGAGCATCAACCGGGCGCGGCGCAGAGGTTGGTCCGCGAGCTCGGCCTCGATCCGGGCCGCTCCCCGGTCGAGGAGCTGGCGGGCGCTCACCGATTCACCACCCGCCTCTCGGGGATCGGAGACCTCGAAGAGGTGGACCAGAAAACGGGTCACCTCCTCGGCATCGAGCAGGGCCTGGTTGGCCCTCTCGGCTTCCTGGTTGGCCCGCTGGGCCTCCCGCCGCGCCTGCACCAATCCGACCGTCGTGCCGATGGTGCCGAGCACCAGGGCCAGCAGGGTCAGGGAGGCGGCGAGCACCAGGGCCCGGTTGCGGCGCACGAACCGACCGCCGCGATATCGAAGGGTCGGCGGCCCGGCGAGAACGGGCTCGAGGTCGAGGTGACGGCGGAGATCATCGGCCAGCTCACTGGCGGAGCCGTAGCGCTGGTCCCGCTCCTTGGCCATGGCCCGGGCGGTGATCCAATCGAGATCGCCGTCCAGGTGTCGGGGCCAGGTCTCGGGATCGGAGCGGCGGGCCCTGGCCAGGGGCTCGGCGAGCTCCGGTTTCAGGGAACGGACCCGGGTCGAGGGCCGGGCGGGCTCTTCGTTGGCGATCTTCTGCAGGGTCTGGGAAAGGCTCGCTCCGCGCAGATCGATCGGGCGGGTGCCGGTGAGCAGCTCGTAGAGCATCACCCCGAGGGCGTAGACGTCGGCCCGGGTGTCGAGGTCGGCCTGGCCGTCGACCAGCTCGAAGGCCTCGGGGCTCATGTAGGCGGGGGTGCCGGCCGCACCCTGGGTGAGCAGCGTCGCTTCGGTCAGAGGTTGATCGATGGCCCTGGCGATGCCGAAGTCGATGACCTTCGGTACCGCTTCACCGTCGACCTCGGCCACCAGCACATTCGAAGGTTTGAGATCCCGGTGGAGGATTCCCTTGCGGTGAGCGTGCTCCACTCCTCGGCAGATCTCGGTGAACAGCCGCAGGCGTTGCTCGAGGTCGAGCCGATGCCGGTCGCAGAACCGGGTCAGGGGCTCCCCCGGGATGTGCTCCATGACGAAGAAAGGAAAGCCGTCGTCGGTGGTGCCGGCCTCGAAGATCTGGGCGATCGCGGGGTGAGAGAGCCGGGCCATTGCCTGGCGCTCGGCCTGGAAGCGGGCCACGGCGCCGGGAGAAGTAAGGCTCGATCGGATGAGCTTCACCGCCACCCGGCGCTCGACCGGCTCCGTCTGCTCGGCCAGGTACACACAGCCCATGCCGCCCTCGCCGAGGGTGGAGAGGATCCGGTACGGGCCGATCCGGCGTGGCGCCAGGCGTGGCTCTGCGGGGCCACCCAGCACCGTTTCCGTGCCCTCGGGGCCGGCGGGATGGGTCCAGGTGGCGGCGTTGGGATCGACCTCGGCGCCGCCGAGCCCGCGTTTCGGCCCGGGTCGCGGCGCGGGCCGAGGATCGGGACCGCCGAGCTCGGTGGCCTGGTCGGCGTCGTTCTTCGAAGACTCGGTATCGCTCATGCGGTCTCGTTCCTGCCGGTTCAGGTCCTGGCGGTCTCGATCATGGAGAGGTGCCGCTCCAGGCGGAGGTGTCGCCGCTCTCGAAGCCATCGGCGAAGAAGCCCATCTCCTCTTCGTCTTCGCCGGGCTCGATCGGGAAGAGCTGCGGCAGCTCGAAGCTCGAGCCGATGGCCTCTCCCTCGGCGTCGACATCGTCGCCCCGCACCCACACCGAGCCGATATTCCCCGCCCGGTCCACCGCCTGCAGCAGGTAGAAGGTTTCGCCGCTGACCTCGAGCGTTCCGGTGTAGAGATCTCCGCCGCCGGGTAGGAGCTCGAAGGTGCGCCAGGCGCCGTCGCCGTTGGCGTCGACATCCTGGACATGGGTCACGAAGACCCGGAACACGCCGTCTCCGTCGTCGGTGACGGGCACGGAAAAAGTGGCGGTCGTGCCGGAGAGGGTGTGGTAGCAGTCGGCGTCGGGAAGCTCTTCGAGGCAGTCGTGGGTGGCTTCGCCGATCTCGGGGGGCGTCCAGTCGTTGGAGCTCGAGTAGTAGTTGGTGAAATCGCGGGTCCGGAACAGCCACTGGCTGAAGATCTCCCGGCGCTCCTCGTCGACCTCGCGAACGCCGCGCCGCATCGCCGCGCCCATCGGAGCGTTGAGTGTGTCGAAGCGAATCGGGTCGCCCCCGGCGCCGGACTCGAAGAAGCCGTTGGAGGTCGGGTGGTCGTAGTTGAGGAAAGGTGTCGGGTGGTCGTAGTTCTGGAACGGGGTCGGAGCGGGGCCCTCGGTTTCGTCGACCTCGGTCTCCGGATTGCCGATCACCGGATCGAAACACGGATGCACGGTACCGAGCACGTCGGTGCAACGCTCGGGATCCTCGGGGTTGATCTCCGCCGGCTGCAGAACCTCACCGCCGCGGATCAGGATACCGTGTAGCTCGGTGCCGAAGAGCCGGGAGTCGAAAGAGATCAGGGGCTGGATCGGCAGGCCGCTCTCGGACGACGCGAGGCCGTTGAGAGTGAAGAAAGTGCCGACCGGCGTCTCCCCGGGAGTCCCCTGGCAGAGGCGAGATTCGCCGTCCTCGTCGAGGCACCACTCGAAGGTCCGGTAGGCCTCTTGCCAGTCGGCGGTGCCGGGATCATCATCGGTGTCCTGGCCGCGCTCGAAGGCCTGGAAGGAGAAGTCGAGGATCTGCAGGGAGCCGCCTCCACCACCCTCCGGCCCCGCGGCCACGGACCTGGGAGAAGACTTCCGCAGCACCTGGCCTCCCGGTAGGCGCAGGGTGCTCCAGGCCGGATCACCGAGCCAGGGGCGTCCCGGCACGCGCGGACCCACCGCCCGGGCGGCATCGCGCTCGGTGCGGTTGGCGAAGACCCGGGGCGGATCGTCGCCTGCCCAGGAGCCCTCCCGCGGGCCCTCGAGAGTTTCCTCGAGCGCTCGCTCCACCCGCACCTCGTAGTTGGGCAGGCCGTAGAGCATCGCCTCGTGGATCACCTTGTGGTCGAAGGCGTCGAGGCGGTCCTGACGCAGGAAATATTCCTGCTTGGCCAGACGCAGCGCCTCGCCGACGGCCAGCTGGCCACCACGCACGATCTCGTCGGCGATCAGCAACACCAGCTGCTCGCCCAGGCCGACCCCCTCGGAGAGCCCCCAGCCGAAGCCGCCGTTGCCGATCAGCACCGGGTAGTTGCCGCGGGCGAGCATCTCGGGCAGGTCGAGCAGGAAGGCGGGATCGGTTTCGTCGCCGGGCCCGCCGTCGGCCTCGACGCTGAGCCCGCTGTGGCAGCCGACGCCGATCAACACGGCGCCGCGGTTGGTACGGGCGGCGGCGTCCATCTCGACGGTGGAGAGGATGCCGCCATCGCCCACGTCGGCCGCTCCTTCCGCCCGGTGATCGGCGTGGCCGTCGATGAAGGCGAGGTCGGTGGCCGCGGTGGGCGGAACCCCGAAGAGGTGGCCGAGCAGGTCTTCGTCGTCCCACAGCTCCACCGCCTGGCTGAGCCGGGTGATCTCGGTGCTGCCGGTATCGAGCTCTGCATTCAGCAGAGCGTTGACGGCGTCGCCGCCGTCGGTCAGGAAGTCATACCCCGAGGTCAGGGCACGATCCACCGTGGTCACTCCGTCCTGGGCGATGAAGACGTCGATCAGGCCGCGCATCTGGGCCGGGGTCTCGACCAGCCGCCCGACGGCCAGGTCCGGCAGCCACCAGGTGAAGGACGACCCCGGAACCGCGGTGGTGAACGAAGAGCCGTAGGGCGTGTCGGCCGGGTAGCGATCGCGGCAGAAGGTGGCCAGCAGGGCACTCTCGGTCTCGTCGCAGAAGGCTTCCGGAGAGCTGGCGTCGTCGAGGAAACCGAAGCTCTGGAGCTCCTCGATGTAGAGAGACTCCGGGTAGCGGGGGAGGTCTTCCTCCAGCCGCCAGTAGGGCACGAGAGGATCGCCACCCACCAGCACCAGGAACTCGAGATTGGTGAACGAAGTGGAGATCTGCTCGAAGAGGTAGAGGCGAATGGCGGTGGCGAGGGCGTTGGCGCGGTTGATGCTCGCCTCGAGATCGTCGACCGTGCCGGTGGTCCAAGGGGTGGTGTCCCAATCGTCGTAGAGGGGCGCCAGGCTCGGGACGTTGGCGAGGTCGAGCACCACGCCATCGACCTTGCCATGGCCGGCGTAGGTCGACAGGGCCGCGGCCAGGGCGTCGGTTTCGGAGGTGCCGTGGCGGGCTTCGGTACGCTCGCGATGCCAGACCACCAGGGTGCGGACCTGGTCGGAGCTCGCCTGCACCAGGTAGAAGGGACCGTCGGACGAATCGCTGGCGGTATTGGGGCCACCCGGCTCGGGACGCCGGTCCCGGGCGGTGATCTCGACCCGCATCGCGGTGGAGGTCAGGTCCGGCAGCTCCCAGGTGCAGCTGCGGGCGTCGCCATCGAGCGGCTCGTCGCAGACGATCGGAACCGGGCCGGTGCCCGTTTCCTCGTTGGTGTAGGAGAGCTCGAAACCGCTCAGGCCGATGTTGTCGCTGGCCGACCAGGTGATGGTCTGGGTCGAGGCGGCCGACCAGGCTTCGCCGCCGTTGGGCGAGAGCAGGGTCACCGTCGGCGGCTCGCCATCGACCACCTCGAGCACCAC
>CAZMEL010000064.1:0-30030 GCA_964565225.1 uncultured Thermoanaerobaculia bacterium | reverse complement strand
GTCCCGGAGCACTCGGAGCCCGATCCGCGGAGACTGAGCCTCTATCGCCAGCACGCCGGACGCTGCCAGACCTTACCCCACGGCGCCGAGAACCGCGACGGGTGGATCCGCCTGATCCTCGAGCTGACGATCGACGACGAACCGGTCGGAGTGTGGCTCCTCGGGCGCCGCGATCCCGACGACTTCTACTCCGGCAGCGATATCGCCCTGCTCCAGAACCTCGCCAACCAGCTGGCCTCGGTCATCCGTGCCCGGCACAATCTGATCGAGAAACGGAGCCTGCAGCGCCAGCTCGCCCACTCCCAGAAAATGGAGTCCCTGGGCCGGCTGTCGGCTTCGGTCGCCCACGACTTCAACAATCTGCTGTCGGCCATTCTCGGCTACGGAGACCTGCTCATGGAGCGGGCGGGGGGAGACGTGCTGGCGCAGAAATACCTGCGAGGGATCATCGCTTCGGGCGAGAAGGCATCGGCCCTGACCCGGCAGCTCCTCGCCTTCAGCCGCCAGCAGAACCCCGGCAACCGCGTGGTCGGGCTCAACTCCACCATCCAGGAAGTCGAAGAGCTGATCCGCAAGCTACTGGGCGAGGACATCGACCTCAGCTTTCATCTCGGGCCCGAGGCCGGGAACCTACGGATCGACCCGCAGCGTTTGCAGCAGGTGCTCCTGAACGTCGCCTCCAACGCCGCCGACGCCATGCCCGACGGCGGCCGGCTGACCTTCGAGACCCTGTCCTTCGAATGCACCGAAAACGGCGCCCGCCCCGTCGCCAAGATGCCCCCGGGAAAATACAGCCTGCTGCGCGTGCAGGACACCGGCTGTGGCATTCCCTCCGAGGTGCTGCAGAGGGTTTTCGAGCCCTTCTTCACCACCAAACCCGAGGGCAAGGGCACCGGGCTCGGGCTCTCCATCGCCCACGGTATCATCAGCGAGCGGGGCGGTTTCATGACCGCCGAGAGCGAGCTCGGCGTCGGCACCACGTTCGAGATCTATCTGCCGGCGTTGGCGGAAGGCGAGAAGGTGGAAGTCGCGGCCCAGACCCCGGCCAGACGGCAGACCAACGGAACCGAGACGGTGCTCCTGGCAGAAGACGAAGAGGGCGTGCGTCTGGTGGCCAGCGAGATCCTGCAGGCTCGGGGGTACCAGGTGCTCGAGGCCCGGGACGGCGGCGAGGCCCTGGAGCTCGAAGCTCTGCACGACGGCCCCATCTCCCTGCTCCTCACCGATGTGATGATGCCGCGTATGAAAGGGCCCGAGCTGGCCAGCCGCCTGCTCGGGCTACGCCCCGGAATCAAGGTGCTCTACATGTCCGGCTACGGCGAGGACGTGTTGGGCCGGGGGATGAAACACTCGGTCCAGAGAGACTTCCTGATCCAGAAACCGTTCATGCCCAACGAGCTGGCCCGCCGCGTGCGGGAAGTCCTCGACGACGAGCCCATCCATTGACCCGATCAGCGAACCAGACGGGTCTCCGGGTAGGCCGCGTGCCAGCCGAACCAGAACGCACGGTGGGCCGGCAAGCGGGCCAACACCTCACCCTCGGCGTTCTCCAAACCCTCTTCGCTCAGGGTCCACGCCGTCCCGGCCTCGTCTTCCACCGCCGAGCCGTCGCGCGCCCAGCGGGAGAACTTCCGCCCGCCGGACCGGTAGACCCGGTGCGCTCCCGACGGATCGGTGAGCACCACGAACTCCACCCCCGCCAGCTCGTCGTGGTAGATGTCCTTGCGGTTGAGGAATTTGCTGGAGATGGCCAGGGACTGTGCCGGATCCTCCGGAAACACCAGGGCCAGCACCTCGGCCTTGTTCTTGAGCCGGCGGTCGGTCTCGGGCACGGTGAACATCAGCTCGTCGGTGGCGAAATACTCGCGGTAGGCCACCCCTTCGCCGTAGTCGCGCTCGAAACCGGTATCGAGGGAGAGCACCGTGGTGTCGGGATGCCGTCTGCGCCATTCTCCCCAGGTGGTCGTGACCACACTGCGGCGCTTCAGAGTGATGTCCTTGCCCACCAGCGGCCCGATCACCGGCACGCCCCAGAGCGTGTTCCAGAGGCTCTGGGTGGCCTGGTCGAACATGAGCTTGTTGGAGCGATAGAGGAATCCGCTGGTGCCCAGCGCGTGCTCGACACCTTCGTGCACGGTCTCGAAGAGGACCATCGATCCGCAGAGCGTGCAGTAGACCCCGGCCACCGGAGCTCCGCCCACGGTGTCGACGAACATCTCGTGCCAGGCGAGGATCCGCTTCGGGTAGGCCCGGGCGTCTCCCTCGACCTCCAGGCCGAAGACCACGTGGTCGTCTTCCAGGTAACCGGCCTCCGCCGCCGAGATCATCTTCGGCCCGCGCAGGGGCGGAATGCCGTCCTGCACGACGCCCCCCCAGCGCACCTCGTCGAGCCGGATCTCGCGAGCCCGCCGGGAGGAGAAATACCCACGGAACTTGGGATCGATCAGGCCGTAGAGCGCGGCCTTGAACTCCGCGTACTGCGGGTGAGCCTCTTCCTCCCGGTCCCACACCCAATCCCACCAGGCGTCGAGATCACGGCCGAAGCGCTGCCCCGTCTTCTTCTCTACCAGACGGGTCAGGAGCGAAGAGTAGTGGGGATCGCGAAGAAAACGACCGACCTCCAGGGCCATGGGAACGAAGGAAGGCTCCCAGCTCTGCTCGATGACCTCGAAGGCCCGCTCCCGGGCCTCCTTGTCGTTCGACAGGAGCACCACGAAGGCCCGGACGTCGAATTTCTCTGCGGCCATGGGGTCCGCCCGGGGATCGGTACCCGAATCCTGGGCGAGCGCCGGACCCGCGAGCCCGAGGGTTGCGATGAGTGCGGTCGATGTCCACGCGTGCCACTTCTTCATGTTCTTCCACCTCGGCGGTTGATGGCGAAGATTCGGGACGGGGCCGAGCGCCTCTGCCCTGTGCCTCGCTCGAACCTACGCCCGAGCACGGGTCGCTGGTTTCATCGGCGCACCCACCGCGCCCCGCTCGTGAGACCCGATGCCGCCTGAGCCCGATTCCTCGTCCGGCCCGAAGAGCCCTCGCGGGAGCTTCGCCCGGTGGATTCCCGCCGGGATCCTGGTCCTGGCTCTGCTGGCGCGTCTCGGCTTCCTGCTCACCGTGGCCCATCCGGAGCTGCGGAGTGGCCAGTTCTTCTTTCCCGACGGATCCGATGAAGCCGACTACCACCAGCTCGCCGTACAGCTCGTCGAACGCGGAGTCTATGCCCTCTCGGCCGACGGCCCGGCAACGGCCAAACGAACCCCCGGCCTGCCCCTGGCCATGGCCGGTCTCTACGTCCTCGGCGGGCCCGACCCCCGGCTCGCCGTGCTCTGGGTGCTGCTCGGCTCCCTGGGGGTGGTGGCCATGGCAGGCCTGTTGACCCGGCAGCTCGGAGCCGGTCCCAGGGCCGGCGCACTGGCGATGCTGGGAGCGGCCCTGCTGCCCACCCTGGTCTTCACCTCGGCGGGCATCTGGTCGGAGCCTCCCGCTCTCTTTCTCGCCCTCCTCGGGCTCTACTTCTACCAGGAGGCGTTCCTACGAGACGTCGAGAGGAGCGAGGCCCCCCTCGCCCTCGCCGGCCTCGCCCTGGCCGCTTCCTACCTCCACCGCGCCTCGATCGGGCCGGTGATCGTTCTCCTCGGCCTGCACGCCTCCTCACTCGCCTGGCGCCGTCGGCAGGTCCGCCCCCTGGCGGTCTTCGTGCTGCTGACCGCGCTGCCGATCCTCGCCTGGGGAGCCCGCAATCAAACGGTCTTCGGCCATTGGATGCTGGGGAACACGGAGTCGTCCGCCGCTCTCTGGGGTGCCAACAATCCGGTGACGGCGGGCCTCGAGGCGCCGGTTCCGGGGCCCGACGGCACCTACGACCGGAGCCGAGAAGCGGCGGCTGGCGCGTATCGCGGGTCCTGGATTCCGCTCTCCTACCTGCCCGTGCAGGCGCCTCCGGGGATCTCGGAGATCGAACGACAGCGCTGGTTCTCCGAGCAGGTCCGCGGCTTCGTCCGCGAGCATCCGGGGGCCTTCCTCGGGCTTCTGGTCGGCAAGGCGCTGCGGGTGCTCACCGCCGAGCCCCTGGCCCCGTCGATTCTCGGCGAGAGCCCGTCCCGGCGGCGGTTGAAATGGGCCGTGGCCTTCGTCGAGCGCTGGTTTCTGCTGCTCTTCGGAGGTTGGGGGCTGCTCTCGCTGGCGCGACAGAAACATCCCCTGCTCCCCACCTACGGCTCGTTCCTCCTCGGAAGCCTGGCGGTGGTGGGGATCGCCTATGTCAACGCCCGGATCTTTCTTCCGGTCTCCATTCTTCTCCTTCTCCCCGCGGCCCTGGCCTGCGACCGGCTGGGAGCTCGTCTCGAGGCGAGGTCCATCGCATGACACGCAAGAACCTCCTGCTCTCCCTCGCGCTCACCCTGGCGGTGGGTAGCTGCACGTTCTCGGCCACCATCGCCCTGTCGCGGGCCGGCACCCTGGTGAAGACCGACGGTCTCGCCTACTTCCTCTACGCCCGATCGGCGGTGATCGACTTCGACACCGACATCACGAACGAATTCGAGACTCTCGACCGGCGGATCCCCGAGGGCTACGACAACATGATGGTGGCGCTGCGCAAGCACGGCAAACGCCACCCGGAGACGGGCAAGATCGTGGTGCCCTGGCCGGTGGGCTCGGGCCTGGTGATGGTGCCCTTCTACGCCCTCGGCTGGTGGGCGGAGCTGACGGTTTCGACACTCCAGGGCCGGCCCGCCGACTCCTACGGGCTGATTCCGCAGTTCTTCTACGGCACCGGCTCCCTGGTCTACGGTTGGCTCGCCTTCTGGGGCACGTGGTGGTGCTGCCGGCGCGTGGTCGGTGCGCAGCGGATTGCCGGGCTCCCCATTGCGGCGACGGCTCCCCTGGTGATGTTCGCCACCGGCTCTACGGTTTTCTATCTCTTCATCTCCCCGTCGATGGCCCACGGCGCTTCGGTGGGCCTGGTGGCGCTTCTGCTCTGCCTCTGGTGGCGCCACTGGGACGGTGAGAGCCGCGGGCTGGTCTTGCCCGGGCTCCTGCTCGGGTCGATGATGACGGTGCGCTACCAGAACACCATGTTCTTTCCCCTGCTGGTGGCCTCGGTGCTGAGGGAATGGCACCGCAGCTCGTTCCGCGAAGCGGCTCGCCAGGCGGTCACCGGGGTGCTCGCCACCCTCGTGCCGCTCACCGTGCAGGTGGTGCACTACCTCGCCATGCACGGCACGAGCCGTTCGGAGATCGACGTCGGCAGCGGGGGCCTGGCGCTGGAGCAGAACCAGGTCTCGCCTCTGTCTCCCGGATTCTTCGACGTCCTCTTCTCGTGCCTGCACGGCGCCCTCTACTGGACACCGATCGTCGCCGTGGGTCTGGCGGGGCTGTTCTGGGCGGCCCGCAGCGCCTCCTGGGCCCGGGTGTTCCTGCTCACCTTCACAGTGCACGTCTATCTCATCGGCGCCCTGGCCGACGGCACCGCGGGCCATGCCTTCGGCATGCGGTACCTGATCGAGAACAGCCCTCTGCTGGCGGTGGGCCTCGCCTTCCTCCTGCAACGAGCCGCAGCGAGCCGCGGAGCGACCCGGGGCCTTCTCGCACTCCTGGTGCTCCTCGGGCTCTGGAACGGGCTCCTGATCCTCGCTTTCGGCACCGGCACGATCTCGGGGACCCACTGCGTGACCCATGCCGAGATGGTGCGCGGAGTCGGTGAGACGCTCACTCGCCTGGGCGGCGGCGGATGAATCGCCGGCATCCCCCCGACCCCGGGCCGGCCAACCCCGGCTCCGCGACGGAGCACCTCGCGGCCCTCGTCGTCTGCTTCGTGGTGTCCGCCTGGGGGCTCTTCCAGGTCGGCTCCCTGGGTTTCCATTTCGAAGACCTCTCGATCCCCTGGGACGGCGGCTACCGCGTCTACAGCGGCCAGCTGCCCTTCGTCGACTTCTTCGCCCCCATCGGCCCGGTGCTCTTTCTCCAGCAGGCTCTCTTCTTCCGCCTCTTCGGAGTCGGCCTGGTGGGATTCCTCGCCCACGCCGCCTTCCTGAACGGCGTGGCCGGCTGGGTGGTCTGGACCCTTCTCCGTCCCTGGGGCCGGGCACCGGCCGTCGCCGGGGGCGCGATCACCCTGGCCTGGTTCTTCCTCCCCCCCGGCGCTCCCTACATCGACACCACGGCATTCTTCTGGGTCTTGCTGGCCCTGCGCTGCGGGATCACCGGCCGCTCCGTGGCGACCGGCGGCTGGCGACTGCCACTGGCCGGCGCCTGCGCCGGCCTGGCCTTTCTCACCAAGCAGAACATCGGCGCTCTCGGCGGGGCGGGTCTCGGCCTGCTCCTGCTGCTCCAGGCCCGCCGGCTCCGCCCGGTGCTCGCCTACTCCGCCGGGGTCGCCCTCTCCCTCGGCGCCTTTTTCGTCTACCTCCGCGCCGTCGGGGGATGGGAGAGCCACCTGACCTACTTCTGGCAGGTGCCGCTCGAGTCGGGCCGGCTCAAGTACCTCTTGCCGTGGGTGGCGAGAGGGGTCGTCAAAGTCTTGCGACCCGAGCTGGTGCAGAGCAGCTTCGGCGAGCTGCTGGGGCCCGCGGTTCGCGAGCTGGGGGTGTATCTCACCTGCTTCTGGCTCGCTCGGAGAGCCCTGCTCGGCCGCGAGCCCGCGCGGCGTCGCTGGCTGCCGCTCGGGGCGATCTTCCTGCTGCTGCTCCAGCAGTGGAGCTTCAACACCTCGAACAACGACGAGGCCCTCTACTGGCCCTTTCTCGGCCTCCTGCTCGGCCTGCTCGCCGTGGAGCTGGGCGTTTCGGATCTACCCGCGCGGCGGTCTGCAGCACTGTTTCTCGGTCTCGGTCTCGGCGCTCTGCTCTGGGGCTGGCACCTCGCCAGCAGCCGGGTCATCCACAGCCTCGAGACCGACCAGCTGGTGACCCGGCTCGAGCATCCGCGGCTGCGAGGCCTGTGGCTGCGCTCGCCGGAAGGGGAGGATCTCGCCGCCGCCCTGGAGTTTCTCGACGAGCGACGGGCGGCCGGCGAGCGTTTCTGCGTGCTCGGCCATCCGACGCTCCTGCACGGCGCGGTGGGCAGCCCGTCTCCCCAGCCGCTCCTGTGGTTCCGGGCGGGGGTGAGCTACTCGGCCACCGATCCCTCGGCCACCGACGACACCCTCGTCGCCGCCCTCCAGCGCGCCCGGGTCCGGTGGATCGTCCTCGGGCCCCGGGCCGCCGACGAGATTCTCGTCGACTTCCCGGGGGTCGTGCGCTACCTGGAGGAGCGGTACCGCCCCTCCGAGGAGCTCACCGGTGCCTACCGGGCCTTTCGCCGCAGGGACTGAGGCACGCGCGGGGACGGACAGCGCTCAGTTGATGTCCTCGCCCTTCTCCAGGCGATCCACCAGGCCCTGGACATAGGCCTTCTGGTTGTCCGGCGCCTTGCCCACGGCGATCTTCATCTGCTCGGCGGCTTCCTCGAACCGGCCGAGGGCCGAAAGACCGCGGGCCAGGCCGAGCTCCACGAACCAGGCGTTGCTGTTCTGCTCGACATTGCGCTGGAAGACCTCGAGAGCCTCCTCCTTCTTGCCCTCGCCGAGCAGGGTCCGGGCGTAATTGTGCAGCTCGCCGGAGTTACCCATCTCCAGCGCCCGGCTCAGGATTTCCTTCGATTGCGCCTCGTCGCCGGTCTTGGCCAGCAGCTGTGCCTTGACCGAGAGATTGGTGAAATTTTCCTGGGTCTGGACCGAGCGATCGGCCCACTGCAGGGCCTCTTCGTAGTTGATCTCGTTCTGCAGGCAGTAGTTGGCCGCCTGGTTCCAGCCCTGCCAGAAGAAGGCCGAGAGACCCTTCAGCTGGTCGCGGAAGCTGGCCAGGGCCAGCTCGTGCTCGTCGACGGTGAAGGTGATCGGCACGCGGAGCGTTCCCCACTCGAGCAGCAGCTTCACGCTGTTGCTCTCGATGTCGTCGAAGCGAAACGACATGCGCTCGGTGTGGGCGCTCTCGGTGGGCTCGACCTCGACCCGCAGGGCGTCGCGGCTCTCGTCGTAGGAGAAGGAGCCCCAGGCATTGGAGTCGTGGGAGAAGATCACCGTCCAGCGCTCTTCACCGGGAATCGTATGGATGCCGTAGGTACCGGCCGCAAGGGTCTCGCCCTCGACCTGCACCTCCGTGCTCACGGTGAGCACGGTGTTCTCGTTCGCTCCGGTCCGCCAGACCTGGCCGTAGGGGACCAGGCTCCCCCAGAGCTCGCGGTCGTTCACCGCCGGCCGGTGGTACGAGACGCCGAGCCAGGTCACACCGATGGTCTGGCTCACCGAAGCCGCCGGGCTCACCATGGGCATGAAGATGTGCTGGGCCTGGCGATCGGACGCCGGGAACCCTTCGGCAAAGGTTGGGGCCAGGCCGACGAGCAAGACCATCAGCATCATCAGCGACATCGCTATTTTCGAAACCGAGCCATCCGTGTGCTTCATTTCTCTCTCCTGCCGTAGTTCTTCTGGGGCCGGCCCGACCGCTAGGAGCCGCCAGCCAGCGCAACGAAGGAAACCGGGTTGGTGTGGATGAATACGAAACGACCGCGGGCAAGTTGCAGCCCGCCGCTGCCGCCCCGACGCTCTCAGCTCCGTCTTCGCCGCTCCCTGGCGAAGAGCCAGCCGGTTCCGAGGGCACAGAGCACGGCGTAGTTCAGCTCGCGGATCTCCGACACCGCCAGGTGGCGAAAGTCGTTGTCCACCACCCAGACCTCGGCGCCCACCGTAGCGACCCAGTTGAGAGCCAGGGGCAGGCCGAGAGCTGCCGCCACGATGGGAACCGAAAAGCGGTCGGCGAGACCGCGGAGCCAGGGCACCCAGCGGTAGCCCAGGGGGCCGAGCAGGAAGAAACAGATCATGAAGTAGTCGAAGAGGCGGTTGGAGTTCAACAGCGCCCCGAGCCCACCGCGGCGTCCTTCGTCGGTCTGGGAGTCGAAGATCGTCAGGTTGTGCAGGTTCAGCTCGCCCTGCTGATTGAGGCTCTCGAGCGCCTCCGGTGTGTCGTAGCCCAGGTAGTGTTGTCCCCAGGAGAGCTCCTCCCCGAAAGCGACGCAGAAGAAGAGGCTCAGCACCAACATCTGGGCCAGACGCAACCACGGTTGCCCTCGCCGCCGGGCCAGGTCCCACGTGCCGAGACAGAAGAGGCTCGAGAGCAGGAAGAGCCAGGCACTCAGATGCTCGAAGAGCTGCTCCTTGCCCGCGAAGGCGAAGATCGTGTGCCCGTCGCCCGCCATCACTCCATACGTTGCGATCAGGACTCCGATCGCAACCACCACCAGCACCCAGTCCCGAGACCTCTCGGCCCGAGACCTTCGATCGAGCACTTCCAAGCCCGCAGCCCTCCATCCTGTCGGGTCGCCGAGACCCGCTGGTTCGATCCGATACCCCACAAGTATACGCGCCGACTCGACAAATCCCAGCGTGGACTTGACAGCCGCGGCCCGGACCCGCAGAGTAGACGGGGGCTTTTGACCCTGCCGTCGGAGTTGCGTCTCATCGAGAGACATTTCGAAATGTTTATATACATCGCCACCCGCGACTGAGGATGACGACGATGAACACCCCAGGTTTTCTTTCGAGAAGCTCTGCCCGCCCGCACCGAGGCCTCGCCGCCTCTCTCCGCAGCCACACCACGAGGCGAGGGCTCGGCTCGCTCGGCCTGCTCCTCCTCTTTCTGAGCGGGGGCTCGACTCTCCTCGCGCGTGAAATCCCATTTCTCGGGACTCGCGTGGAAGACGGATTTCCCGGCGCGTTCGGCGTCTCCGCCATCGATGTCGACCAGGACGGCGACATGGATGTGCTCGGTGCCGCGACCGGCTCCGTCGGCATCATCTGGGTCGAGAACACCAACGGTGATGGCTCCGCCTGGACCCGCCACAATGTGGATTCCAACTTCTCCGGCGCCTTCGCCGTGACGGGGGCCGACATCGATGGCGACGGCGACAACGACCTCCTCGGAGCCGCCAATTTCGACAACGACGTGACCTGGTGGGAGAACACCGCGGGAGACGGCTCCACCTGGACGCGCCACGACATCGACACCACTTTCTCCGGTGCCGCCGATGTCGCCGCTGCCGATCTGGACGGCGATGGCGACCTCGACGTGGTCGCCGCCGGCTCCTTCGCCGACGACGTGACCTGGTGGGAGAACACCGCGGGCGATGGCTCCACCTGGACCGAGCACACCATCGACGGTACCTTCGACGGCGCTCGGGGGGTCTTCGTCTCCGACCTCGACGGCGACGGCGACAACGACGTGATCGCCACCGGCGAGTTCGAGAGCACGGTGACCTGGTTCGAGAACACCAGCGGCGACGGCCTGAACTGGAATCCCCAGGTGATCGACAACAGCGCCCCCGGCGGGATCGACGTGTGGGCCGGCGACGTGGACGGTGACGGCGATCTCGACGTGTTGGCCGCCGCCGAAGGCGCCAACGAGATCGCCTGGTACGAGAACAACGGCCCGGCCTCGTTGCACGGCGCCTTCCTCGCCACGTTGTCGTGGACCGAGCACCAGGTGGACAACTCCTTCGTCGGCGCCCACGGCGTCTTCGGTGCCGATCTCGACCTCGACGGTGACACCGATTTCCTCGGCGCCGCGCGCAACGACAACGACGTGACCTGGTGGGAGAACCTCGACGGCGAGGGCGGCAGCTTCCAGAAGCGGACCATTGCCGGCGCCTTCACCAGCGCTCGCTCGGTCTTCGCCACCGACCTCGACTCCGATGGCGACTTCGACGTGCTCTCCGCGGCCCTCAACCTCACCGAGATCTCCTGGTGGGAGAACGAAACCCTGCACCGCAGCGCCACTTATCCGAGCGAGAACCTGCTCGACAGCACCTTCGGCGGGGCTCGCTCCATCGCTGCCGGCGATCTCGACGGCGACGGCGACAACGACATCGCCGGCCTCGCCTTCGACGACGACGAGGTGGCCTGGTGGGAGAACACCAACGGCGACGGCTCGGTGTGGACCAAACGGATCATTCCCGGCACCTACGACGGGGCACGATCGATCGAGGTAGTCGACATCGACCGCGACGGCGACAACGACCTTCTCACCTCGGCCGAGAACATCGACGACATCTCGTGGTGGGAGAACGTGGCCGGCGACGGCTCCACCTGGACCAAGAACACCATTCGCAACGATTTCCCGCAGGTCAAACGCGCCGTGGCCGCCGATGTCGACGGCGACGGCGATCCCGACGTGATGGGGGCCTCCCTCATCGCCAAGGACATCACCTGGTTCGCCAACGACGGCGACGGCGGCACCTGGACGCCGACCATCATCGAAGACAATTTCGACCGCGCCAACTCCGTGTTCGGCGCCGACATCGACGGCGACGGCGATATCGATGCCATCGGCTCGGCCGACACCAGCGACGACATCGCCTGGTGGGAGAACACCAGCGGCGACGGCTCCACCTGGTCGGCCATCCACATCATCGACCCGTTCTACAGCGGTGCCTCCTACGTCTCCGCCGCCGACGTCGAAGGCGACGGCGATCTCGACGTCCTCGGCGCCGCCGAAGGGGCCGACGAGGTCACCTGGTGGGAGAACGACAACGGCGACGGCTCGAGCTGGACGAAGCACACCATCAGCTTCATCAACCAGGCCACCTCGATCCTGGGTGTGGATCTCGACAACGACGGCGACACCGACATTCTCGGCACCGGCTTCAAGGATGGCGGCAAGCTCCACTGGTGGGAGAACATCGGCGGCAGCGGCCTGAACTGGGCCGAGCACGTGATCACCGATTTCTTCGACGGGGCCAACTGGGTGGACGCCGCCGACATGGACGGCGACGGCGACCTCGACATCATGGCCACCGCCCAGATGGACAACGACATCGCCTACTGGGCCAACCGCGGCGGCCAGTTCGGTCTCGCGACCGAGCTCATCGCCGACGGCAACCTCGGCAACGGGGTCACCGAAGGGCTGCTCGACATCGTCACCACCCACCACGGGCTGGTGGGTGAGCAGGACATCGAGCTCGCCACCCTCGAGCTGCTGTTCGAGGAAACCCCCGGCGTACCCCTGACCACCTCCGAGGCCAACAGCATCTTCGCCAACCTCTTCGTCTACCGCGACGACGGTGACGGCACCTTCGACGCCGGCCTCGACATCCTCGTCACCACCGTGGCGACCTTCGCCCTCACCGACGGAGTGCAGACCGTGACCTTCGTCGACGGTGACAGCGATGTCCAGGTGGCCCAGGGCACCCCTCGCCGCTTCTTCGTGGCGGTGGAGACCACCGGCGATTACGACTCCCAGCCGGTGGCCTCGTTCCGCATCACCCACGTGACCGAGTCCAGCAGCAGCGCCGAGGACCGCGACCACGACATCCCGCTGACTCTCGAGTTCGTGGCCAACGTCACTTCGAGCCTGATTCCGGTCAACACCAACACCCCGGTGGTCGACCTGCTGGTCACCATGTCCGACTCCCCGGACCCGGTCGACGCCGGCAACAATCTGACCTACACCGTGACGGTGCAGAACAACGGCCCGGTCGCAGCCGACGACGTGGAGGTGAACACCACTCTGCCGGGCGGAGTGCTCTTCTCCTCGACCACCGGCTGCAACGAGGACCCTGCGGGCGTGCCGAGCTGCAGCCTCGGCACCATCGGCAACGGCAACTCCAAGGTGTTCACGATCCAGGTCTCGGTCGACCCGGGCACCTCGGGCACGATCAACGCCACCTCGACCGTGACCTCCTCGGCGATCGACAACAACCCGGCGAACGACACCGCCAACGAAGAGACCACGGTCAACGCCGCGGCGAATTCCGCGGACCTCTCGGTGGCGATTTCCGACAGCCCCGATCCGGTGGCTGCCGGCGGCAACCTGACCTACACCCTGACGGTCGACAACGCCGGCCCCGACACCGCCGAGAACGTGGTTCTCACCACGACCCTGCCGGGCGAGGTGAGCTTTCCTTCGACCAGCGGCTGCAACCAGGATCCGAACGGAACCCCGAGCTGCAACCTCGGCAACCTGGCGCCGGGCTCCACCCAGGTGACACTCACGGTCACCGTAAACGGCGATGCTTCCGGCCCGCTGACGCTCCAGGCCAGCGTCGCCGCGACCACCAGCGACCCCGACAACGGCAACAACAGCGACAGCGAGCAGACCACGGTGACCTCGACCCCCACCGCCGACCTGGACGTGGTCAAGACGGCCTTTCCCTCCGGCCACGAGCCGGGGATCGAGCTGACCTACTGGATCACCATCACCAACCACGGCCCCAACGACGCTGACGGAAGCACCGTGAACGACACCTTCCCCGGCGATCTCAGCGGCGTGATCTGGACGTGCTCCGGCCAGGGAGGAGCCACCTGTGGCAACCCCAACGGTGCGGTGAACATCAGCGGCGAGCTGGTGGATCTGCCCGTTGGCGGTAGCGTGACCTTCCGCGCCGTGGGCACCGTCTCGGGGGGTGGAGGCACCATCACCAACACCGCCTCGGCGGCGGTGCCGGTAGGGGTCGACGATCCGGTGGCCGCGAACAACTCCGACTCGGCGAGCACCGCGCCCGACGACCTGATCTTCTTCGACGACTTCGAGTCGGGAGACTTCTCCGGCTGGTCGAACGTCTCGCCCTGATCCCGGAAGCGGGCATCCTCTCGACCGGGCGTCGGCCGGGCAACAGAGGGTGCCCGGCCGCGGACGCGGTAAGATCCCGCCCCGGGGTCGAACGGAAACCGATGGATTTTTCTCTGAGCGCCGAGCAGAAGGCGCTGCGCCGCGAGGTTCTCGCGTTCGCGGCGAGCGAGCTGCAGGACGACGTCGCCGATCGGGATCGACGCGGGGAGTTCTCCGCAAAGCTCTGGCGACGCTGCGGTGAGCAACGGCTCCAGGGCCTGCCGATTCCCGAGTCTCTCGGCGGCCGAGGGCTCGACGCCACCTCTACCGCCGTGGCGCTCGAAGCCCTCGGGCTGGGATGTCGCGACGGCGGCCTGGTCTTCGCCCTGGGGGCCCATCTCCTGGCCTGCACCGTGCCCCTGTGGCGTTTCGGCACCGAGGCCCAGCAGCAACGCTGGTTGCCCGATCTCTGCCGGGGAACGGCGATCGGCGCCCTGGCGATGACCGAGGAGGCCTCGGGCTCGGACGCCTACGCCCTCACCTCCCGGGCCGAGGCCACCGACGAGGGGTTCCAGCTCGAGGGAACCAAGACCTACATCACCAATGCCCCGGTGGCCGACCTGTTGATCGTCGGCGCCCGCACCGAAGACCCTACCGGCAGCGGAGTCACCGCCTTCCTGGTGCCGACCACCAGCCCGGGTGTGGAGCTCGAGCCGGCCCTCGATCTCGTCGGCCTGCGCACCGCGGCGGTCGGCAAGGTCCAACTGCGGGAGGTACGGGTCGATCGCGATGCCGTGCTCGGGCGCTTGCACCAGGGAGGAGCGGTATTCCAGGAGGCCATGGACTGGGAGCGCACCGGTCTCTTCGCCAGCCACCTCGGGAGCCTGGAATGGCTGCTCGAAAGAGCCCGGCAGCGGGCGCGGGCGCGCAGACCGGGAAACGGCGAGGCCATCGGCTCCCACCAGGCCGTCTCACATCGCCTGGCCGACTGCAGAGTACAGTGGGACGCGGCCCGGCTCCTCGTCTACCGCGCCGCCTGGCAGCTCGATCGCGGCCGCAGCGCCACTCTCCAGGCCTCCATCGCCAAGCTCTTCGTCAGCGAGACCCTGGTCCGATCGGCCTACGACACCCTGCGGGTCCACGGCGGCGACGGCCTGTTGCGGACCCACGACGTCGAAAGGGCTCTGCGCGACTCCCTCGCCAGCACTCTCTACTCCGGAACCTCCGAAATCCAGCGGAACCTGATCGCTGCCTTCCTCGGCCTGTGAGTCATTCGCTTTGTGCTATTCTGCCGCCGATCAGCCATGGTTTGCAGCGCACTGGGTCCCGCCCTCGGGGCGGCGACAATCTCCCAACCGGCGGCTTCCAGCCCGCCTCGAACTCACGAAGACAAAAGCGCGGTGACTTTCAGAATTCCGATTCGACGACTCGAGGCCCGGTTCGGGGGCCTCTTCACCCTGGGCCTGGGCGCTCTTCTCCTTTTCCTCTACGGCTGCGGCTCCGGCGGCGAAGCCGGCGAGCCCTCGCCACCGCCACCGACCCTCGAGGGCAAGGGGTACCAGGCCCGGGCCTGCGGATTCGACCTCGATGGCGACGGCATTCGCGGCGAGGAGGAGGACTGTAATCTCTGCGACGGCAACACGACGGATCCCGACGCGGACGGCGTCGACGAAGATCTCGTCTATATCGACTGCGACGCCGGGTCCGACGGCGCCACCTGCGGCTCGGCCGACAGCCCCTGCGCTTCTTTGACCTTCGCCTGGAAGAACGTGGTCGACGGACCGCAGGACGGCGCCGAGGACATTCTCTGCTTCCGGGGAACCTGCCGGGAGAAGAAGCTCCGGCCCACCAGCAGTGGAGTTCCCGGGACCTTCACCGTCGCCGCCACCGGCTCCCAGGAGCGGGACTGGGAGTACCCCAAGGACCCCACCATGCTGGTGGGCTGGGACTCCGACGACGACGGCGAGTACCCGCCCTTCGACAGCGACGACGTCGCGGTGCTCGACGGCAGCGACGGCGCGGCCCGAGCCTTCGAGCTCGACGACGACAACAGCTACCTGGAGATGGCCCACTTCACGGTCCGTGACTTCGGTCGTTTCAGCCGGTCCGACGACAGCGGCTGGCTGCGTTTCAAGGCCAACGGCGAGTCCCTGAGTCACCTCTATTTCCACGATCAGGTGCTCGAATCGGTCAACATGGACCGCGCGGCCGGTCGCGAGATCTCGGCGTTGCACCTCACCACCGAGAGCCTGCGCCTGCACTGGATCGAGGTCTCCAACTTCCTGGTGACCGACAACGGCGGCGCCTTCGCCCTCGGGGCCGCCCCGGCCCAAGGTCCCGACCTCGGCCCCCTGCGCTTCCAGAACATCTCCCGCACCGCCCACAGCTGCGACTTCGACGACTGCGACAACGCGGCCAACACCCTGGTGTTCGCCTTCTCGGGTCACATCTCGGGTTTCGAGATCCTCGACTCGGCCTGGTGGGCCAACACCTCCCGCTGGCAGCCCAAGACCAGCGGCGGCTCGCCGGGGGCCGCGTTCATCACCGTGGCCCAGTACTCCCAGGACTGGCTGATCCGGAACAACGACATCTACGATCACATGAACGGCCTGATCGTGCGCGGCGGCGCCGCGGCCAACTACCTGGGCAATGACCCCCGGCCGGTCGACGACATCGTGTTCGACCGCAACTACTTCCTCAACACCTTCGAGGCATGGAAATACGGCGACGCCGCGGTCGATATCCGCGGGGGCGAGAAACACACCGAGATGGTGCACTCGGTATCGGTGACCAACAACATCCTGGTGTCCAACGCGCCCTGGGACGCCTGCATCTGGGTGAAGTCCGGCAACGAGCAGCAGCTTCCCTCGGGCCGGATCCTGGTCGCCAACAATACCTGCAAGGGCACCATCGACCGCTACGCCGCCCTGGTGATCGGCAACCCCGACCAGGATCTCGCCTTCCCCCATCCCGACGTCCACCTCAGCAGCAATGTGGTCACCGGCCTGGAAGACGGAGACCTCAATCTCCAGGTCACCTACTCACCCGAAAGCTGGAGCGCCGATCACAACATCTACGATCCGGCGGGAATCTATCGCTGGCTCGAAGAGCCGGCCTCCGACCTCGCCACCCTGCGCCAGCTCTCCGGGGCCGAGGAATCCACCAAGGCCTGCGAGCCGACCTTCGCCAGCAACCGCGACCTGCACCTCGACCCGAGCGACACCTGCGCCCAGAGCCACGGCGGCAGCCTGCCCGATGTGCCGCACGATTTCGACGGAGATCCCCGCTCCGCTTCTGCGCCCGATGCCGGAGCCGACGAGCTCCCCGACGCGGCGGACGAGCCCACAGCGAACGAAGAGAGCTCCGACGGTGCGCTAGAGGCTACCGGAGGGGAAGAAACCACGGCGGACGACGGATCCGAGACCGAGAGCTCGGGCTGATTCGAGAGGATTTTTCCATGACTGCTGCAACCAGGTCGCGCCGCTTTCTCCAGACCCTGCTCATCGGAACCTCGCTCGTGGCCGCTGCGTGTGTGACGATCAACGTCTACTTTCCCGAGGCGGCGGTGAAGGATCTGTCCCAGCAGATCGAGGAGGCCGTGGCCAAGGCCGCCGCCCAGGGAAGCGCCGGGGCCGAGGCGCCGGTGGAGGAAGACTCTCCCGAAGGAGGCGACTCCACCAGCCTCTCCGCGACCGCGGCCCGAGCGGTGGTCGGCACCTTGCTCTGGCTCAGCGCCCCCGAGGCCCACGCCCAGGGTGAAGAGGTCGCCGCTCCCGAGATCTCCAGCCCCGCCATACGTGCCATCGTCCGCTCTCGGGCCGAGCGGCTCGAAGAGATCCGTGGCCACAAGAGCGCCGGGCATCTCGGCGAGAGCAACCAGGCCCTCCTCGTCGCACGGAGCCTCGACTCCCTCGAGCTGCGCGACCGCGCCGCCGTTCAGCGGCTGATCAAGGCCGAGAATCAGGATCGCGAGCGTATGTTCAAGGAAATCGCCGCCGCCACCGGCACCGACCTTTCCGCGCTCCCCCAGATCCAGGCGACCTACGCCGAGACCCTGCGCGAGAATGCGAAGACCGGAGACTGGATCCAGCTCCCCGGCGGCGAGTGGCGCCAGAAGAGCTGAGCCCGCCTCACAACCGGAAGATCAGCTTCGTCATGTCGTGGGGCTCACCTTCCGGGTCGACCCCGTACTCTTCGAAGCGGTGGGCCTCGAAGCCTTGCTGGAGCAGAACCTCGACAGCGTCCTTCTCCAGGTCGGAGATCAACATGCAGGTGAGGTGACGCAGCCCCTCCCGGCGGGCGATGCCGATGAAGTGACTGACGAGCAGGGTGCCGAGGCCGGCTCCCCGATACTCCTCGTCGATCAACCACTTGATCCGTCCCACCAGGCGCAGGGGGCCGTTGTTGCGCCGATGCAGGGTCATGTCGGCCACGATCCGGGAGCCGTCGAACGCGAGGAGAGGAAAAACCCGAGCGTAGTCGATGTTCTGGGTCCACTGCTCCACCAGAGAGGGATCGTCGAGAGGATCCCAGGCGGAACGCCGAGCCTCCAACGGCAGGGCCTTGAAGAAATTGTGCAGGGCCGGGCCGTCGTGGGCGGCGAAAGGACGGATCAGCAGCCCACGTCCGTCGCGAAGGACTGCTTCCTGCGGATACCGATTGGGCATAGAGGACTCCCTGAGCCGGTAGAAGATTGGCGTGGAGGGCCACGAAAGATGGCCGACAACCAGGCCCGATCTTACCTCGGATCGGCCCGTGAGACCGGACGCAGCACTACAGCCCGTGGAGCTCAGTCGAAGAGAGCGTCGAAAGCGGCGCGAGGATCTTTGGGTTTCTCGGAGGAGGTGCCGCCGATTTCTTGGGTTCGACGAGGCGAGAAGTGGGCACAGAGGTTCCGTTTGGCTTTCGACGAGACATACTCGGCATCGGCTTCCCGACACTGGTTGGGCACCGAGGAGTCGAAATGAGAGCAGTGGGTGCAAGAGTGGAGATCCGCCCCACAGCTGCCGCAGACGGAGTCGTGCTGGAGGTCGTCGACCGAGCAACGCTTGCCACACACCGCACACTTGAAGACGGAGCCGGTGGGCTTGCCGAGGCCTCGGCCTCTGGGTCCCCGCGAGGGATCCCGCGGACCCCCGGGCTGCCGGGCCGGTCTTTCGTCTCGTCCCGAGTCCTGGTATCCGCGCTGACTGTATTTGCGATCCGACATGAGGTAGTTCTATCACATGGCCCGGTTTCGGAACGGGAAAGGCTCGGACGGGGTAGGCCCGGCCCTTCCGGGCCTACCCCGTCGATCCCCCTGGGCAGGCTCACACCTGCCTTTTTTCAGTACCGGCCGAGCACCACTCCCCCCAGAGCGGTATTGCGTCGGAACGGCCCCCCTCTCTGAAGCCGTTCCCTGAGCCGGCAACCGTTGCTGCCGTAGCGGCCAACCCCCTAATGTCGCCGCAGTGGCAGCTGCCCCCCGTAGTTGCTTTCCCCCGATCTCTTCGCGATCTCCCGGCGCCGCCTTATCCCCTTCTACGGCTAGAGAGAACGCGAAGATGAGCCTTGAGGCCGAACGCCCTGACCTTGGGTGCAGGACGATGCTCTCGTGCCACGAAGTGTGGCCTGCGCTCGGTGGTCCGAGCCTCGGATGCCCCGGGACAGCCACCCCGGTGGCTCCTGGGCTTCCTTCTGTATGACTAGGCGGAAAAAAAGCGGCGTTTCACTCATTTTCTCCGAGGACAATCTCTCAGGATCTTCCCACCCCCCCAGCTCCGCCCACCCGGGCTCACACTGGCAAAAAATGGCGGTTGTAGAGACAAGCGATGAGAATTTTTGTCGTAGCCGAAGATGATCGAATCCGAACAAGCCTTTTCCTTGCCGCATTTGTAATCTCCCAGAAGCACCTGGCCTCTTCCTTGCATATAGACGAATTGCCATGTGTACAATTCGATCTCACGGGCGAGGGCCGCGAGATCCCGGGGGGCTTCGGAGCCCTGTTTCGTTTTTCCGAGAGAGTAGAGGAGAGAGGTATGAGGCGATTCTTGCGCGCACGAGCGATCACCCCCGCGGAAAGAGATCTGAGAATTCGCTCCCGGCTTCGGGCCAGAGCTCTATCCGCTCGGAAACGACACTCGCCCGACGGAGCCCCGACAGGGCTCCTGGCCGAGCGGCGGGCCATGCGCACCCCCGAGAGAATCGACGCCGGCACTGTCGACAAGGCGCTGCCTGCCCCTCCTTCCGCTGCGGTGATCGCTCTCACGCGACTCGCCTTCGGTCCACGCCCCGGCGATGTCGACGCCTTCGACGCCCTGGGAGCCAGTGATCCCGAGCGACTGCAAGTCTGGGTCGACCAGCAGCTCGACCCGGGCTCCATCGACGACAGCGCCGCCGAGGCACGGATCGCCCAGTCGGGTTTCACCATTCTCGGCAAGTCCATGGCCGAGCTCTGGCAAGACCACACCCTCGACGCCGAGTGGGACATCCACATGCAGCCCTTCTGGGAGACCCAGCTCGCAACCTTCCTGCGGGGAATCCACAGTCGGCGGCAGCTCTTCGAGGTGATGGTCGACTTCTGGCACAACCATTTCAACGTCTTCGCCGACGACTTCCTCTTCGGGTCGGTCTGGGTGCACACCGACCGCGACGCGATCCGCGAGCACGCTCTGGGCAACTTTCGCCAGATGGTGGAGGCGGTGACTCGCACACCGGCCATGCTCTTCTACCTCGACAACGCCTTCAACAACCTCGAAGATGCGAACGAGAACTATGCCCGGGAGCTGATCGAGCTCCATACCCTGGGCGCCGAGGCCTACCTGGGATCGATGCCCCCGGAAAACGTGCCGGTGGACTCCGAAGGCTGGCCCGTCGGTTATGTCGAGGCCGACGTGATCGGCGCCGCACGCAGCCTGACCGGCTGGACCGTGGACACCGACTGGGTGTACTGGGAATTCGGCCAGTCGGGCACTTTCATGTACTACGACCCCTGGCACGACCACGAGGCCAAGAGTTTTCTCGGCCTCGACCTGCCGGCGGATCAGGCCCCGATGCAGGACGGCCACGACCTGCTCGACCGGCTGTGCCAGCATCCGGCCACGGCACGTCACATCGCCACCAAGATCAGCCGACGCCTGCTCGGCGACTTCCCTCCCCAGTCGGTGATCGACAACGCCGCAGCCGTGTTTCGAGCCCAGCACGCGGCGCCCGACCAGATCGCCCGGGTGGTGCGCGCCATCGTGCTCTCGCCGGAGTTCCTCACCACCTGGGGCGACAAGGTGAAACGACCGTTCGAGGCCACGGTCAGCTCGTTCCGGGGCGCCCAGGGGGACCTGCCCTTCACCCTCGACGACGGCCCCAGCAACTGGTTCTACTGGGAGTACTACCAGGCCGGGCAGCCGCTCTTCGGCTGGCACCCGCCCAACGGCTATCCGGATATCAAGGCGGCCTGGAACTCCTCGTCTCCGCGGGTCAAGAACTGGCGCATGGCCAATTTCTTCGTGCAGATCTACGACGAGGAGAACGAGCGGCACTTCTTCGACCTCCTCGGCCAGACTCCGGCCGGGATCCGCTCGGCCCGGGAGCTGGTGGATTTCTGGACCGTCCGGATCCTCGGCCGACCGGTTCCCGCGGGAGAGCAGCAACGACTGGTGGAATTCATGGCCCAGAGCGCAAGCCCCGACGATGATCTTCCTCTCGACGACGACTGGGACACCCAGGAGCGCCTGCGGGCGATGGTGGCCCTCGTCCTGATGTCCCCTTCCTTTCTCTGGCGCTGAGCCGTCCGGAGCCAACCCCTACAGCAACTTCGATCGAGAGGAAACGATTCATGGATGTCACACGACGCGGATTCCTGATGGGCTGCTCCGCCGCCATCGCCGGCCTGGCGGGCTCTCGTTTCAACACGGTCTCCTTCGCCGACCCGTCCCTCAACCAGGAAATCCTCCTGGTCCTGTTCTTGCGCGGGGGCATGGACGGGCTCAGCCTGATGCCGCCGATCGCCGGGGCCGACCGCGGCTTCTACCAGGCCGCCCGACCGACCCTGCAGATTCCGACCAGCGGCCCCGGTGCCGCCATCGATCTCGATGGCCAGTTCGGCCTGCACCCGGTGGCGGCTCCCCTCTTCGACCTCTACCAGGACGGTCGCTTGGCGATCGTCCGAGGCGTGGGCATGCGCGACGTGGTCAACAAGTCCCACTTCGACGCCATGCAGTTCATCGAGCTCGGCACCCCGGGCGAGAAGACCCTCACCACCGGCTGGCTCTCCCGCCACCTGAGCACCGCCGGCAATCTCCCGGCGGACCTGGTCATGCCCTCCATGGCGATCGGCGCTCTGCAGCCCACGTCTCTGCTCGGGAATCTCGAAACCGTCAACATGACGGATCCTGCGAGCTTCAACGTCTCCAACGGTCCGTGGAGCTGGCGGTCTGCTCAGAAGGCGACCCTACGGCAAATCTTCGAAGGCGATTCCTCCTGGCTGCACGATGCCGGCGTGGCGGCTCTCGACGCCGCCGAGATCGTGGAGACCAACGTCACCGGCGACTACACCCCGGCCAACGGCGCGGTGTACCCGGAGAGCTCGTTCGGCGAGCACCTCCGGACCCTCGCCCAGATGATCAAGCTCGACCTCGGTCTGCAGGTGGCCACCGTCGATATCGGCGGCTGGGACACCCACGAAGGGCAGGGCGCGGGCTCCGAGGGTTACCTCGCCGGGCTTCTGGGCGAGCTCGCCCAGGGAATGAACGCCTTCTACACCGACCTCGATGGCAGCGGCAGCGAGAGCTACACAAATCGCCTGACGGTGGTCGTGCAGAGCGAGTTCGGTCGCGAGCTGGCGGAGAACGCCAACTCCGGCACCGAGCACGGCTACGGCAATCTCATGCTGGTGATGGGTGGGAATGTCGTCGGGGGCCTACACGGCCAGTGGCCGGGCCTGCACCCCGACCAGTTGGTCGACGGCACCGATGTGGCGGTGCACACCGACTATCGCCAGGTGCTCAGCGAGATCCTGATCCGCAGGATGTGCAACCCCAGTATCGACCTGATCTTCCCCGGCTACTCCGGTTACCAGCCCCTCGGGATCGTGCAGGGCGACGACCTCCCGGTAGCGAATCTCTTCGCGGACGGATTCGAGTCCGGCGATCTCGGTCGCTGGTCTTCGTCTTCGGGATAGATCTACTTTGTCAGATGACGACCTCGAGCTCGGAAGAGTCGGCGTTCCTGGAGCCAGGTCGAGCGGGTCGAGGAAGACCATGCCGAAGATGCCGCCGGGACACAGCGCCAGAAGAGAGCTCGGAGCCGCTCACAGCCGACGCGACCCTTCGAGACCTGGCGGAAGGAACACCGACTCGACCTCGCGAGTGAATCGGACAAAGTAGAAGTAGCGGCCCGAGGTGAAACTCGAACCGCGCTGCGAGCGGTCGACGTTCACCACGGGCTGTTAGGTCTTCGTCTTCGGGATAGATCGGGCGAGCGTCCGGTGGGAAAAGCGCCCGCGAGCCGGCCGGTCGATTCATCCATTGGCCGTGGAATGAGGACCACGACCGACCGGCTCGCGAGATGACCGCGAATTTCCTCCCCCTGCTCTCTCCTGCCCGGGTTCGGAGTCTCGCGGTCCCCAGTAGAGTCCTGATCGCACCCAGTGCGTCTCTTCTGGGCTCGAATGGCAGAGCAGCGTGTCCGGCGCTGCAACAAACCCTCATTCCCACCAGCGGAATTCTCCGCGTCGAGCGGCCAAGAAAGATCGAAAAGAGTTTCAGGAGACGAATCGGAGACCGACTCGTCCCGAGTTTCGACCGCTTGATCATCGATATCGACTGGCAGAGACCACGGCGGCTACAATGGACTGGGATTTTTCCACCAGGCACGTTTCTCCCCGAGCATGCGCGATCACGAAGCCAGAGACCGCGATCCGGTCCTCCACAGCTCTCCCGGCACGGTCACCCGTCTCCTCGAATGCTGGAACGAAGGCGACCTGGAAGCCGCCGAGAAGGTGGTGGCGTTGGTGTACGAAGAGCTGCACCGCATCGCATCGGCCTACTTCCGCTCCGAGAGGTCGAACCACACCCTCCAGGCCACGGCGGTGCTCAACGAGGCTCTGCTGCGCCTGATCGAACGCAAGAACCTCCGCTGGGAGAATGGCGCACACTTCATCGGCGTGGCCGCCCGCATGATGCGCAACATCCTGGTCGATCACGCCCGGGAGCGTCGCAGCCTCAAACGCGGCGGAGGCTACCGCCAGGTCACCCTGCACGATGCCGATGGCATGGTCTCCGGCTCCGCCACCGATCTGCTGGCCCTCGACCAGGCCCTGAGCCACCTCGCCTCGGTCGACGAGCAGAAGGTCAAGGTCATCGAGCTGCGGTACTTCGCCGGCCTCACCGCCCTCGAAACGTCTCGCCTGCTGCAGATCTCCGAGGCGACCGTCCACCGCGAGTGGCGCCGAGCGCGGGCCTGGCTCTACGGCGAGCTCCACGGAGGGACGGTGCTTGGAACCTGAGGCCTGGCGTCGAATCGACCACATCTTTGCTCAGGCGCTCGAGGTCACGGAAGCGGAGCGCTCCGACTGGCTCCGGGAGCGGTATGCCGAAGAGCCCGAGCTGCAGGCCGCGGTCGAACGCCTGCTGGCCCTCGATGCCGAGGCCAAGAGCTTCCTCGAAGACCCGGCCGTCGCCCCTCCTCGCGCCGAGGACCCTGCCGAGACCATGCCCGAGCAAGTCGGCCCCTACCGCCTCCTGCAGCTTCTCGGCGCCGGTGGCATGGGTCGCGTGTATCTCGGGGAGCGCAGCGATCAGTACCGGGGTCGAGCAGCCATCAAGCTGCTGCACGCCGGCCTCGAGAACGAAACCCACCGGCTGCGGTTCCAGCTCGAGAGCCAGGCCCTGGCCGATCTCGAGCACCCCAACATCGCGCGGCTCTACGACGGGGGCACCACCGAGGAGGGCCTTCCCTACCTGGTGATGGAGCACGTCCGGGGAATGCCTCTGGACGTCTACTGCGACCACTACCGGCTGCCCATCGATCGCCGGCTCGAGATCTTCCTCCAGGTGAGCGCCGCGGTGGAGCACGCTCACCGCAATCTGGTGATCCACCGCGACCTCAAGCCCAGCAACATCCTGGTGACCGCCGACGGCTCACCCAAGCTCCTCGACTTCGGTATCGCCAAGTGGATCCAGGCCCACCACGAAAAAACCCTGACCCACACCGGCTCGCTGCTCATGACTCCCGGGTACGCCAGCCCCGAGCAGGTCAGGGGCCAGGTGATCACCACCGGCAGCGATGTCTTCTCTCTCGGGATCCTCCTCTACCTCCTGCTGACCGGGAGCCACCCCTTTCTCCGCCCCGGAAGGACTCCCTACGAAATCAGCCGCAACACCTGCGAGCTCGATCCCACGCCTCCGAGCCAGGTGTCTCTCCGCGCCGAGGATGCCGACGCAGCGCCCGGCGCTTCCCCGGAGGTGGTCGCGGGCCTGCGTCAGACCCGTCCCGAGACTCTGCATCGCCAGCTCCGGGGAGACCTCGACGCCATCGTTCTCAAGGCTCTGCGCAAAGATCCGGCCGAGCGCTACCCTTCGGTCCGAGAGCTGATCCGCGACCTGCAACGCTTTCGCGAGCAGCGGCCGGTGCTGGCACGCAAGAGCTCTCTCCGTGATCGGGCGGTCAAGTTCCTGCACCGCAACCGTCTCGCCTCCGCCGCGGCGACCCTCCTGCTCGTCATGGGGATCGCGGCCTTCTTCGCCATCGCCCACCAGGCCGACCGCGCCACCCGTCAACGAGACCGGGCGAGCCAGGTGAGCCAGTTCCTGGTCGAGCTCTTCGAGGTCTCGAGCCCGGACGCCCCGGTGGGCGCCGACTTGACCGCCCGCCAGCTCCTCGACCTGGCGGCGGAGAGGTTCCGGCGAGAGAGCCGCTCCGATCCCGACGTACACGCCACCTTGCTCGAGACCATGGGCCAGATCTATTTCCAGCTGGGATTCACCACCGAAGGCGAAGCCATGCTGCACGAGGCCCTCGACGCTCGGAGACAGCTGAAAGGTGCCGCCTACCGCGACCGCGCCACACCTCTCACCCAGCTCGCGACCCTGGAAGTGGAGGACGGCCGGCTCGACGAGGCCGAGGCGAGATTTCGCGAGGTGCTCTCGATTCGCCAGGCCGAGGATCCCACCCATCCGGACGTCGCCGACGCTCTCAACGGCCTGGCATTGATCGAGTGGCGCCGGGGAGACCTCGAGACCACCCGCGAGCTGCTGCAGCGAACCCTCGACCACAGGCTCGACCAGTACGGGCCCCGGCACCGCTCGGTGGCCCAGGTCCAGAGCGATCTGGCGGCGGTCCTGATGCAGTTGGGGGAGCTCGACGAGGCCGAGCCCTTCCTTTGGGCCGCCTACGAGGTTCGCAAGGAGATCCTCGGCGATCAGCACCTGGAAATGGCTGTGAGCTTCGATGACTTCGCCCGACTCCACTACCAGCGGGGAGAGTTCCTCCAGGCTGCCGAGCGCTACCGACAGATCCTCGAGATCCGGCAGCGGTTCTTGCCTGCCTCCCACCCGCTGGTGCTCCGAACGAACTACGAGCTGGCCCGAGCCCTGCAGGCCGGCGGGCACCTGGACGTGGCCGAAGAGCTGTTGCAGGAGGTGATTGCAAAGTACCGGGAAACGGCGGTCGAGAATCACAGCTTCGCGGTGGTTCTCAACGAGCTGGCGATCCTTCTCGGCAAGCGCGAGAAATTTCGCGAGGCCCGAGCGCTCTTCGAGGAGTCCCTCGCCCTGCGGATCCGGATCTACGGCAAGGATCATCCCGATGTCGCCCAGAGCCACTATTCTCTCGCCAACCTGCTGCACGACCTGAAGGACGATCTCGAAGAGGCCGAGCACCACTACCGGGAGGCCACCGATCTCATCGCCAAGAGCTACCCACCGGACCACCCCGCCATCGCCTATCCGATGGTCGGCCGAGCCCGCCTCGCGTGTGATCGGGGCCAACCCGTCGAGGCACTCGAGCTCCTGGACCGCTCCCTCGAACGGCTGGCGAGCTCTCATCCACCGGGTCATTGGCGGCTGGCCGACGCGCGCAGCACCCGGGCGGGATGCCTGCTCCTCCTCGATCGGTTCGACGAAGCCGAAGCCCTCCTGGCCGAGGCCTACCCCGTCCTGGCCGAGCAGCGGGGAATGGCGGATCCGGCGACCCGGAGAGCCCGGTCTCGAGCCCGCGCTCTCTTCGCTCGCCACGCTCCCGCCACGGCGGACGGCCGCGAGCTGTATGCCCGGCTCACCCAAGAAACGCCCCGGTCCTCGGAGGCCGGACGATGAAACTCTGGTTCCGAACCGTGAAGAGCTCCTCCACCGCCGCGATCTGGCTGCCGCTGGCACACCTGCTCCTGCTGCTGGCCTGTGGTGAGGCGGTGCCCGCGACCCCGTCGATCCGACTCGAGCCCGAGGGCGAGAGCGACTCCGTATTCGTGGTCCGGGGCCTGCCCGAGAGCTGGCGAGACGAGCTCTCGGGTCGGTCGCCCCGAGACCGCTCCTGGCTCGATCTGCTGGCGGTCCACGTGGGCTCCGAGGTGACCTCGGGAGAGCGGCCCCCCATGTTGGGCCGGCACGAAATGGTCGACGGGGATCTTCGGTTCACCCCTCGCTTTCCGCTGGAGTCGGGCCTGGTGTATCGGGTGCGGCTCGATCTCGACTCCGGGCCGGCTCCCTACCCCGGTGTTTCTCCTCGAGTCGTCGAAGCTCGTTTCCAGCTACCCACACGGCCATCGACCGTGGCGACCGAGTGTGAGGGGATTTTTCCTTCCGGTGATCGCCTGCCGGAAAACCTGCTCCGTCTCTATCTGCAGTTCTCCGGCCCGATGAGTCGCGGAGTCTCCGAGGATCACATCTCCCTGGAGATCCTGGGGCGCCCATCGCCAGGACGACCGGGACCGGCCCCCGATCCATTCGTCGAGATCGCCCAGGAGCTCTGGGATCCCGAGCAGCGTCGGCTCACCCTGCTCCTCGATCCGGGACGGATCAAACGTGGCCTCCGGCCTCACGACGAAGCGGGTCCCCCACTCGTCGCCGGGACCACCTACCGGCTCGCGGTGAGCGCGGACTGGCCGGATTCTCGAGGCGAGCTCCTGGTACGAGGCTGCGAGAAGACCTTTCAAGTCGTCGCTCCCGATCGAGTCGCACCCGCTCCCGACCTGTGGCGAATCGAGCCCCCTCCCGCGGGAAGCCGGGAGCCTCTGAGGCTTCATCTCGACAGCCCCCTCGACCACTCCCTGCTCACCAGCCAGCTGGCGGTAGAAGGCCCGGCAGGCCCGGCAGGCCCGGCATTGACCGGTGAGATACGGGTCACCAACGAAGAAACCGTCTGGAGCTTCTATCCTCATACCCCCTGGGCTGCCGGTTCCCACAAGATCCACATCGGCCCGGCCCTGGAGGATCCGGCCGGGAACCGGATCGGCAAGATCTTCGATCAGCCCATGGAGTCTCCCCGCTCTGCCCCCTCGGCTCCCGAGCCCCTGGTCTTCGTGCCCGCTCCGCCATCTTCCTGAGCCTCGCTCTATCTATTCGCTCTTTTACATTTCGAAACCCATCTCTTTCAGGTAGAAACCGACATGTCGGCGACATGTCGGTTTCCAGAATCGTCACGATTTGTGTCCCGCCGACACGGGGGGCGTCTCTCGACTCCTTCCAGAGAGTTGGCCAAGCTGTCTCGTCTCACACTTCTCGAAGGTTCGAGAATCCGCAAACAACCTTCGACAGAGGAGAGCTGACACACGGTTCTCGAAGCCTCCCCCGTGGCACCACCTCTGAGCCGGAGGGTTGGCACCAAAGCTCTGGCACAGCTCTTGCTCTCCTTCGCGTATGTCTCCGATGCTCGCGCTCAGAAACACGCCTGGTTTCGAAGGACGCAACCGGTCTCTGCAAGGTCTCCGTGATGATTTCCGTGACTCTTCATTGCAGAGGCCACCAAGCGAGCCGACAAGCCTGCCGAGCGGTGGCAACCCTGCAAGAGAAACATTTACATGTTGCGATGACCGGTCGTAACCAGAGTCGGAAAGGAAGGATCAGCATCTTGCTTGACAAATCGACCAACCGGACGGTAGGTTACCTTCTGACCGGTTGGTTTCCTTTCAGATCAGCAGCCGTTGGCTCCGGACGAGCCCCAGGCGACAAGAAGTCGACCTCCAAGCAGGCAGAGCATCTGGGCGAGGAAGCGAGGGGCGGAAGATACTCGGCTCGAGTGCGAGGTGAACACTTCAGTCGATGTGTATGCAGCCCACCTAGAGTCCGGTCGTCGTTCCATACTTTTTCGACTCGAGAACCATGAACCCAATGGCTTCGTTTCTTCGGGATCTCTCTACCAACATGAGACCACGGAATCTCTTCCCATCCAGCATCGTCGTTCGAGGCTCGATCCGCACGCCCACCCAACCACAGTGCTTCGATCACGACGAGAGCCCTAGCCTCCATCTATCCGATGGCCCGGGAATTTCCTGTTCAACGAGAGGACTTCGCATGCGTTCCAAACATCCGAGTCTGCTACCCATAATTGCGCTCGTCTTGTCGATCGCCCTGGCTCCGAGCCTGGCGGCAGACGACGGCAAGCCAGGTTTCGAAGAGTGGCTACGCGCCGAGGCGATTGCCAATGTAGAGGCTTCCATCAGCGAGGGCCTTCTCCAACCTCCGGCGAAGGCGGCCCCGGCCAGCCTCGAAGGCGGGGAGAAGAGCGGCTTCGAAAAGATGAGCATCTTCAACTGCATCCCCAGCTGTGATGCCACGGATGGCCGTTTGCTGGTCATCGCCAACGGCCCCAGCTTTGTCACCTTGAGTGATCCGATCCTCGAGCTCCAGGTCCAGGTTCCGGCCGGAACCACTTCTTTCGAGCTCGGAGTCTTCGACGGAGACGGTTCCGAAGGTGGAGCCGGCTCTTTCTGGGATCTCGGTGCTGCCGCTCCTTTCACCTATACCTTGAGAGCCGACCCCTTTGGCGACGGTACGGGCACCGACATCGTAGAGATGCAAGCTGGCTCCCCGTTCATCAGCTCTTCGACCTTGCCCAACAATGCGTGGCAGGATTTCACGATCGTCACCTCCGCGGCAGCTCAGTCGCCGAGCGGCAACTTCTTCTACCGGCTCACGATCGAGCTCACGAATCTCTCGCTCAACACCTTGAACGGGTTCAAGGTCCGCACCAACGCCGTGGCCACCATCGAGCCGTTTGCCCAGCCGTTCTCCTACATCGCGAACTGGACCAGCGGCAACGATCTCTTCATCATCTACCCGGCGTTCCCCAACGCCAGCCCCACCACCTACGACGGCGACTTCCAGTTCTTCTTCCGCCTGCCCGGCGACCAGACGGAGCTCGTGATCTGGGGTGGTGATTTCGACCGCGGCCGTTTCGACGGAGCCGAATCCGACACCGACGACCTCGATACCCCGATCGACGACGACGGCAATTCCGCGACTCCCTTTCCCCCCTGGAACAC
>CAZMEL010000063.1:0-30507 GCA_964565225.1 uncultured Thermoanaerobaculia bacterium | reverse complement strand
AGGCCTGGCGGAAGGAACGCCGACTCGACCCCGCCAGGAAATCTGACAGAGTAGAAGTAGGTAGCTCTACCTTGTCAGATGTCGACCTCGGAGCCGCTCACAGCCGGCGCGACCCTTCGAGACCTGGCGGAAGGAACACCGACTCGACCTCGCGAGTGCATCGGACAAAGTAGGAGTAGGGAGCTCGATCGGAAAGTTGTTGCCCGAGAAACATACCATACGGTATGGTATGTTCATGGCCGAGAGACGAGCATCGAAACGCCAGAGCAGGCGATTGCAGCGCGGGGACTGGTTGGCCGAAGGCCTCCGGGTGCTTCGGGAGCAGGGGGAAAAGGAGCTGACAGTGGAGGTTCTCTGCCGGCGCCTGGAGAAGACCAAGGGTTCCTTCTACCACCACTTCTCGGGGCGCGAGGATTTTGTCGCCACGCTGCTGGAGCACTGGGAGCAGACCTTCACCCGCCAGCTGATCGCAGACCTGGAGCCCGTGGCCGATCCCACCCGGCGCTTGCAGATCCTCGGGGAGCGTACGGCTCGGGAGGTCGATCTTCGCCTCGAGCGCACCTTGCGCATGTGGGGGGAACGGGAGCCGGCGGCCCGGGAGGTGGTGGAACGGGTCGACCGGACTCGGGAGCGGTACCTCCAGGAGCAGCTCGAGGCGGCGATCGGCGACTCCCACATCGCGAAGCTGACCGCCAGAGCCCACATGGCGATGCTCGTGGGTACGCAGATTCTCTACCGGGATCTCTCCCGCGAAGCTCTGCGCGAGCTCAACAGCTTCATCGATCATCTCGGCTTCGACCTCGTGTCCGAACGATCATCCGACACCAAACCAGAACCCGATCTCGAGGAGAACCCATGATTCTTCCCGCCATCGAACCGCAGTCCGTGGCTCCTCCCGCGCTCCGAACCGACGGACCCGACCTCGAGGCCGCCTGGCCCGAAATCCGCCGGGTCTTCGCCCGTTCGATCTATGCTTCGATCGCCACCGTGGATGCCGAAGGCTGGCCCCACGTCACCCCGATCGGCTCTCTGCTCCTGCACCGGGAGCCGGGTCGCGGATTCTGGTTCGAGCGGTTCACCCGGCAAATGCCGAAGAATCTCGACCGGGAGACTCGTCTCTGTGCCCTGGCCGTCGACACCCGAGCCTCTCTCTGGGGCCGGGCTCTTCTGGCCGGCAGATTCCCCGAGGCGCCGGGGTTCCGCCTGGCGGGAGTCGCCAGGGAGCGCAGAGAGGCGACGGAGCGAGAGCTCGAGCTGTTCCAGCGGCGGGTCCGATTTGCGCGCTGGACTCGTGGCTATAAGCGACTCTGGGCCGGCATGGCCGCCGGCCGCGAGGTGACGTTCGACCGTGTCCTGCCGATTCGCCTCGGCCAGATGTGGCCCCCGAGAGCTCCGAAGGCTCCCGGACCCATGCCGTCCGCCCTCTGATCTTGGGTACCGACAACCGATAGGAAGACCCAGCCATGCCGCAACGACCGATCCTCTCGCTCTGCGTCCTTTTCTTCGCCGCTTCGGCCCTTGCGGCCACCGACCCCGACCCTCGGGAAGCGGTGGCTCGCGCATACCTGAAAACCCTCGAAGCCATGGATCACGAGGCTCAGGCGACCTTCTACACCGCGGAGTCGGTCTTCGAGGATCCGACCTCCGAGCTCTTCGGTGAGCCCTGGCACTTCCAGGGTCCCGAAGCCATCACCGGATTCTGGCGCGACTCCGCCACCGATGCCGGCACCCTCGAGATCCGCAACACCATCCACCGGCTCTATGTCACCGGTCCGTACGTGGTGGTGGAATTCGATTCCTGGGTACGGAATCGCGGCGAGCTCATCGGCTTTCCCGAACGGGAATTCGAAGGCACCATCCAGGTCACCACCATCCTGCGCATCGAAGAAGGCAAGGTGATCCACCACCTCGACCACGCCGACTACGAAGGAGCCTGGGAGCAGATGAACGCCATCAAGGCACAGTTCGAGGCGGAGGCGGCGGCAGCCGGGCGAACCTCTCGGGACTGACGAGCCGTGGCCGAAGCGTCGGCGCTCGAGGATCAGGCGCCGGGGCCCGGCAGCATCGAGGACTCGACGAGATGATCGAGGATTCCCTCCGCGAAGATCCGGTGGGCGGCCTCGTTGGGGTGCCCGTCGGCCCGGTAGATGACGTGGTCCGCGAGCGGCTTGCCCTGGAAGCGACGGCTGACGTCGACGAATCCCATGCCTTCGGTTTCGACCAGGCGTTTCACCAAGCTCGGATCCCGAACCCGATTGGAGAGGTAGGCGACGAGCACCGGGAGATCCTCCCGACGGCCCAGGCCGGCGATCTGGGCGAAACGCTCGGCCATCTGGGTTTCCTGTTTCGGGGAGATCTTCAGCGGAGTCGTGTCCATACCCTGCACAATGGGCCTACCCTCGCCGAGCAGGGTCTGGATCTTCTGCACCGCGAAAGAATGGAACAGCACGGTCTGGGGTGGCCGGGGGCGATAGGGACCCACGAGCTGATCGGGGGAGAGGCCTGGCCAGTGGTCGGTTTCGGCGCAGAAGCCGACCAGCACGAGGTCGGGATCGAAGGCGAGGGCCTTGTGCTCGAGAGTCGCCAGATAATGGCGCAGGGCGTATCCCCCGACTCCGAAGTTGAGCACCTCGTAGCGCAACCCGTCGCCCCGCGCATTGAGCTGCTCTTCGAGCACGGAGTGGTAGGCGTCTTCCCCGCGGACTCCCGAGGGCATGGTGAAGGAATCACCCACCACTGCGATGCGGAAGGTGTCGTCCGGCTTGGCGAGGTCGTACTCACGGTCCCGGAGGCCGTGGGAGTTGGTGCGAAACCGGGTGAGCTTGAAGTAGGTATCGAGATTCGGCTCCAGCTCGTAGATCACCTCCCGGTGAGCAGACGCACGAACCAGGCCGACAGTGGCGATCGACTGGATGCTCTCCAGCCTTTTCGGAGAGAGGCTCGCCGGGCCGAAGAGGTAGACCCGGTAACAGATCTCGAGGAGCACGAAGAGCAGGCCGCAGAAGAGCAGCAGCAGCGAAGCATTGACGAGCAATCGATTCTTGACCATCTTCTCCTCCCGGGCCCGCGGGCCCGGCTGGCCGGAATCGAAGAAACCGGCGACTCGGCTGTGGGGCTGGCTTCGAGACTCGCGGATCGTACCAGGGAGTTGCTCGGGAGGGGGCGGAGACTTCCCGTCGTCGAGGAGACCGGGGAGGACTCGGTGTGGGTGGAGCTGGTAGCCTCCGGCCGGAGCCGCTGCCTCTTCGCAGTGGCCCCGACCCACGAACATCTACCAGGAGGCATCCATGCACTGGACCGTATATCTCTCCGGCGAGATTCACACGACCTGGCGTCAGGAGATTCGCGAGGGCGCCGCAGCCCTCGATCTGCCGGTGGACTTCACCTCGGCGGTGACCGACCATCCCGCCAGCGATGCCGCGGGCGACATGCTCGGGCCCGCCAGCGAGGGTTTCTGGCGCGATCACAAGTCGGCCAAGGTCAACGCGATCCGTACGCGCACGCTGCTCGATTCCTGTGACCTCGCCGTGGTCCGATTCGGGGATCGCTACAAACAGTGGAACGCGGCCTTCGACGCCGGGTACTGCGCCGCCCTCGGCAAGCCCTACATCACCCTGCACGGCTCCGACCTCTTGCACGCCTTGAAAGAGGTCGACGCCGCGGCCCTGGCCTGGGCGGAATCGCCGCAGCAGGTGGTGGAGATCCTGCAATACGTGATCACCAAGGAGTAGACGCACCCGGTCGGCTCACGGCGCCTTCCAGAGGATCCGTTTGTGGTCGGTCTTGTTGTCGTCAGTGCGGGCGCGCCTGGCTCGCGAGCCGACGCCGTGCCACTCGGGCAGGCCGAAGGGCAGGTCGCGGCGGGGAATGTCCTCGTGGTCCTCGTCGCGCCAGTCGGCGCCGTAGGTGGCCTCGTCGCGTTCGATCCCGGCCTCCGGGGCGACCAGGGGCCGGAGGGTGGCGAGGCCTTCGTTCCAGTTGGCGAGCAGCGGACCGTGGCTCTTGGCCGACGGATGGGTCAGGTGTTGAACGGTGTGCTCGCCGCCACCGGCCCAGCGCTCGACGGCATCCCGGGCCGCCGAGCCGACGGTGATCACCGCCTCGATGGGGTTGCTCTCGGCGATGCGGTCGAGCATCTGGTTGCGGTAGCCGAGGATCTCGGGATCCTCGGTCAAATCCCGCAGGTCGCCGATGAACTGGCCGAAGACCGGGTAGAGGAAGGTGTTGACCATCAGGTAGTCGCGGTGGATGCCGAGGCGGCGAAGAAATCCCTGCAGCCTCTGGCCCGATGCTCCGACGAAGGCGCGATGGGCGATGAGCTCGTTGGCGGCGGGGTCCTGGCCGATGATCAGCAGGCGAGCGCTGCCGTCGAGCCGGCCGCGGTAATACACCGGCCCGAAATCGAGGCGGAAGGAATTCGGGTGCGCCTGGTAGGTGGCCAGGGGTGCCGCGGCGAAGAAGGCCGACCAGTCGGGATCGGGCCCCGGGTCGTGGCCGATCTCGGCGGCCTCCTCGCGAATCGACCGCGCGGCGGCGAAGAAGCGATGGCTCGCCAGCTCGCCGACGGTGTGGATGCCGAAGGCCTGCTCGAGGTGCTCGCGGTCGCCCGCGGAGACCCCCTTGAGGGCGTCGACCGGCAGCACATCCAGCTCTTCGGCCGACTTGCCGCGGTGGACGGCGACGACCCAATGATCGAAATTTCCTCTGCTCATCTCTTGGTCCTCCATTCCTTTCCTACGAAACCAGCGGGCGCTCCGGGCCACGGAGCCTCCGAGGTCAGGGCATCGGGTGGCGAGCCCGGGCGACGGGCTCTCCGCTGGCATGGGCCACCAGCTCGATCTCGTTCGACGCGAGACCGGGCAGCGGCAGGGCAACCGTGGTCTTGCCGTCGCGTCCCAGGGCGTAGGTGCCCACCGGGCGGGTATCCGAGGTGATCTGCACCCATTCCGCGCCTCCGCGAGCGGCGACTCGCAGGCCATCGGGCGTCGACCGTACTTCGAGGGAGTACGCGGGCGCGGCGCGGAGGCGACGAATGGCGGTCTGGACCAGGTCTTGGTTGCCGGCCAGCAGATCGCGTTCCGTCATGCGGTACGGGAGATCGGTCGCGACCCCGAAATCCTCCACCAGCTCCCCGGCATGGGCACCGACTCGCAGGGTGCGGCGGATGGCGATTCGCAGATCGGCACCGTCGGGCAGCTGCCGGAACGGGCTCTGCTCGCCACGGCCCCCTTCGAGGAACCGCAGCAGCCGGTGGGACCACACATTGGCGCCGCCCGCCCCGGTGTTGCCGTGCAGGCCGATGATCTCTCCCAGGCCGTGGTCCTGGAAGCCGGCGATGAACATGTCGGCAGCGCTGTAACAGAGGCCGTCCTGGATCAACACCTTCGGACCCTGGTAGATCTGGCCCCGGAGATTGCAGGCGGCCGGAGGGGTGATGGGCACGCCGAGGGAGTGGGGAGCGCCGCTCTGCACCGCCCGCTCCATGGAGCCCAGCCAGGGTTGGAGGTCGAGCCCTTCGAGGCGGGGCTCCCGGACCTGGTTGCGGCAGAGCTCCAGGGTTGCCGGGCTGTTGATGAACTGCGCCGCCTGCGGCTCGATGGGGCGCGGGCTCAGCAGCTCGAGCGCCCGCTCGGCTGCAGCGATCAGGCCGCCTCCATTGCCTCTGAGATCGAGGATCAGGCCGTCCGGGGGAAGGGCCTGGAGGAGCTCTGCCATCTCGTCGACGAAGAGATCGGCGTCGTCGACGTTGAAAGTGAAGATCCGCAGGTAGCCGAACGCCTTCCGGGATCCGTCCTCCGCCACCACGGTGCGGGCGCGGAAGACGGTGGGCATGCGGGTGGGCAGATCGGTCGTGGCGCCGCGGGCCGACCGGTCTCGCGCCGACGCCACCAGACGTCGGCGCCGGGCGAGAATGATTTCGTCGGGCTCGGGATCGAGCTCCTCGGCGGCGGCGAAAAAGAGGGTCTTGGCATGTTGCAGATCGTCGGTCTGGTCGTCGAGGCCGAGCTCGGTGGCGGCGACGCTGCCCAGCTGCTCGGGAGTGAGATTGCGTCGCCCGCGGCCGGCCTGGAACAGCAGCCAGGGATGTTTGAAGCGGCCGATCTTGCCGTCCGCCGTGCGGTAGTGCAGCGTCACCCATTCCTCGTCGGGAATCTGGCCGCGGGTCAGAGAACGCAGGGTCAGCGAGTTCATCGCCCGGGCCTTGCGAGCCGCGCGGTTGCCCCCGGGCATCTGCCGCGCCAGGGCTTCGACCGCTCGCGCGATCGGCACACCGTTCCAGTGCAGCACCTCCACGCCCGGCACGAAGCTCGCCGGCCCGGGATCCGAGATCACCTTGGAGACGATGAGCTTCGTGGCCGCCGACTCGGGGTCGCCGTCGTCGGCTCGGGGCTCTCGGCGGCATTCCTCGATCAGGTAGGGCAGCCAGGCCATCTTGCCGCGGTAGGGGCGGGGCAGGCGATAGGCCGTATGCAGGTCGCGCATGGAATCGAAGGCGGCGATCACCTCGCGGTGGAAGTCGAGGTCTCTGAGTCCCCGGCTCTCGCCGTGGAAGAGCTCGTGGGCGAGGATCCGCAGACGTTGCACCGGGTCGACCGCGTACCGGGTGCGTTTCATCGGCAGGTGCACGTAGTACCGCTCGAGCAGCAGGATCGCCTGCTCGAGAATGCGCAGGCGATCGGCGGACGGCATGTCGGGCTGCTCCGCCAGGAACTCACCGAGCTCCACCGAGGCGAGGGGACCGGCGGCCCGGTCGGCCTCTTCCTCGGCGAGGGATTCGTCGGTCGGCAGGGAGAGCTGCACGCCGTGCAGCTCCGGCAGAGCCTCTTTCACGTAGAGAGGCAGATTCCGGGCCCGCAGCAGGCGTTTGAGAAAGGTAGGGTCGTCGGGAACGGTGATCGGATCGAGCCGCATGGGCTCCACCCAGTCGACCAGGTCGCCGGCCTGCAGAGCTTCGAGGAACTCGGCATTGCCGTCTTCCTCCTCGAGCTCCAGCACCACCCGCAGCTCGGGTTCCGTCCAGTCCTCGGGGAGCTGGCCCATGTCGATGCCGCCTTCCGCCACGGCGCGCCCCGGAACCCAGCCCGAAGCGAGGGCGTTCTCCAGCTCCTCTGCACACTCGGGCAGGCGTTCCAAGGTGTCGGCGAGGCGAGAGGTGGCCTCGGCGAGGGTGAGGCCGCCGAGCTCGGCGTCACCGGAGCGAGTGCTGAGGTCGAGCAGACGTTTCGAGCTGCCGATCCGGATCTCCTCGAAATCGCCCGCGAAGCGGCGCATCAGACGTCGCTGGCCGACCCGGGGAATGCCGCCGATCATTACCAGCGTGACCGAGGTCTCCCGGGCCATCACCAGCTGCTCGAAAGGGTCGTCGGTCGTATCGTCGATCACCACCAGGTCGGCCGCCTTGCCGGCCTCGACCCGACCGACCCGGTGGTCCCAGCCGAGGATCTCGGCCGGGGTGGTGGTCACCATGGCGCAGAGCTCCTCGAGGGTGAAGAGCCCTCCGAGATGGTCGCTCACCACCTTGGCCACCTTCAGCTCCCCGAGCAGATTCTTGCTGCCGCTCGGCGCCCAGTCGGAGCCCAGGGCGATCGGTACCCCGGCCGCCTTGGCGGCGGCCACATCGGTAGTCTGGCCGTAGAGCAGGAGATTGCTCAGGGGCGACCAGACGATCGAGCAGCCGTTCTGTCCCAGGATCTCGAAGTCCTCGGGCGTCAGAGCCGTGGAATGCACTCCGCAGAGCGAGGGGTGCAGAGCCCAGTCGCCGTTGGCATCCTGCAGACCGGTGAATTGCTTGCGTGCGGTTTCGTTGATCCCCTCGCTGAGATGCTGCAGGTAGCAGGTCTTGGTCCGCAGCTTCTCGAGATACTTGCTCTCGTCCTTGTCGGGCGCGCCGATCCGAGCGTGGGCTCGGTGGACTCCGGCGAGAAGAGGCGCTTCGACATTGCGCACCAGACCCTTGTAGAGCTTCTGGACTCCGGAATTCGACTGCAGGGTGATGCCCTGCGACGCCGTGACCCCGCCCAGCAGGCAACGGCACTCCGCAAACCGCACCAGGGCCTCCGCATTGCCCGCCGTGTTGGCCAGCACCGCCGCCGGCTTGGTCACGGCCGTCTTGTACTCGTCGGTGCCCTGCCAGTGGCCGCTGTGCAGATACGCCCGCGGCAGCTCCCAGAGCGGAATCGCGTTGTACGAGAGATGATTGTGCAGCTCGATCAACCCGGGGAAAATCGTGCCGCCGGTGCGTACCCGCGCCGCGCCCTCGAACCCCGCAGGCGCCGGAGCCTCCTCCGGCTCCACCGCGACAACGTCCTCCCCGCGAATGTACACGGCGCCATCGTCGACCGTACCCCTGTCTCCCAAGGTCGCCACACGGCCGAGCAGAACAAAAGGATCACTTTCCGGGTCGATTGCCATCGTCAGGTCCTCCAGGCCCCATCCGGGGCGACAAGAAACAAGAAATCGAGACCTCTCGCCAATTGGACGCGAGATCTACCTCGAGACCTGCCCACACAATCGATGCCCCGCGCCTCTCCCGCGGAAAAGGATCAGATAAAAATATACATCATTTCGAAAGAGTCGGGTCGGGGAGCGGGTGTGGAGCTACGGGCATCCAGAGGGTCACGACGAGCTTCGCTCATTCCAGTCTTGCCATCGGCGCCTGGCTTCTCGAGAGTACCTGGAGCTGACAGAAGTCTCTCTTTCCAAGACCTCCTGGCTCTCCAACAGCAGGGGACGGGCCTCTTGGAAATTGCCTTGCGCGGCCAGGACTCCTCCAAGGAGATTGCGCAGATGGGCGCCACGCCAGGAGTCTCTGTGGTTCCAAGGAGTTGCGTGCAGCTGGATTCTTCGAATCAGGCCTTCGGCTTCCTCGACACGATCGAGCTCCAGGAGCACGGAAGCCAGATTGGTTTCGACGATCCAGGTGATTTCGTGGTTGCGTCCAGGATCGCGGCGAAGGTTTGTCACGGCCTGGCCCAGCAGAGTGCTCGCGCGAGAGAGATCCTCCTCGGATCCTCGGCTGAGGAGGGCCACTGCCAGGCCTGACTGCGTCAACGCATACTTCTGGTGTTCCTTGCCGAAGGCCTGCTCTCGAATCGCCAGGGCTCGCCGATAGTAGGCGATGGCTCGATCGAAGTCGCCACGTGTGCTCAGGAGCTCCCCAAGATTCTGAAGCGCAATAGCAGTCTGCGCGTGGTCCGGTCCGAGGATCTGCTCGCGAATCTCGAGAGATCTCTCGTAGGCGTCCTGGGCTTCTTGCAGGCGTCCTCGAGCCTTGAGAACCTTGCCCAGGTTGTTCGTGGTCTTGGCCACTTCGAGGCTGACGGGGCCGTGTTTGGCCTCTCGCCGGACGAGGGCCCGCTCGTAGAGCTCTTCCGCCCGTTGAAGGTTGCCCTGGGCTTCTTCGAGTGCACCCAGGTTGTGCAGCGAGTCGAGGGTCTCGGCCCGTTCTGGATCCTTCTCGGTTTCGTGGAGGTCCAGTGCCTCGTACAGGAGATCTGCTGCAGTGCTCAGGTCTCCTTGGTCCTTGTAGACGAGGCTGAGGTTGTTGAGGCTGGCAGCCAGGTCTTCGCTCGAGACCTCGGGCAGAGAGCGGCGAATCTCGAGGGCACGGTCCAGGAGCTCTTGGGCTTCTTCGAGGTCGCCATGGCGATAGAGCATCCTCCCCAGCCGGTCGTAGATCCGAGCCATGTCAGCGGGGATGCTGAATTTTTCGGCGCTCGAAAGTCGGCTGATCGCGGTGCGAAGAGTTTCGGCACGGGATTCGCCAGCAGTCGAGTCGAAGACTTCCAGGAGCTCCAGGTAGGCAGCCAACATTTCATTGGCTCGAAGGGATTCGAGCCGTGCTTTGATCCCGAAGCTCGAGGCAATGCCCACGGCTCCCAAGACGAACAACATCGAAACAGCACCGATGGCGACTTCATTTTTCTTCCTTCGGAGAAACAGTGAGAGCTCGTATTGCCAGGTTGCAGGTTTGGCCTCGATGGGCCTCTTCGACTGGTGGCGCCGTAGATCTGCGGCGAGATCCGCAGCCGAGTTGTAGCGCCGGGCCGGGTCGCCGGCCATCGCCTTGAGCACGATGGCGTCGAGATCGCCACGGATCTTCTGCCGCCATCGTTTCTGGCTCGAGATCGCATCGGTTGTCGAGGTTCCGGAGCTGGGAGCCTTTGAAGGGGTTTCGGGCTGTCCCGTCCCTTCTCCAATGGGTGCCGGAGGACGACCCGTCAGGAGGAGGTAGAGAATGCAGCCGAGGGCAAAAACATCGGTCGAAGTGTTGATGGTCAGGCCAGCCATTTGCTCCGGGCTGGCATAGGGAAGGGTTCCGATCCGTAGCGAGAGGGAGCGAGTGATGGTGTCGGAATCCTGCTGCAGAACCTTTGAGATTCCGAAGTCCAGGAGCTTCGGGCGCCCCTCGGGTGTCACCAGAATATTGGAAGGTTTCAAGTCGCAGTGCACCACCAGTCGTTGATGGGCAGCGTGTACGGCATCGCAGATTTCCAGGAACAGGGCAAGCCGTTCTTCCAATCCCAGGCGTTGCTCTCGACAGAAGACATCGAGGCGTGTTCCTTCGACCTTCTCCATCACCAGGAAGGGTAGTCCGTCGTCGGTGGTGCCTCCACTGATCAGGTGAGCGATGTTGGGATGGTCGAGGTCGGCCAGAATCTGTCGCTCCCTGCGAAACCGGCGAATGAAGTTTCCGGTTTCGAACCCTTGCTTCATGACCTTGATCGCCACCGTCTGCTCGAATCCACCCTGGATTCTGAACGCCTCGTAGACCACTCCCATACCTCCGCGAGCGATCTCTCCACGGAGGCGATAGGAGCCGATCGTCTGTCCGGCTCGGAGCTCGGGAGGACGTCCTGCGATGAGATCGAACAGCGGGGTCGCGAATGGATCTTCGGGGTCTTTGTCATGAGCCAGATAGGTCATGACTTCCGAATAGAGCTCGGCATCGCTTGTGCGGAGTGGTGCGAGCCGAGCTTCCTGTTCTTCGATAGGAAGATCCAGAACCTCGTCGAGGATCTTCTTGATTTTTTGCCAGCGATTCTTGGTCATGGCGTGCTCACGAGGAACGAGAGGCCTCTACATATTCTTAGCGTGCCCGCTCGAACAACGGGGTCGAGGACTCGGATTTTTTTTCGCTGCATCGGCCAGCTCCAAGGACCGGCCGTCTTCTCGCGTTCAGTGCTGTGTGGGGGGGGCCGGATCCTCGGACTCCGGATCGGTCGGGTCGTCGCCATCGCCTCGTTTCTCGGCACCTACTTCGAGACGGTGTTTGAGCCAAGCTCTTGCGATTCTCGACCAGCGTTTGACCGTAGCCTGAGATTTGCCGAGGATCTGCGCGACTTCGTCGACATGTAATCCCAAGATAAATCGCAGAGTCACGATCTTGGCGAGGCGGGGGTCGACTTCCTCCAGCTCCTTCAGGGCTCGGTTCAGATCGAGCAGCTGAACGCTCGTGGCTTTGGACGAGGCGAAGTGGACGAAGCTCTCGTCCAGAGGCAGCGCCGGCTGCCCACTGCCCCGTTTCTCGGCTTTTCGTTTGCGCGCGTAGTCGACGAGAAAGTGCCGAAGAACCTCGGCGGCGAAATTGAAGAAGTCCGCGCTGGACTCGAGCTGGACTTTCCGTTGGCCCCGGAGTCGAAAGTAGATCTCACTCAGGAGAGCCGTGGGTTGCAGGGTGTGAGTATCGGATTCTCTCTGAAAGAAGAATCGTGCCATCCGGTGAAGATCGTCGAAGACCAGCGGGAAGAGCTGGTCCAGGGCATCAGTATCCCCTCCGCTCCAGGCCTCGAGCAGAGGACGGATTTCCTCTTCGTCAATTGCCATGTTGGACGCGGAGTATAGCGCAACGCTGGAGATGACAAGTTGTGAATTTAGCAATTCGAGAAGGATTTTCAGGTTTGTAGCCAAGAGAGACCGACTTGCCGTTAGGGCGTGGTGAAGGTCAAGAGAGGCGCGCGCCCAGACCTTGCACAATCCGCGGTCCTGCTCAGGGGTGGGACCGTCTGAACCGGGCCCCGAGCCCGAGGAGGTACGATGCAAGTTCCAAAGCGTCTCTTGTTTCTCTGGGTAGTCTTCATTTGTTGTTGGGTGGGTACGGCCGCTTCGGCCCGAGGCTCGGGAGCAGCTTCGTTGCAAGGAAGCTGCTGGAATGTGATTCCGATCGTTGCCGGCCAGGAACAACAATGGACTTTTTCCGAATGGTCGCTCGGCGGTTGGCTGGCCATAGAGGTCGAGGAACCGGGCTGGTTGGCCGTCGAGCTGGCGCCACCCGAGGGCTCTCGTTTCCAGGCCTCGACCTGGTTGGAGCTCACCAACGAATGTGGTGAGCCACCGCTGCACTCCACCAAGGGAGCTTTCCTCGACCGGGGGCTGGTCGAAGCCAAAGAGCCCGGAACCCTTTTCGTTCATTGGCGTCCTGTCGGAAGCTACGACACCGGGAGCTGGCAACACCTCCGGCTCACGACTCAGATCTTTCCTTTCGCCCGGAATCCCGACAAGGACGGCGAGCCGGGGGACGATACCGAGGAAGACGACGGTGAGGTGATTCCCCTTACATTCCCTGGACCGCTGGGGATTCGTGCGCTTGCCGCAGGGATCTTGCCCGGTCCCGTCATGCGGCTCGACAAGGATGGCGAGCCGGGGGACGACACCGAGGAAGACGATGGAGAGGTGATTCCCCTCGTCTTGATCCCTCGGGCGGCTGCGTCCTTGGGCGAGGGCCATGAAACCGCGGAGCCCGACAAGGACGGCGAGCCGGGGGACGACACGGAAGAGGATGACGGCGAGGTCATTCCGTTTGCAGCCCCAGCATCTTTGCCGGAGCTGGACTGCGACGTGGCGGAGTCCAGCGGATTCTTCTTCTGCGCGGAGACAATCGTCCTGGGCGAAAGCCACGAAGGGAAGCTCGGTGGAAAGGGTGGCTCGAGGAAATACCTTACCTTTCTCCTCCACGAGGTCGAAGAAGTCGAAGGAATGCTGGGGGCCGAAGGCGAGATCGAAGTCACCCTTCTCGACGCCTCCGGTCGAATCATTCACCGGGTCGACGCAGCTTGGAGCGAAGATGTCTCCTTTCGCACGACCCTGTGGCCAGGCAGGTACTTCCTCGAGCTCCGTGCTTCGGGTGGAGCGGAAGCTGACTATCGGATATCCATCCATGATCTAGCTCGATAGGCTCACCCGAGCAGTGCCGGTGAAGCCGATCTCGACCAATTCCTCGGGGCCGGCTTCACAGGAACCTGCTCGGTGAAGCCAGGGCTCGGATCTCAGCTCCAAGGGCCCGGGTCTCCGAAGCCTTCCAGGTCTTCGGAGACCTCGGATTTTCGATTGAAGATCAGCGTCCTGATGGCCGATGTCACCTGCTCCGTATTGCTCGCGGGCGTATCTACTACTCGATTCGCCATAGATTCGATTCTCAGGTTGGTGTTGCCAAGGTGTACCTTCTGACCATTCGAAGCGGAGATCGACAATTCCTGGCTTTGCACAAGTCGTTTTCCAGTTGGAAGGGACCTTGCGGAGGATTCTTCTCTTGTAGATAGCGAGACAATGTCTTTGTGGTAGAATTCCTCGGTTTGGTCGTCTATGTTCGTGTTCCTGAGGAAATTGTAGAAGCAAGAGTGTATGCCGATAAGGTCGTCGGTAAAATGAGTGAAAACTATCTGGTAGACTCCAGAAAACAGCTCGTTTTCAGACTCTCTCCATAGGAGATCTCCATATTCTACTCCTTGGATAGGCCACAGTACTGGCGAGATTGTCGGTTGGGGTGCAAACTCCTCGCTCAGCAAGCTCTTGTGAAGACCGAGACGTTTCAAGGACTGCGATCTAAGCTCTTCGATTCCTTCGTTGAGCCAGCTTCTGACCTCGGAAAGACTTGGTTCTTCTCCAAGCTCGCTCTCTACCTTCCTGATTCCCGAAAGGATAGTCCAGCCGAAGAGTGCAAGGGGCGCGCCGACGAGGGCCAAGAGAGAGGACGCGAAGAGCAGATATTCGCCAGAAAGACTCACCTTGGCCAGGTGAGCTGCTATACAAAGTATGTATACTGTGGCAAAAGGTGTCGTGAGGTATATTCCAAGTGCAGTCGTTGATCGGCCGCTGGCCTTTAGTCTGAATAGCTCTGTATCTATCAAGAATCTTCTCTTTCTTTTTTCCTCTGGTTCCTGGTTCGACCTGCCTCGCGCACATCTTATGAAAGAATATGGGTGTGCGACCTTTATCTCTATGTATTCACCGAGCCTGTCGACAAGGGCCTTCATCTGATGTCTCCTTGTTCAATTCTCTCTAGGAATTCTTTGATTCGTGTCAGCTCCAAGAGTTTGGTCTTTTGTTTGTTGCCGATCGGTTGCTTGGTCGCTATTTCGATCAGTTCTTCGGGATGTGGAGGGTTTGAAGGGGCGCCCTTGAGTCGGTAGTATTCGTGTTTGATAAAGGCCAAGAGCAGGCTCGCAGCAGACGGGCTCTTCTGTAGCGAGATCGACCGAACCAGGATTTGCTCGAGGCTCCGGATCTCCGAGATCTTCAGCTGGCAAGGGTGCCGGTTGGCCAGGCGGCAGATGGCGAGGGGAAAATACATCTCTTCGGGGTTGGCCGAGGTCTGGATAGCCTTCTGCAGGTTTCTGGCTGCCAGCTTGAGCTCGCCCCGGTTCATCTGCTCGAGGCCGAGCTTCTCGAGGCTCTTGCTCTCGTTCTCGATGCGCTTGGCGGGATCGGGGGTCTCGTTGAAAGTGATCGTGCCATGATTGTCGCCGATCATTCCTTTGTGGACCGTGGCGGATCCCGAGATCGTATGGCGTCCTTTTTTGTCTTCAGAAGGCAAGGTCCACGGCTCCTCTTCTGGGGTGAAATCGGCTGCCGATTCGAGGAAATATGGGTTTTCCATTCTCAGCTCTTCTTGCCTACCCGGCTCACCCTGGCCTGGACTCGAAGTCGAGCCGATCGCCTTCTCCTCCGCGAGAGGCTCTTGCTTTCTGCTGGCGGCGGGATTCCATTCGAACCTTGCGTTCGGATGGCCATACAGGCGATAGGAGAGCAGGCGGCAGTCCAGTGATGCCCGGGAGAAAGAGGGCGTCCGGGGCGAGCTCTGGCGAGCCAGCCGCACAGCTTCCCCAAGAGTCTCGTGGTTCTGTGCGTGGTGATAGAAGCTTCGCGCAAAGGTAAGAGCGGCTTCACTCTTGATCGGCCATGTCGGTCCGAGGAAGCCACTGCACCCGCAGGAGCCCAGGAAGCGATGAGGCCAGCCGCCGTTGCCAGTGATCGCTTGATCCTGGAAGCCGGTCGAACAAGCATTGAGAAAGATGAAGGGGTGATTCGTCTTGAGGCGCACCGGGATCGGGTCGACGAGGTCTTGGACCTCGATCCACCCTCCGTTCAAGTGCAGGATCGACGTGTCTGGGGATCCCTCACGAGCATCAGCATGTCCCGCGAAGTGAAAAAGTTGGAAGTCTCGTTCTTCCAGGTGTTCGAGGATTTGGTTGCGCCAGGCGTCCTGGAGCACATCGGTTGCCACTCCCAACTTCTTGTTTGCTTTTCTGATCGTATCGATCTCGGCCTTTGTCCCCGGGAGAGGTGCAGGCTTCTGTCTCGGAATCTCTGGTTGTTCGACGTTCCCCGCCTCGGCACAGAAAGCGGTCGAGATGGGCATCCGGCGGTTCAGGTATCTGGCGCCTGGTATCCATCTCGAAAGTCGATATTTCAGACAGAGAAACTCTGCGGACGCTCCCTCGGTGTGGAGAATCTCCCAGGGGATATCCGTTTCGTCGGACTCGATCATCAGGGAAAGGGGACCCGGATCGTGGGTCTCGTTGAGAACGATCCGAATCGGTTCCGGTATCAAGCGGTCATAGAGATACTTGCCAATCCTTCGGAGCTTGCTCTCGATCGCTTGGGATACCCATTTCTGACTTCCCGTGTACTGGCCCTGGAGGAGCTTGCACAAATCGCCGTAGAGGAATTTACGTCTCTCTTGGCGACCGAGGCCGAAAGGTGGGCTTTCGGCCCGGATCCGATGAGGGCCGCGATGGCTGGGTGAGGTCAGGGTGTAGCCGAGAAGGCTCGATCCACCTTTGGAAAGGGTTTGGACCTCGAGGAGGAGATCGATAGGGGCGACGGGTTGCGTATCCACCGGCCATGACCTCAGAGCTTTCCGAATCCCGGGAGGCGAACGGCGGGATCGCCGATGACGACATAGTTTCGTGCGTCGAAAGTGGCCTTGCGCATCCTCTCCAGGAGAGAAGCTCGTTCGGGCCCGAAGGCGCTACGGACCATCAGCAGCTGGTTGAGCTCGGCCGAGCCTTCGGCGAAACGCTGATTGAACCACTCCATGGCATGGCCGAGACGGTGACCGTCGAGCAATTGGCGGCAAGTGCTGTCGAAAATCTTGACCTGATCGCCATGATTTTGGTGCCAGCTGAAAGAGGTGCTCCAGGCGCGGTCGATATGGCCGACGAATGCCTGGGCTCCATGGCCGAGCATTCGTTTGGCCAGATGAGAAACGAGCGGATAGGGAGCAATCTTTCTCGGAGACTGGCCCAGGGACGGGCCGGCGAAGTCGTCGTGCTCCGGGGTTCCTGCACCGTAACAGGCGAACAGAAAAGTGATCATTCCCTGGAGGTCGGTAGCCGGGGGAAGATCGTCGCCGCAAAAGTAGGAGGCCGAGTCGACGAACCCTTCCGCGTCGCGGTCGGAACAGACCAGGGCACCTTGCAGCTTGGGAACGAGGAGCATTCCGTCTCGGGTTCGAGAGCAGTCGAGCCCGTGGCCCGCGGCGAAAAGGAATCCTGGCGGATTCTGCAGGAGGTGCAGGAAGTCCACCTTGCGGTCGCCTCCGGAGCGGACGACAGGTACGGCGACCGGCGAATCGGCTTGGGCTCGCCACTCTTGCAGTGTTCGGGTCAGAGGGTCGACCAGAGCCTGGCGCAGGAACACATCGCTCTTCGAGCCCGAGTCGACACCAAATATGGCTGCTTCTCTCGGTGGGGGAGGATTGCGTTCGGCCCTCTTCACGGCCAGAGCGTAGGAGTTGTAGTCTTCGACCTGGTCGAAGTGGAGACGGCCGACCGCATATTGGATATCGAGCCCATATTGCAGCTCGAACGAGATCTCCCGAGGGTCACCGACCAGGAGAACGTAGTAGGGCAACACTTCGGGATCTGCAGGGCCGAAGCCGATCTCGAAGGCGTTACGAAAGTCTTCGCTGGTCCAGCCCGGCTCGATCTCGATGCGGCGGAATCTCTCTCGCGCCTGTTCCATTCGGAGCTCGAGGAGCGGCGCCAGCGCTTCTTTGACCTCTAGAGGTGTTCCGGGAGTAAAGGCCACGGCCCATCCCGCCTCATCCAGCTTTTCGGGATCGACTTTGTAGATGGTCTGCCGATTGGGATCGTCCACGGCATGGTTCTCGATCCACCACTGCATCTCCAGAGGGGAAGCCGGCCCGAGGAAGGAGAGGTCGTCCTGAGGCTTGCTCTCCGCGGAAAGCTCCTCATAGGGAATCTCGGCGCCCGTCGCGAGATCGATTCCGTTGGAATAACGATCCGGGTCGAAATCGGGTGGTAGGGGGATGGGATATTCGCCGTGAGCACCATCGGGTGGCGCGACACCGCCTCCGGTCACCTCCTGGGCGATCGAGTCGTCCAGAATGTCGGCCGCTGCCGAGGGCCCTCTCCAGTCGCCGAGATGCTGAAATCCGGCCCAGTAGAAGGGAGCATCATCGCCCGGGTCGGCGTTCTCGAGGAGGTGGAGCTGCGCGTTCCGAAGGGCTTCGGCGGGTTGGAGGCCCTCTCGAATCATCTGGCGATAGAGCTCACCCATGAGCCGTGCGGTCCTGATGTCGTCGACCTGCCACAGGCTCATGACGACCCGGGGAGCCCCAGCGTAGAGGAAGGCTCGTGCCAGACCCTGGATCCCCTCGCCCGGGACCTCCCGCCCTACGCCGGTCTCACAAGCGCTGAGAACGACCAGCTCGGCCGCGATCCGGAGAGAGAAGATCTCGTGGGCGTAGAGATAGCCGTCGTCGAGCCGAGTGCCTTCTTCGTCCAGCTGCGTGAGCGCCAGAGCCGAGGACTCGGGATGCTCTCGGTCGACCAGGCCGTGGGTCGCAAAGTGCAGGACTCGCGAGTGCTGCAGGAAGCGCTCGAGCTCCGGGCTCTTGCGAGCGTTGAAACCATCCGCGAGATATACGAGATCCGGAGGGATGTTCTCGGTGATGATCTCGGCCTCGAGCGCCGTGCCCGGGAGTCGTTCGAGGAAGGTCCCCATGCCGAGACTCTGGGCCGTTCGGGTGAGCGTTTCGGTAGACGGTGTGGGCTCCGGGAGCTCACCCGAAGAGAGATGAAGGGCACGATCGTCGAAGGTCGAAAAGACGGGATCGACCACGAAGGTGTACTCCCAGGAAGCCAGGGAGCGCCGGGCTGCGCCACGCCGACTGGCGGTCAGGGAGCTCGCGGAGGGTAGGAGAGTGACCTCGTGGTGGCGGACGAGATACGAACGGCCATCTGCGTCGCCGGGAGCCGGAGGCCGAGCCGGGATCCGCAGGGCTGAGAAGGGGAGGAGCTCCAGCGCACCATCGGGCACGATGGCCAGGCGCTCGGACTCCATGGAATCGTACAGGTCGCCGAGAATCAGGTCGGCGAGCCGGGCCAGCGCGGCCTGCCGTTCGTCTTGTTTCTCCGAGGAGACCGTGCGAACGAGCTCCAGAGCGTCCCCGGCCGTGGACTCGATCCATGCTCGTCCGGGGAGAGCGAAGGCTTGCATTCCACCCTTCCGAGAAAGGCTCCACAAGTAGCTCTTCTTCTCTCCCAGGGAGTAGACCAGGAGGCGGGTCTGGGGATCCAGCAAACTCGAGAGGATCGCGTCGGAGCCCAGGGGCTCGGGGCGTGTGAGGTCGGCGTAGACAGGGCTCGCCTCGCGCATCTGGCCTCGTGCGGCTTCGAGCTCGACCATGGCGGCCCGGCGGCGAGCCGACCATTCGAGCTTCTCGTCGGCTCGAGCCTCTCGAAGGTAGGCTTCGATTTCCTGCAGCTGCTTGAGCGCTCGTTGCTCCCTCTCTACCAGCTCGTGGGGGGCCGAGCTGCGGAGGGTCTGCTCGGAGATGGCATCGAGAAAGGTCCGGGCTCTTCTCCTTTCGGCCACACGCAGAGCTCGTTCGGCGAAAGAAAGGTTTTCTTCGGTGGGCTCCCCGAGCTCGTGGAGTTGCATGTAGGTGTCGATCAGCTCCTCGAAGTATTTCTGTTTCGATGCGAGAAACCACATGCGAAAGAACCAGCTGTTGTGGTCGAGGCGTTGGCTCTCCACGATTTCGAGAGCTGCTTCGAGGTGGGGTATGGCCTCGCCCACGCGCCCGAGGCTCTTCAGGGACTGGCCGATTCCCAGCTTGGCCATGGCCTGTCGGGGCGAATCGGAGCGCGACTCGTAGGTTTCGAGCGCAGCGCGAAACTCGCGCAGGGCATCGGCGGGTCGATCGTCTCGCAGGAAGATGGCACCGCGGTTGAACCGGGCCAGGGCTTCCAGGCGCCGGTCCACGATTTCGTCGGCGATCGAGGCCGTCATTTCGAGCTCGTTCAGCGCCTCTTCGGTTTTTCCGAGCCGAGCCTGAGCCAAACCCATGCTGTTGTGAGCGAGAGCCGTCCAGATTGGGCCGACCAGCTCTCGGGCGTCTTCCTCGAAGAGCTCTTCCAGTGCCCTCGCCGTGGCTGCCGGCTCTCCGGCGCGATATCTGGCGTCGGCGAGGGCGACCACGGCGCGAGCCCACCCTCCCGGGTTCCCGCCGAGGCGATGGGCGGCGGCGGCGCGCGCATAGGCGTCGGCAGCCTCCACGAACCGACCCTTCCGGGTGAGGATGTTGGCGAGGTTGTGTAAGGCGTCGGCCTGCTCCAGATGGCGGCCGGGCTGGTTCCAGCGCTTGGTGAGGTCGATGAGTATCTCGAGCGCCTGGTCGGTCTCCCCGAGCAGTGAGTGATGGAGCGCTCGATTGGTATCGACGGCTCCTCGCAGGCCCTCGTGATCAGTGGACTTCGCGAGCCTGGTCGACTGGCTCAGGAAAGGCTCTGCTTCGTCCGGCTGGCTCCTGTGCAAGTAGAGGGCTGTCAGGAGGTTGGTGAACAAGAGCTCCTGCTCGAGCAGGTCGGCCGATCCGGCCAGGCGTTTCGCGGCGAGATACGTGGCGCGAGCTCCGGGGAGGTCGCCGAGTCGATTTTGGGTCGTTCCGATTCTCTCCCTGGCCTCGAGCTGCCAGCGGACCTTGCCGAGTCGAGTCCAGATCTCCTCTGCCCGGTGATAGCGGGCCAGGGCTTCCTCGCTGCGACCGTCTCGACGGATCTGGTCTCCCAGGCAGAGCTGGTGGATCGCCTCGCTGTGCTCTCGGTCCTCGTCCGTGGCAGGTCTTGGTGTCGTGGAGACCAGCTCGTACGCGCCAGGGGCTACCTCCGGAAACGGTGCAATGATCTCGAGCTGATGGGGGCCGGCCTGGCGGGAGACCCAGGAGATCTCCTCGCGGCCCCAGGAGCCCGAGGGGGCGTCCATTTCGACGACGTGGCCTTTCGTACCGACGAGTCGTAGATGCACGTCGATGCCTTTCTGCTGGACCTGGGCGGTCACGAATTGTTCTGCTTCGAGCTCGAAGGTGAAGCGGTGGACCTGGCCTCCGGAAATTTCCAGCTGTCGAGGCTCTTCGGGGACGACAAGTTGATCGAGGGTCATGGTTGGCTCCCTGGGTTGATCGAAGGATCGGGGCTCGGGGTCTGGATCGAGGCCGCAAGCGGCAAACAAGATCGCCGGCAAGAGATAGAAGAAAGCGCTCGAACTGCCGCGGATGGTGAGTGGCGCGGCCCTGCGGGAGGTGCTCATCGAGCTACCCTCCATGGCTGGCCGGCAGCAGGATCTCGATGGGCTCCTGGTCCAGCAGCACGGCACCTTCGTGGCTCAGGCCATGGAGACGGATCTGGAGCGCATCGCCTTGAAGCATGGGCAATGGAAACGTGATGCTGTACGACCCTCGGGGCTCGAGATCCGGGGAGCGGTACACGGAACGATCCCCGGAAAGCAGCTCGATGCGGTAGTGGTCGAAAGCGGGCTGAGAGTCGAGGACCATGCCGATTTCCACGTGCGTGGCGTCCTCTGGAATCTCGATGCGCCACGGGGCGCGAAGCTGTGGTGTGAACTGGATCTCCCGATAAGGAAGACCGAGAATCGGAGTCGTGAGATCTTCGATCTGGCGATTTTGCTCCCGAATCTGGTAGCCCAGGCCCAGGGCGGTGAGAAGCATGGCCGCAGCGGCCCAACGGGGCCACTGTTCTCGCCGAGGGCCAGGAAACGGAAGAGGTCTTTCGGCCCAACGAGAGAGTAGATGCCGGGCCCTGCGGGGGCCTTCTTCGATCCACTCGGAAACCGCAGAGAGGGTGAGATCATCTTGTCGAGCCAGAGTCGGCTCGACGGCGAGAGCATCGTCGAGCTGTGGCTCGGAGATCTGTTCGAGCCGCTGGGCGCTCGGGATGCGCGACCGTGAGACCTTCATCCGAAACGCATTGCGGAGGATCCAAGGTGACTCCTCGGCTTCGGTCTCCAAGGACTGGTCGGATGGTGTCAGAAAAGGAAAAGTATCCACCGGGACGCAGTGGAGCTGGTTGTCCTCGTGGATTTCGAGAACCAGCCAGGAGACACCGGGGACGTCGGCCTCCGGGACCAGGAAGATGTCTCCTCGGGCGAGAGGAGATGTCCCGGGCCTACGATCGAGCTCGGCGAGGCTCGGGCGGTTGCGCGTGGCCGCGAACGCCCGCTCTCGTGCAGAGATGCTTCTCGGTTCTCGAGGCATGGGTGACTCCTCCTCTGAGACAGGGTTCGATGTTCTGCAGGCCTGGAGATGATGGCGAACGAGGTCCAGCAGACCGGGAATGCGATTGCGCGGAATCTCCAACAAGGAGGCCATCTGCCGCGCCGGCGGAAGCCTCAGCTCGTCGTCCCATTCGAGGGCCGCGGGGGCACCTTCCTGGGCGAAGCTCTCGAGAAAGCTCCAGAGCTTGTGGAGATAGGTCCGGGTGCGAGGCTTCTCGACCAGGCGATCGAGCCGGATCTTCACGCAGGTAGAAAGAGTAGCGAAGCGGTCGGCCTCAGAGGATGCAAGTGGACCCTCGGCAGAGCCGAGATCGACGAATCGAAGAGACCAGGCCGGTCTGCACTGGATCTTCAGGCTGTTGACCAGGGTGCCGAAGCGGACCGGGCGATTCTGCTCTTCTAACCAGAGGACCAACTGGTCCCCGAGATTCGCGATCAGCTGGCGCATGGCACGGTGAGAGGCGGTCACGAGCTCTTCGAGATGCTCGTGGCACCAGCGTTCCGCCAGCTGCTGGGGATCGGCCAGGAAACCGGGCTCGTAGGATGGGGGATCTGCGCCTCCGTGATTCCGTGGGGCGAGCACCGTTTCGTTGCGAACCTTGCTCTCTGCGCTGTCGGAGTCGATTCGGTCGGCCGCCAGCAAGTCGCGAGCGACGCGGTGCAGAACTTCGTAGATTCGAAATCCCAGTGGATCGTTGTTGCGCTGTGCTTCCAAGAGAAAGTGGCGGGTCGCCAGGGAGATCAGGCCATCGATCGTCGGTTTGCTCTGGGCTTGCGCATGTAGGCTCTGCAGACGCCGCACGAAGATGAACTCGAAACACTCTGCCGCCAGCTCGTCGAGCGCGTCGGAATCGGTTCCCGGAGCCGTCCAGACCGGATGTCCGATCACTCCGAGGAACCGGGGAGGGTTCGACCAGGCGCTACGACGTTTCATCTCTCCGACCAGGATGCCGCGCAGGGTCTCCCAGACCTGCTCGAACATCTCGGCGCTCGGCTCGGTGGTCGCTTTTCCCAGACGAAGGACGAATTCGGTGAGGATCGTGGTCATGGTCTTCCTGGAGTCGAGGGGTGCCGGCCGAGCGAAGCCCGAGGAGGCTCGGCCGGCAATGTGAGACATCGGATGCGACTGGATGCCGAATCACGGCTTCCGTCGGGCTCGTTGGGGGTTATGGACTCTCGGAGATCGAAAAGGGGCCGTCGGGGAATACTTCATGTAGAAGCTCTGGGTCCAGATAGCGCTTTGCTAACATCTGAGTTTCTGGCTCAGTATCAACTTCTACGCTCAGAGACCATTCCACAATCTTGGCTGAGAGGTTTAGCATTCGCAGAGTGGCGTCTTTGTACCCCACCCGAAAGGAAGATCGGAGCTTCTCCATGGCTCGTTCGGGTTGATTGTTGCACAATAATGCAACGCCATAGTTGTGTAGGTACTCTGCTACTTCTTGCTCGGGCATTTCTTCGAGATTTCTTTTGGCAATGTTTTCAAGGAGATTGATTGCTGCATCGCATCGGCCCAGTTGGACATACCGAACGCTGGACCCATGTGGCCAGTTGGGATTGTCCCACATTTCGGCAATCTCCCAGGTCGGCCTGGCGAATAGTTTGTCTGCGAATTCTGTTGCAAGATCTTCTGCTGCAAGAATACGAGGGACTCTCTTCGAGTCTGTAAGCGGTTGGTCTGCCTTGGGTCGCTTCTTTTCGAACATTCTTGTCTGGCTTGGCGAGAGGTTTAGATGCCTTCCTTCGGCGTTTCCAGAGATGAGAACCGAGCCGTGGCGAAGGTCGATGACCTGAAGAATGGCCGATATGGAGAAAGCCCTCTCTCCATTGGTCAGAGAATTTTCAGTATCCGGCATTGTTTTTTGGTTTAGATCGAGAAGACTTCTTTCTTGATTGGCCGGTCCGCAGTATGTAACTCGACCGACTATAAACATGGAAGCCCCTAAGAGATCTCCAAGCCGAGTCATCGTGGTTGAGTCAAAGTCTCCTTCTTCGTTGATTCTTGCCTCATTCTTGATCTGATTTAGATATTCACGCGCAAGGACGTGATAGTCAGTGTTGTCTATAAGGCGCGTCATTACTGCGTCTCGGACTTCGGTTGCACATTCACCTTGGATATCCGTTATGATGATCCTGGAATCTTTCGGAATTGCTCTGCGGTTCTGGGGTTCCACTACTACTGGGATTCCAACGATCCGGGCTGCCGGCTGGGTTACTGAGGGAATATCGGCAGTCTTTATTGGCTCTACTGCTGTGTTGGACGAGCATGCAATTTGAAGCGTCACAAGAATCATGAGGATAAGGGAACGAAAGTGTTCAGATCTGATTCTCATCGTTGTCTCCCTGGTTGAGTGATTCGGTAATGGACTGCAGGCAGCGTCCTGCCGCCTGGGCGATGGCGAGCTCGAGAGACGTACCCTTTCCTGTCTGAGTCTCGGTCGAAGAGACTTTTGTCGAACGACTGGGGGTATGGATCAATCGAGATCTCATGGTGAGCGAAACGCCTTGGAACTGGGGGCTGCTCTGTGGAAGAGAGCTGCGGTCGACGGTGGAAACCAGCAGGTACTCGGAGCCCCAGGGGACGGAAGCGGGATCGGTGATCATGCTCAGGTCCCCACGGGTGAGGGGCCCCAGGAGCTCGGAGTCGGAGACCGAAGGAATGAACGGTGAGGTCGAAGGGCTCTCGTCGCGCAGCAGGTCTTCGACCTGGAGAGCGAGATCGAAGTCGATCTTCTTGGTCCTCTGATCGAGGACCAGAATGCCCAGCTTGCCCGGGACCACCTGGGATTTGGGAATCGAGGCCTTGGGAGTCTCTTTCGGTGGTGGGGGCGGAGGAGGAGCCTCGGAAGCATGCTCCTGCCGTTTGGGCAGATCCTCGTTTGCTGCCTCCGTTGGGGCATCGGACCCCTGAGCATCGGGCTCCTCCTCCGGCGCGATCGGGCCCTGGGAGCTCTGGGTCGTATCCAGATCTCGGGGAGTTTCTGAAGGCGGCCATTCCAGCTGGAGCCCGAGACCCACAATCAGAGCTCCGGCCGTCAGCCAGGCCCCCATTCGGGTTGCCGGCGGCCATCCGCCTGATTTCCGGGGACCGGAAAGGTCGGCGAGGTCCACTGTCGGTTCCGATCGCCGCAGCTCGGCCCCGGGCCCGGTGGTGGAGGATCGAGAAGAGCCGGCTCCCGTTTCTCGCGGCGGCGGGGGAGGCAGGTGGACCGTTGGTTGGGCGACCGGAGCCGGTGAGACCTGTGCCCGTTCACCGAAGAGGATCCTGGCGTTGGGGTTCCCGTAGAAGCTGTAGGCCAGCCAGGCCATGCTGTCCGGCATCTGCTGCCGGACCGCCTTTCGGGCCGCCGCTACCGCCTGACCCAGCGACAACCCCGCGATCAGACCTCGGTACAGAGAGGTCGCGAAGTAGCTTGCCGAGTGGTCCCGAACCGGCCAGAGGGGTGCCAGGTATGCCGAGCATCCACAGCGCTGGATCCAGCGGGTGGCCCAGCCGTCCATCCCGGTCAGCGATTGGTTCAGGCGGCCGACCTGGCATGCATTGAAGAAGACGAAGGGGCGACGCTCCCTGAGCCTTTTCTCGGCCTCAGGAGAGAAATGCCGGGCCAGGAAGAGGCGGTCGTCGAGCTGGATATCGGCTTCCGCGGGCCGTTTTTCGTCGTGGTGGCCATGCCCTGCGAAGTGCAGCAGATCGAAGTCTGCCGCATCGAGAGCTTTCACGAAATCGCCACTGCCGGCCGGAACGGGGCCTCCGGCTTTCTCCTTGTCGAGGCCGGCCTCGACAAGGAGCGTCTCGACCTGATCGATCTCTCCACGAGCATGGCTCAATTCACCCCGCGCATGGGCAGCGAGCCCTCGCCAGCGGTGGATGACCTTGCCGCCGATCAAGGCCCGGTCTCCGGCGAGCCAACGTCCCAATTCGAAGCGAGCGCAGAGAAAGTCGTCGTCGTCGAATTCGTTCGGCCGGACCATCTCCCAGGGAATCCAGGGCTCGTCGGAAGTGATGAGGAGAGAGGTCACGCGATGGCGAAACTCCCGGTAGAGGGCCCGGAGCTCGGAAGAGAACAGGCTCTGGTAGAGGTCGTGCCCGAGGGTGCGCAGCTCGCTCTCGATGTCTCTCTTCAGCACCGGGCGGCCTCGGGCGCCCTTCCCCGACTGGAGCTCTTCGAGCTGATCGAAGCATCTCTTCTGGAATCCCTCCGGATCGTGGAGGCGCGGCCCCGCGACGGTGCGATGGTGGACGTCGACCGCCTGGCTGGGAGAGCTCAGCTCGTATTGCAGGCTCTGTCCGGCCAGCCCCCAGGGGGTGGTGATCCGGATTTCCAGGTCGACGGGACGAACGGGTAGAGGCTTGGCTTTCTCGCGGCTCACATCGGGGTCCTTTCCCACTCTGGAGCGCAGAAGCGAGCCTTCAGGGTTCACGGTTTGGGTGGAAATCTTCCGGTCGCCGAACCTTTGCGGCCGGTTCCGGAGAGTCGGGCGCCGGAACAAGGGAAGGATTGATCCCTGCTCCGAGGAGAATGCGCTCCCTATGTCAGAGAACCCACAGGCACCGACAACCGAGCCATTGACAAGGAGCTTGCACATGTATTTCGAGGGAAGACGACATCGAAGAGGTTCGCTGCTACCGAGCTGGATGCTCTGGGCCCTTCTGCTCACTGGCTGCGATGCGGGGCAGAAGCTCTCGGACCGTGACTTGATGTGGATCTGGCTGGCGATTCCGCTGGCCGGGATCGGCTGCTTGGGGGGGATCGGGGTCTGGACTTGGCGCAACAGTCAGCTGAACGGTTGGCAACTGGACAAGGACCCCCGGGATCCGGAGATCCGGCCGCTGATCCTGTCGGTCGCCCTGGGAACTGTGGCTCTGGCGGTGGGATTCATCGTCTTCACCTACCCGTATTGGGGAGATCGCCAGACGCTGCAGAACATCGGGCTCTGGTGCCTCGGTTCCATCGGGGGTGGAGCCTCGGCTCTGCAGGTCGGTCTGTATCTGGCAGAGAGCAAGAAGCGATAAAAGGGGAGGAACAATCGTGTTGGAACATTCTCTGATTCTCTGTGGTGGCACCGGCGCGCACGTCAGCGCCGCGTTTCTCCGTCTGCATACTCTGGGACACGCCCTGGGTTATTTTCGCTACGGGAAGAAGCCGATGGTCTTCCCGAAGCTCTTTCTCATCGACCAGGACGCGGGCGACAGCTCGAGTCAGAAACCTTCGGCCTGGCAGCTCTCCCGCTCTCTGCTGTTGCAGCATCCCGCTCGTTTCGACTGGAGCATCGCCAGCACCCAGACCGAGGCGCCCGATTGTCTCGAGGCCACGCCTCTGCCGGTAGGTGGCAACAAGACCTGGTTCCAGAGCCCGAACCAGCGCTTACGGAACCGCTTCAAGGGCTCGGAATTGCTCGACGTCCTGGCCTCGGACCGGCAGAAGGACATCGACTACTCCAAGGGAATGATGGGGTCGCCCGCTATCGGGTCCCTGCTCTTCCATCTCAAACAGTTCGACGAGCGGGGAACCGGGCTGAACTGCGACGACGGCTTCCGAGCTCTGCTGGATACCCGCGGGCGGGTGGTGGTGGTCGGATCGGGTATCGGAGGCACCGGAGCCTCGGTGGTGCCCACCCTGGCGAAGCGCCTGGCCGGGGATCGTGAGAACACCGTGATGGCGGTGATGCTCCTGAACTGGTTCGAGTTCGAAGAGGCGACGGGCGACGAGGGGATTCGCATCAAGGCCTCGGAGCGGAACCGGCTGATGCGGGAGAACGCCAACTCCGCGCTCTCCTACTACGGCCAGAGCCTCGCGGAGGTGGTGGCGGCGGTGCCCGTGGGAATGCCCGAGACTGCCTTGGGCCAGCGTACCTACACCGGCGATATCGGGCAGCCGATCCACGAGTCCTACCTGCACGTGGTGGGTGCCCTATGTGCCTTCCGCCACTATCTCGAGGACCAGCCCTTCGGTGCCGGGCTCTATTACCAGGGTGCGGTCCAGGCCGGTCGGCTCGATCCGGCCACGGCGATTCCCGGAGGGACGTTGCAAGACCTGGCCCATCGCGCTGCAACCCTCGTGGCGACCCTGGATGCCTTCTGCAGGGTGCTGGAAACGGAGCAGGGCCGCATTCCCGCGGCCATCTGGGAGGAGGTCGCTGATCTGGCCGAGCCGGTGGCCGTGGCCCGGAGCCTGCGTGGAGAGGTCGACCACATGCGATCGCAGCTCGAGTGGATGGAGACCGTGCTGAAGATCCATGGGTCTCCTGCCGAGGACTTCCTCTTCGAGAGCGCGGTTCGTGCTCGGCTCGAATCGAACGAGCTGACGTCGGCCAACAACGATCCCTCCAGAGTGGCCTCCGAGCTCTTCTACTGGACGACCGCGGCGATTCGCGAGATGGCGAAGAGTGACAATGGCCTGGTCGTGGCTCCGGGGAATGTCACTGCGGCCCATTGGCCCGATCTGCGGAATATGGAGGGGTTGGGAATCTCACCTCGGTCCAACGGCAGCCTCGATCCGGTGCCCGACTCGAATCGCGACGCGACGCTGGAAGCCTTTGTCCGTCGCGAGTTTCTCTCCTGCAACGGCTGGCCCGATCCCCTCGCTCCCGTGCACTACTTCGACGGCCTGATCCGGCGGCAGGATCCACTGGCCCTGCGGCAGCTGGAGCTGATCCTGGCAGGCCTCTTCCTCGAGCGGCTGCGTCTGGTTTCCCTGGAGGTGCCCGTCGAGGAGCACGAGCTCTCCCTCGAGCGGGTGGTTACCGAAGCGCGCCGCAAGGGGCTGCCCGGCCTGGCGAGCTGCAAAGTCGTCGCTCCCGACTTCGGAGACCGGGTGGTGGCCTTTGCGTCTCCTTTGACCCTCTTCTGCCCGACCCCGGAAATGGACGCAGAGAGCGGGGAAGAGATCTGGAACGATCTCTGGCAGAAAGTGATCGGACGTCGGGACGGAGCTTCTTGGAGAGAGGCCAACGAGCCACTCCAGGGGGACTTCCGTGCCTCTCTGCAGCGTCTGCGAGCCTGGATCGACCAGGAGATGCGGTCGCGGCCCAAGGATGCGCCTCCATGGACGGTGATTTTCGAGCGGCATCAGAGCGAGACCGCTCTGCCCTGCGGCCTGACCGAGCAGCGGATCCGGGTTTTCTGGGGCTCTGCCGGAGACAGCGACCGCCAGAGCTTCGACGTCCCGCTGCCCAGCCGGCATTTCCGGAAGTGGGCCCCCGGTGAAGACCTCGAGCGGATCGAGGAAGCCGTGCTCGTGGAGCGGGTTCCGGAGATCCGAGAGGTGGAAGACGAGCAGGGCATGTTGTTTCGCGAGGTCATGTTCCGTGTCCCGGGACAGGGAGGCCGGATCCGGGGATTCTGGGCGGATCACCTCGAGTGGTTGCGGAACGAGGGGAAGATCTTCATCTACGGTGCCTTCGACGACGGAACCGTAGCCATCGGCCTCATGGTCGACAATCTCTTGAAGGTCGTCAAGCTCGAGGGCTCGCGTCTTCTCACCCAGGAGACGATCTGTATCGACCAATATGCGGTCTTCGAGCAGGATCCCATCGATGGCCATCGCCAGGGGGAGCCTCGGTTTCGTATTCCCGATCTGCCGGTTCGGGCCGACTATCTCGAGCTGGTGCGGGCGCCCGAGGGGGAAGAGAACCTCGTAGCGATCTTGCGCCGAGGGCATCGGCTCGAGGCACGCTGGCTGAAGGAGCGACCGATCGATGGGGGAGGCGGGCTCGACCTCGAATGGGTGCTTCCCATGGAGGGACGTCGTGATCCCCTCGAGGTGACGAAACGGATCGATCGTGGCGAGATCCAGGGCAAGGCCCACCTCATGGTCTGGCCGCGATTTCGCTCGGCGGACCCGGCCCTGTGGAAGGCCTACTACGTCTACGAGCACTTCGCCGACAATCGGTTCCTGACCCTGGACACCCTCTGGGTAAGCTCCGATGGAGAAGTCGAGCGCCTGGTGCGGGACCGGAAGACCGAAAAGCAGCGACGGGAGCTCGCCTACCCGGTGGCGTTTCGAACCGGATCTGCCGAGGACGACCGAGTGCATTGCGGCGGCCCGCCGGTGGCCTTCAGCATCCGTCACGAGCGCCAGGGAGAGCAGGGGCTGCTCCTGGTTCCGTTGCAGACCCTGGGTGCTCCCGACCTCCGGCTGAGCCTGGGGGTCGACTTCGGAACCTCCCACACCGTCGCTGCCTTCAAACGCGAAAACGACCGGGAGAGCAAGCTCCTGCGGGTGGCTCCGGACCTTCGAGCACGGCGGCAGGACGGGGGCTCGGGGCTCACGCTCCACCTGAGCGAGGATGCCGAGCACGTGCGGTCCGCCGCCGGGCCCGTGGCCCAGGGCAAGTGGCTCCCCACCTATTCCGATCAAGAGAATTACCGCTATCTACCCTCGGAGCTCCTGGCCTACGAAGTCCTGGATCATGTCCAGAGTGACGATCTCGACGAATGGCGGCCCCTGTCTCATTTCACCATCCCGGCCTTCGGTGTGGGTCGAGAGGATATGGCCCTGTACTTGCTCACCGACTTCAAGTGGCAGGCTGGAAGCAAGTTCTTCCAGGGGAGAGAGGCCGCCCTGCGCGAGAGCTACCTGGCCATGGTGCTGGAGATCGTACTGGCGGAGGTGGTCTTCGAAGGCGTACGAGGAGTGCCGACGCGGGAGGTCGATCTGACCCTCACCTATCCTCTTCGGCTCGGCG
>CAZMEL010000062.1:13800-31039 GCA_964565225.1 uncultured Thermoanaerobaculia bacterium | reverse complement strand
GCCCGAGCGCGCCCCCCGCCCCATGCCCACCAGAATCGCGGTCGGCGTCGCGAGGCCGAGCGCGCAGGGGCAGGCGATCACCAGCACCGCCACCATTCGCAACATGGCCGGTACGAAGGCGCCGCCGAGGAGCCACCAGAGGAGGAAGGTGACCGCGGCGATCGCGATCATCACCGGCACGAAGACCGCCGACACGCGGTCGGCGAGATCCTGGATCGGTGCCCGAGACGCCTGGGCCTCTTCGACCCGGCGAATGATCTGCGACAGCATCGAGCTCGCCCCCACCGCCGTCGCCTCGATCCGCAGCAGTCCATGGTGGTTGATGGTGGCTCCGAACACCCTCTCCCCGGCCGCCTTCTCCACCGGCATCGACTCCCCGGTGAGCAGGCTCTCGTCCACCGCCGACTCGCCCTCGCGTACCACCCCGTCGACCGGGATCCGCTCCCCGGGCTTGACCACCAGCCGATCTCCCGGCCGCAGGCCTTCCACCGACACCCGCTGCTCTTCCCCGTCGGCATCGATCCGCCAGGCGGTCAGCGGCACCAGCTGCATCAGACCCCGAATCGCTTCCGAGGCCCGAGACCGGGCCCGCGCCTCGAGCAGCTTGCCGAGCTTGATCAAGGTGATGATCAGGGCCGCCGTCTCGAAATAGACGTGGCCTCCGAGGGCCGGCGAAAGCAACACCGCCACCGAGTAGAGATAGGCCGTCGACGAGCCGAGGGCGACCAGCAGATCCATGTTGGCCGATCCCCGACGCAGGCTCTTCCAGGCGCCCACCAGGAACGAGAGGCCGGTGTAGAGCTGCACCGGAGTGGCGAGGGCGAAGAACAGCCAGCCGAGCCACGGAACCTGACCGAGGCGGCCGAGCAGACCGAAATCGTTGCCCATGCTGAGCACGAAGAGCGGGATCGTGCAGAGCAGCCCCACCGCCAGCTCTCGCCGCCGGGAGGCCTCCTCGGCGGCACGCTCTCGGGCTTCGGTCTCGACCAGTTCTTCTCCCCTGGGAATCAAGAGCCGGAACCCCGCTGCCTCCACCGCCCGGGCCAGATCCTCCGGCCGAACCCGGTCGGGATCGATCTCCACCGCCACCGACTCCGACGCCAGGTTGACCCGTGCCTCGAGCACACCGTCGAGCCGGTTCTTCAGGGCCTTCTCGACCGATCCGGCACAGCCGGCGCAGGTCATGCCGAGCACCGGGAAGACGACCTGGGCAGTGGCGGAAGAAGGGGCGGGGTCGGCAGAATCAGCCATGAGAATCGTCCGACGAGGAGGGAGACCAGCGATGGAAGAGGGTTGCGATCTCGAGCGGGCTCATTCCCCGGGCATTGCGGAGCTCACCGTCTCGCAGGGCTCCCACCACCTCGCCCTCGGCATCGAGGACCGCCATCGACGGAATGCCGCGCCGGACATCGAGATCGAGCTCGGCCATCAACTCCTGGCAGCGGTCGCGACGGCCGACATCGAGAGGCACCACCACGAACGACGGCTCCACCAGAGGCCGCACCAAGCGATGCTCCAGGGCACGATCGAAGGCCTTGGAGTCGGGGCACCAGGCCGCCCCGAAGATGACCGCCACGTGTTTTCCCTCGGCCGCCGCCAGGCGCCGCGCTTCGGCGATCTGTTCTCGCCCTTCTCGGGATCCGTCGTCTGGTTTTCGGGTCATTGGTCTTTTCTGTCGCTCGAAAGGTTCGCTCCGGCCCTCCGCTTCAGAACAAGAAGGAAGGCGCCTGCATTCCCACCGGTCGTCAGAGCGGCCTCGACTCGATTTCGAACCACTCCTCGAAACGTTCCCCCGGGCAGGTCTTCCGTCCCTGGATCCGGCGACGACGTGTCGCGATCCGGTGGCGGTTCCGCCACAGCCAACGGTAGGCCGGCAGGGAGGTGCGCTCGCGCAGAATCACGTATCCCATCGCGAGCAGATCGCGGAACAAGGTCGGCAGCAGGGTTCGCCGAAAATTCCTGCCGGTCTGGTGGTACGCACGCAGAAGGTAGCGATTCTTCAGCGAGTGGTAGTTGATCCGCGCCGGGAGCTGCCCGCGCCGCTCGGGAACTACCCGGCGGCGGTGCTCACAGATCGCCGTCGGCTCGTAGACCACCCGCCACTCGCGCTCCTGCAGCCGAAACGCGAGCTCGGCATCCTCCCGGTAGGCGAAGAAGGCCTCGTCGAAGGTTTCCCCACCCTCGTGCGCCACGTCGTCGAGAGCCGCGCGACGAAACAGAGACGCGGCACCGGTGGCCCCGAACACCTCCTCCGCCTGCTGCCACTGCCCCCGATCGACCTCGCCCGAGCCCCGGTCGAGGTGGCGCCAGTTCCTGGTGAGCACCATGCCACAGGCGTCGATCCGACGCTCCCCACCCTGCTGCGGCCGCAGGAGACGCCCGGTCACGGCTCCGGTGCGAGGGTCCGCCTCGCCGCGAAGAACCAACCGTTCGACGAAGTCCGGAGCCGGCACCGTATCGGCATTGAGGCTCAGGATCCAGTCTGCCCGAGTCTCCCGCAGCGCGCGATTCATGCCGCCGGAAAACCCGAGATTTTCGTCGCTCGCCACCACCCGCTTGTCGATTCCCGGTGTGGGTAGATCCCGCGCGATCCGGGCGCTGTCATCGACGCTGGCGCAGTCGACGACGACCAGCTCCAGGGGCCGGTAGCTCTGCCGCGAGACGGCCCGGAAACAGGCCGGCAGGTCCGGAGCCGCCTCGTGGGTCACGACGCAGATCGCGACCGAAGGCCCTCGGACGGTCACGGCGAGTCTCCTGCCGCCGAATCTCCAGATGCCGCACGGCGTGGCGCGGGGAACCCGGCCAGGGCCGCCCGTGCCACGCTCCACAGACCCGCCAACGCCTCTCGGCGGCTCGACGCTCGCCGCGGCCGGCGTAGGGGCAACGCCAGGATTCGCAGGATCATGCCGAGAACGATGGTGCAGCGCGCGAGCGCAGACCAAACCTTGCCGTGGTGGAGCCGCAGATACCGGCAGAGGTTGCGGTAGTAGATGGTCAGGAAACGGCCGTAGCCCAGGCTCGGCACCGTGCTGCCCATCGCGTGCTCGAAGCGAGCCTCGGGCACGTACCGCAGGCGCCCTCCTCGATCGAAGAGGCGGCGAGCGAAGTCGACGTCTTCGAACCAGGCGGGAAAAAATCCCTCGTCGAATCCGCCCAGCTCGAGCAGGACACGACGCCGGAGCACCAGGGCCGCCGCCGCCGGTTGCGCGATGAACGTGCCCGCCGCCGGCTCCTGCGACGGGCCGCGGGCGCCGCCGAGAAAGAGGGTCTGGGCGAGCAGCTGCCAGGGGGTCGGTAGGGGCTGGAGCTGCCAGCGGCACTGGCTTTCACCTTCCGGTCCCTGGAGGGCCGGCACCAGGCCGGCGACCTCGTCCGCTCGCTCGAGAGCATCCAGGAGATCGTCGAGGGCTCCGGGCAGCGGGCGGGCATCGGGATTCAGCAGCAGCACCCAGGGCGCTGCGGTGGAGCGGGTGCCGAGATTGACTCCGCCTGCAAAGCCCAGGTTGCTCCCGGGATCGATCCTCCGAGCCTTCGCCCCGAGCCCGGCCAGAGAGCGGCTGTTGTCGACCACCAACAGCTCGAGCCGCTCGTCGTCGGGCCAGGCAGCGACGAGCGCCCGGAGATGCTCTTCGTCTCGCCAGTGCACCACTACCGCCGCCAGACGGGGATTCGATTCGGAGTGGCTCAACGGCTCGTCTCCTCGGGCCGCGCTGCCTGGAATCGCCGCAGCACGTCCAACGACAAGGGCTCACCGCGGCCGCGCCAGGCCCGCGGCAGGTGCCGCGTCGCACGTCCCAGGCCGGCGAGGATCCCGAGCGCCGCCCTGGCCTCGCCCCGAGCCAGCGCCCCACAGAGATCGAGCCCGTCGCGCAGGAGCAACCACGGCAGCCTGGGCCAGAAGGCACCTCCGAGGAGCCTCGCCAGCACCAGGAGACGATTGCCGTGAATCCACTGCCGGCTTCCCCAGGGCAGGAGCTGCCCGCTCACCGACCCGGCATGGCGAGCCCGGGCTCGCGGCTCCACCATCGCCCGCCAGCCATCGCTCCGCAGCCGCCCAGCAAGCTCCACATCCTCGTAGTAGGCGAAGAGGCTCTCGTCGAACACGCCGACGCCACCCTCGCTCAGCGCCTCCAGCGCCCGGCGACGGAAGAGCACCGCCGTGGCGGACGCACCGAACACCTCGGTACGGCCTTCGGGCGCTCGCTCGACACTCTGCCCGTGACCGAGCTGAGCCGCCTGCCACCATCGATTCCAGCCGATCCCCCAACCGTCGATCCGCGCCGGATCCCGGAGCTGCTCGTTCACTCCCTGCACCGCGGCGACCGCGGGCTCCTCGTCGAGGGCACTGACCAGCGCATCGAGCCATCCCGGCTCCACCACTACGTCGTCGTTCACCGTGGCCAGGTACTCGCCGCGCAGCTTCTCGAAGCCCAGGTTGTTGACCGCGGCGAACCCGAGGTTGGCCGGCAGGCGGAGCACCGTATCTGCAAGGCGAAAGACCTCTTCGCGCAAGGGCTCGTCGCCCGCCTCGCTGCCCTGATACACCACCAACAGCTCCAGGTCGTCGCCCCCGTCGCGACGCAGGGCCTCGACACAGGGCACCAGCCAGGGGGAGAGCCCGAGGGTCGGAACCAGGACACTGACCCGCGGTTTCATGGATCATCCGCCTCACTCCAGCTCAGCTCGACCTTGTCGATCATCACGCCGCCCTTCGAATCGGGGTTTCCCTCGGGTCCGGTGATGACCACCTGCCTCTCCCCATCCCAGGAAAAGGGACCGAGCTGTACTTCGTACCAGTCGCGCCGCTCGACCTCGGCACGCCCGAGATCTCGGTCTCCGGTCCGAGCGCCGAGCTCCAGGGTCGGCGCGGGGCCGACGGTCTTCGCCACCAGGCGAATCTCCAGCCGGTCCCCTCCCGGCACGACCGGAAACGAGAGCGTGCCGCCGTGTTTCACCTGCCGGCCCGCACGAGCCGAAGAACGCTGCATCATCCAGGTCTCGGGGAAGGCGATGGTTCGGCGATGGCGAATCTGCGGATCCTCGATCTCCACGACTCGGGTCGGAACCGTCTTGGCAGCGATCGGCAATCCGAGAGCCGCCAGGATCACCAGGGCCGCCCCCAGCGATCCCGCCCCCCGTAGCCGGCTCCGCCAGCCCAGCACCAGGGGAGCCAGAGCGAAGGAGAGGGCCAACCACACCCAGGTGGCGGTGCGGGGCCGGACGGCGCTGGGGAAAAACCGCGCCACGTCGGCCCCGAGCAAGCGGCTGAGAGCGTCGAGCCAGTCGCCGCGGCCATCGGCGAAATTGTAGGTCCAACCCGGCGCCACCACCCACAACGCTCCCAGGGCCACCGTCACGACCGCCAGGAATCCGAAGGCCAGCTGGAATCCAGCCGTCTTCCGCCGCTGGCACAGGGGAATCAACAACAGGGCCAGCAGTGGCAGGAAGAGAAAGGGATAGCGAAACGGCGGAGCCCAGCCTCCGTACCACTCGAGGCGCGGCCACAGGGCCAGGTTGTAGACCAGACCCAGAGCCAGGAGGTCGATCCCCAGAGAATCTCGACGGCGAATCGCCACCAGGGCCGCCGGCAGCAGCAGCCACCAGATCGGGGCACAGGCGAAGATTCCGAACGCGGAATCGAAGAAGACTCCCACCGCTCCGTGCACGAAGGCCTCCGGCGACTTGCCCCGAAGGGTCAGCTCCGACCACTGGTGGATCTTGAGCGGATTGCCATAACGAATCTGGTTGGTGATCAACACCGCTCCCGAGAGCAGGACGACGGAGCCGCCGACCCAACCCAGGAACGACCGCGAGGGCCTCGTACGGGCGATGGCGAGGAGCACCAGGGGCACGGCCACCAGGGTGAACCGCAGCTTGAGCAACGGCAGCGCCGCCACCGCCGCGGCGAAGACCAGGAGATCGATCCGACGCCAGCCCTCGCGCCGGCTCAGCAAGAGGCGGTCGAACGCCAGGGCCAGGGCCAGGGCCGCTGGCACCTCGACCCAGAGCTGGTAGCTGTAGATCAACACCGGCGGTGAAAAGGCGAACAGGCCATAGGCGAGCCAGGCCGCTCCCGGGCGCTCCGGAGCATAGGTCGCCGCCAGCCGCAACACCATCCAGGCCAGCAGCGCGGTCCATCCGGCGATCAGCACCATGGCTCCCCGGAATCCCGACACCCGGTACACCGGGCTCAGCACGAGGGGCAGGAGCGCATTGTGGCGGGAGTAGACCTCGCCATCCTCCCCTCGCGGATCGCCGATCTGCGGCTCGATCGCACGATCCATGAAGGCTCGCCAGTCTTCGTCGCGGTAGTTGTTGGCGAGGTCGAGATCGAGGTCGTACGCCAGGCTGTGGGTGAGCAGCAGGTTGTAGGGCTCGTCACCGTCCGGCGGTCGATGCTCACTCATCCAGGGCTGGATGGCGAGATAGGCGACCCAGGGCAGAAAGAAGAACAGCAGGGGCGGCCGCCGGGGCAGAGACGAGCCCAGGCAGGGCCGAAGAGCTACCAGCAAGCGGGCGCATCGAGACATCAAGAGCAGCAAGAAACCCACCGCGAGATAGGCATCGATCGCGGGGACCCCAAGGGTTTGCCGCCGGAGGGTCAGGACGACCAGAAGAGCCAGGAATACCCCTTCGATCCGGCTTCCCCGCGGGTCGAGCCGGCGCCCTCCGGCGGCTCGACCGAAACGCTCCAGCGTCCGCACGGCGAGCACGATCAGCGGAAGCAGCAACAGGGTGGAGCGAAACGGATCACCCGGCGGTGGCTGCCCCCAGGCGAAGAGGGCCGCGATGGCAGCCACCGCGAGACCCAGGTCCAGCCCCAGGGTCTTCACCGGCTCGCCCTCGCGAACCCGCTGGCTCGGGGGCGAATCTCCAGGCGATACACCAAGACCTGCACTTCCTGAGGCAGACTCTTGACCCGATCGATGGTGATCGAGCCGGTGAGCGTCGGCGCAGGCAGACGCAGCTCGGTTCGAAAATGATTGGCGAAGAAAGTGCCTTCCGGCGAGAGCAGTGAGATCCAGGGATCGGGGGCGAGATGCGTCGGCAACGATCGCAGGTCCGCCCGGCTCGAGGCCCATTCCGCGGTGTCGAAGCCCGAGCGGATCTCCCAGGTCTGCAGCACCTTCCGGTTGGGATCGCGGAGCTTCACCCGGGCCACCGGCGTGCCCGGCGTCAGCTCCACGGAGTGGGCGAGGCTGGTCTCCACCAGCACGGAGGCCACTTCCCGGGGCTCGTATTCGATGAAGATGGTCTTCTTCGCCGTGCTGTCGAGCACCGCGGTCTGGTAGCGCTCGAGCAATACGGTCGACGGGGTCACGCCCCGGGCCAGAGCCAGGGCCACCAACAACACCCCGAGAGCCCAGGGCCGCGGACGCAGACCCCGTGGCGAGGATTCCCAGAGGGGCGCGAGGAATCCGAGCCCGATCACCAGACCGGCCGGCACCAGCAGGTACGAGAGATCGTCGAGGCCGAGCAGATTCAACGTATCGCCGAGAGGCTCGTTGCGCAGCCAGGGAAAGGCCGACAGCAGCGCAACGCCCGTGGCCACCGTCGCCGTCCACACGGCCTGTAGGCTCGCCGCCGGTCCGCGCTCCGGCACCGCCAGCGCCATCAGCCCGAGGCCCGCCGCCAGCGCCTCGGGCGTGCGGAGCACCAGGGCCGCGGCCAGAGCCAGCACCGCGCCGGCGCGCTGGCTCGGCCGCTCGGCGGGGGCACTGAGGAAGGCCGCGGGCACCCAGACCAACACTCCCACCATCCACAGCTGCAACGATTCCAGACGGCCTCCAGGAGCCGAAAAGAACATCGTGGCCGCGAAGGCCAGGGCCAGGATCGGCAGGGTGCCCCGGGCCCCCGCGAACAGCGCGACCCCGGCCAGGGCCAGCAGGGCGCCCCAGGGCGGCTGCCACAAGGGCAGCGCCGCGAGCACGGCCACGCCGAGACCTCGTACCCAGGTCGGCTGCTCCCGACCGAGGGCACACCCCGCGGCCAGAGCCACGACGGCCAGGACCGCGGGAGTGTTCCAGCCGGGTGCCGAGAGACCGGCCACCGCACCGACCAGCAGGCTCCGACCGACCCCGAATCGCAGCGACAGGAAGCTCAAGGCTCCCGCTGCCAGCACTGGAAGCCCGATCAATCGCACCAGGTTTCCGGGCTCCAGGGTCGGCGACAGCAATAGCTCCGAGCGGGTCGTCGCCTGGATCACCATGGCCAGGCCAAGAGCCACAGCCGGACGCAGGCTCGTCCCCGGACTCCAGTGGCCCCGGCGGTCGAAGCCGAGCAGGGCCAGGGAGCCACCCACGGCGAGAGTGAGGATCAAGGCGACCAGGGCCCCCCGATGAGGATCCGCCGGTGCCACCCACACCGTAGCCACCACCAGCAACGCCGTCGGCAGAGTCACCCGTCTCGCTTCTGTTCGTCCTCCGAGCGCGGTCAGAGCGGCCAGCATCACCCCCGAAAAAAGCGCCAGAAAACGCACCTCGGCCTGCGCCACCACATCGATCTGGTAGGGAATCAACACCACCATGGATCCCGTGGCGAGCAGCGGCAAGAGCCAGCGGGAAAGCGTGGAGACGTCTGTGAGGGAGCTCATGAAATCTTGTGTTTGGCGCAAGCCTGGCGAATTCACCAGCCCAGGGCTCGAAGGCACCAGGGAACGACCGATCTTACCTCCTTACCCAGGGCTTTACGATCGCTCTCGGTCCGGCGTTGGAATTCGCCACCTCACCATGCATTGACGCTGCCCCGAACGCCTCATAGACTGCGCCGATCATGCTGCCCAGAGAGATTCTCAGAGATCCTGAATTCCAGCGCAACGGCAAAGGGCTTCGCGAGCTCCTCGCCATTCGCGGCGTCGAGCCCGAGCTCTTCGACCGCTGGCAGACCCTCGACACCGAACGGCGTGAGCTGATCGTCCGGGTCGAAGAGCTGATGCACCAGCGCAACACCGCCAGCAAGGAGATCGGACAGATCAAACGCCAGGGCGGTGACGCCAGCGAGCAGATCGAAGCCGTCTCTCGGCTCAAGCAGCAGATCGAAGAGCTCCAGGAACGCCGAGGGGCGATCAAGGTCGAGATCGAAGCGGTGGAGATGAGCCTGCCGAACCTGCCCCACGGCACGGTTCCCGAGGGGGCCTCCGAAGCCGAGAACTGCGTGGAGCGCCATGTCGGAGAGCCGACCTCCTTCGATTTCGAGCCCAAGGCGCACTTCGACCTCGGGCCGGACCTCGGAATCCTGGATTTCGAGCGCGCCGCCAAGCTGGCCGGTTCCCGCTTCACCACCTACTTCGGGACCGGTGCCAGGCTCGAGAGAGCGCTGATTCAGCTGATGCTCGATCTGCACCTCGACCAGCACGGCTACCGCGAGGTGATTCCTCCGTTCATCGTCAACCGCGACTCCCTCACCGGAACCGGGCAGCTGCCCAAGTTCGAAGAAGACCTCTTCAAGCTCGAGAACCACCACTACTACCTGATACCCACCGCCGAGGTGCCACTCACCAACCTGCACCGCGACGAGGTGCTCGACGAGAGCCAGCTGCCGCTGCGCTACGTGGCCTACACCCCGTGTTTCCGCGGCGAAGCCGGCTCCTACGGCAAAGATGTTCGCGGGCTGTTCCGCCAGCACCAGTTCAACAAGGTGGAGCTGGTGCAGCTGGCCACACCCGAGACCAGCTACCAGGCTCTGGAAGAGCTCACCTCCCATGCCGAGAAAGTGCTGCAGGTGCTCGAGCTCCCCTACCGGGCCATGTGCCTCTCCACCGGCGACATGGGTTTCTCCGCCGCCAAGACCTACGACCTGGAAGTCTGGCTCCCGGGCCAGGGCAAGTACCGCGAGATCTCCTCGTGCTCGAACTGCGAAGACTTTCAGGCCCGGCGAGCGAACCTCCGGTACCGCCCGGCCGGCGGCGGCAAGCCCCGTTTCCTGCACAGCCTCAACGGCTCGGGCCTCGCCGTGGGCCGGACCCTGATCGCGGTGCTCGAGAACGGCCAGCAGGCCGACGGCTCGATCGTGCTCCCCGAGGCCCTACGCCCCTACATGGGCGGCCGGGAGAGGATCACCGCCGAAGACTCCTGAGACTCCGGAGGGATGGCTGAGCGGTTGAAAGCGGCGGTCTTGAAAACCGTTGACCGTTGACGCGGTCCGGGGGTTCGAATCCCCCTCCCTCCGCCATTTCCAGCCCTATCCTTCCGTCCGACTCCGAGTCTGCAGCCATTCCGTCAAGTGGCGCACAGGTGATCGATAGCCCGCCTCGATACACTGTTGAAGCCATCGCTCTAGATCTCTCGCTTCTACCGGTCGTCGGTCGGTAGATCCGGATCGAGGTATACCAGCCATGAGTTCCTCCTCGAGCGGTCCGTGGTCGTCGAGCTCCTTCGGCCTCTCTTCATCCGCAGGCCTACCGCGGCCCTCGGGCCTGCTGCACCAGCCAGGCCGCCAGGGCTTCCCGCAGGTCGGCAGGCTCCAGATCGAGCGCTTCGTCGGTGACCTCCGAGTGCAGAGACGCCGATTCGGCGGTCAGCTCCAACGTGAAGGCATTGCCGGTTTCCTCGTAGCGATCTCGCCGGCCCGCGGCGAGATCGTCGAGAACGTCGAGCAGCTCGAAGCCCATTCGCAGGCTGCCCTGGACCTCGCCTTCGAGGAATCGCGCCAGCAACCGGGCCTCGGGGCTCGACTCGGCCCGGAGCTCGCCGTCACACCACTGCAGCCGGATCCTGGAATCCATGCCGGGGCTCAACGGCGGTAGAGGGGGAAGGCGGTGTTGATCTTCTCTCCCAGGAGGTACCCCTCGACCTGGTACCCCGAACCCGAGGGCCCACGCCAGCGGTCTCCTTCCTCGAGGGTGCGGTCGGCGTAGGCTCGCCGGATCAGGGAGAGCACCTCGTCGCGATCGAGATGGTCGGGAAAGAAGCTCGACCTCTTGTCGAGCCACTGCCTCTCGTCGGGATCGAAGATCTCCACCCGGGCGGTGTAGACCCCTTCCCCGTTCGGGGTATCCAGCACCTTCACCAGGCGCGCGCCTTCCGGATCCCGGCCTCCCGGCCGCGAATGAAAACCGACGGGACGCCCCCGGCGGTTGATCTCTCCGTCGAAGATGTGCTCCTCGTCGATCTCGATCGAAGGAATCGGCTCAGCAGCGGGCGAGGAGGATGCCCTCTCCGCCGGCCGAGGCTGCTCGGTGGACGATTCCATCCCGGGGGCCTCGACAGGATCGGTCGGCCCTCGCTGGTACTGGAGGTACAGAACGAACAGGACGACCAGGAGCGGAATGACACGTCGGATGTTCAGCATGGTCCTATCTTATGCCCCGGACCCGACGCAACGATGCGTTACAAACTATTTACCAACCATCGCCTTCCCGATGTCGTACATTCGAGCATCGCAGACAAGGTCTCACGACCTCGCTCTCCACGGTCCGAGCTTCCGTTCTTGCACGAACACCCTGGAACCTCGGCCCGCGAACCTCGACCCGACTCTTCCCGTTCTCGCAACGGAGGCCACTCGATCCATGAGCACCCAAAGCCGGCGGCCTTTCGGCCTGCTGATCATCGTCGCCGTTGTCGTCGCCCTGGCGGTTCCGAAGATGCTGCCCCGAGACCACGCCGAATCGGAAGCTCCCACCGCAGAGGCACCAAAACGGATCCTGAAGGTCGAGATCGAAGAGGTGGCCACCTCTCCTCTGGTGGAGCATCTCGCCACTACGGGCAATCTCCTGGCCAGCGAGCAGGTCGAGCTGGTCAGCGAGATCGCCGGCAAGGTGACGGAGGTGACCTTCGAGGAAGGGCGCCGGGTCGCGGAGGGCCAGGTGCTGGTGCGCCTCGATGCCTCCGAGCTGGAGGCGGAGCTCGAGCGCAGCCGCTTTCGCCTGCAGCTGGCCGAGCAGCGGGAGTCGCGCCAGCGCCAGCTGCTCGACCAGGGAGTGATCAGCCAGGCCGATTACGATTTCGCCCTCAGCGAGCTCAACGTACTGCGCTCGGAGCAACGCCTGATCGAAGCGCAGCTCCGCAAGACCCAGATTCGCGCCCCGTTCGCCGGCTCGATCGGCCTGCGCCAGGTGAGCCCGGGGGCCTTTCTCTCGCCCCAGACCCCCATCGCCACCCTGCAGGCGATCGACGAGATCAAGATCGAGTTCTCGGCGCCGGAAAAGTACGCCTCGCGGCTGCAGCCCGGCGGGCGGATCGAGTTCTCCGCCAAGGGCATCGACCAGGGCTTCGAAGGGGTGATCTACGCCATCGAGCCGAGGGTCGATCCCGAGACTCGCTCGCTGACCTTGCGGGCCCGTTGCCCAAACCCCGAGGGCCGGCTCCTGCCGGGCGCCTTTGCCGATGTCGACCTGGTGATCGAGGAGATCCCGGACGCTCTCACGGTGCCGAGCATCGCGGTGATTCCCGAGCTCGGTGGCAAGAAGGTCTACGTCGAGGTCGACGGCAAGGCCGAGCCGCGCAGCGTGGAGACGGGCATTCGGACCCGTGAACGGGTACAGATCGTCTCGGGCCTGGAGATCGGAGACCGGGTGATCATCTCCGCCATCCAGCAGCTGCGCCCGGGCTTGGAAATCACCGCCGCGAACGCGGGTTGAGGTCTCGACGATGTCGCTGTACTCCCTGAGCATTCGCCGGCCGGTGCTGGCGATGGTGCTTTCGATCACCATTCTCCTCTTCGGCCTGATCGGCCTGAAATCCCTCGGCGTGCGGGAGTTCCCATCGGTCGACTCGCCGACGATCTCGGTCTCCACCAACTACCGCGGTGCCAATGCCAACGTGGTGGAGACCCAGATCACCGAGCCCCTGGAAGAGTCGATCAACGGCGTGGCGGGCATTCGCAACCTGACTTCCGTGAGCCGCGAAGGTCGGAGCACCATCACCGTGGAGTTCGAGCTCGGCTCCGACCTCGAAACCGCCGCCAACGACGTCAGAGACCGGGTTTCGCGGGCCATGCGCAACCTGCCGCCCGACGTCGAGCCGCCGACCATTTCCAAGGCCAACAGCGACGAGCCACCCATCGTCCAGCTGACGATCCGCAGCGACAGCCGTTCCCTGCTGGAGCTCTCGCGGCTCGCCGACGAGCTCTTCGTGGAGCGACTGCAGACCATTCCCCAGGTCTCCCAGGTCGATGTCTGGGGCGACCAGACTCTCGCCATGCGCCTGTGGATCGATCCGCAGAAGCTGGCCGCCTACCGGCTCTCCCCCCTCGACGTCCAGAACGCGATCGCTCGCGAGAACGTGGAGCTCCCCGCCGGGCGCATCGAAGGCCGCGACGTCGAGCTGCCGATCCGCACCATGAGCCGGCTGCAGAGCCCGGTGGATTTCGAAGACCTCATCCTCAAGTCCGACGGAGGACGAGTCGTCCGCCTGGGAGACGTCGGGCGGGTCGAGATCGGGCCCCGCAACCAGCGTACGGTCCTCAAACGCGACGCGGTCCCGATGGTGGCCGTGGTGCTCCGGCCGCAACCCGGAGCCAACTACATCGAGATCGTCGACGAGTTCTACCGCCGGATCGTGCAGATCCAGCGCGACCTTCCCGCCGACGTGCAGATGGAATTCGGCTTCGACGCCACCGAGCACATCCGCAAGTCCATCTCCGAGGTCCGGCAGACGGTGCTCGCCGCTCTGGCCCTCGTGGTGCTCGTGATCTTCACCTTCCTGCGCGACTGGCGCACCACCCTGATTCCCGCCCTGGTGATCCCCGTCTCGCTGATCGGCTCGTTCTTCGTGATGTACGTGGCCGGATTCTCGATCAACGTGCTCACCCTCCTGGGCCTGGTGCTGGCGATCGGCCTGGTGGTCGACGACGCCATCGTGGTGCTCGAGAACATCTACTCCAAGATCGAGGCGGGCAAGGAGCCGATCGCCGCCGGGATCGAAGGCACCCGCGAGATCTTCTTCGCGGTGATCGCCACCACCCTGGCCCTGGTCTCGGTGCTGCTCCCCCTGCTCTTCATCGGTGGCCTCACCGGGCGCCTGTTTCGCGAGTTCGGAGTGGTGCTGGCGGGCGCGGTGGTGATTTCTTCCTTCGTCGCCCTGACCCTGACGCCCATGCTCTCCAGCCGGCTGCTCAAGCGCCGCGAGCAGCAGCCCTGGCTCTACCGCGTCACCGAGCCCTTCTTCCAGGAGCTGGCCGAGCGCTACCGCGAGAGCCTGGAGAGCTTCATGCAGCGGCGCTGGCTGGCGATTCCGGCATTGCTCGCCTGCTTCGCTGCCATCGCCTACTTCGAGACCTCGCTGCCGGCGGAGCTGGCACCCCTCGAAGACCGCTCCAGCCTGCGCATCTCCGCCCGCGGCCCGGAAGGCGCCACCTTCGACTACATGGACCGCTTCATCGACGAGCTCAACGCCCTGATTCTCGAACAAGTGCCCGAGAACGCCTCCCTGATCTCGGTCACCTCTCCGGGCTTCGGCGCGACTTCCTCGGTGAACTCGGGCTTCGCCCGCCTGATGCTCACGCCGCCCGAGGAACGAGACCGCAGCCAGAGCGAGATCGCCGGCATGCTCAACCAACGTCTCTCCGAGCTCGGCGGCGCCCGGGCCTTCGCCACCCAATCGCCCACCATCGCCGTGGGGCGTCGACGCGGCCTGCCGGTGCAGTTCGTGATCCAGGCACCGAACATGGAGAAGCTCGAAGACGTGTTGCCCCGCTTCCTCGAGGCCGCGGGCGCCCACGAGAGCCTGGCCACGGTAGACGTGGACCTCAAGTTCGAAAAACCCCAGCTGCGGGTCGACATCGATCGCGAGCGCTCGCGGGATCTGGGGATCGCGGCTATCGACATCGCTCGCACCCTGCAGCTGGCCCTGAGCGAGCAACGCCTCGGATTCTTCGTGCGCGACGGTAAACAGTTCGAGATCATCGGCCAGGTGAGCCGCGAGGACCGCGACGAGACCTTCGACCTGCGCAACCTCTACGTACCCTCGACGTCGGGCCAACCGGTGCTTCTCGACAAGCTGGTCTCGGTCTCGGAGGAGAGCAGCCCACCGCAGCTCTACCGCTTCGATCGCTACGTCTCGGCCACCGTTTCCGCAGGGCTCGCTCCCGGCCGCACCATCGCCGACGGGATCGCCGCCATGGACGAGATCGCCGAGCAGCTCCTCGACGATACCTTCGTCACCTCGCTGACCGGAGAATCCCGAGATTTCGCCGAAAGCGCCCAGAGCCTGGATTTCGTGCTCCTGCTCGCCCTGGTGCTGGTCTACCTGGTGCTCGCGGCGCAGTTCGAGAGCTTCCGCGATCCCCTGGTGATCATGCTCACCGTTCCCCTGGCCCTGGCGGGTGCCCTGTTCTCGCTCTGGTACTTCGGCCTGACGCTGAACATCTTCAGCCAGATCGGCATGATCATGTTGATCGGCCTGGTGAGCAAGAACGGCATCCTGATCGTCGAGTTCGCCAATCAGCGTCGCGGCCAGGGCCGCACCCTGGAAGAGGCGATCCACGACGCCGCCGTCGCCCGTTTCCGCCCGGTGCTGATGACCAGCCTGTCGACGGTGCTGGGCATCCTCCCCATCGCCCTGGCTCTCGGCGCCGGCGCCGAGAGCCGCGTGCCCATGGGTGTGGCCATCATCGGCGGCCTGGTGCTCGGTACCTTCCTCACCCTCTACGTGGTGCCAGCCACCTACACCTTCCTCACCCGTCGCCAGCTGGCGGCGAGCGCATCGGATCTCTCCGGATCCGAGCCCGAGGGAACCCCTCAGACCGCCTGAGCGCCGTCTCACCAGCAAGTATGAGGGAATTCGGCGATTCTCTTCGCCCTACTCTGTGAAGAACGACCGTTCGCTGCAGTTCGCTGGCCCCCCGCGCCAGAACCTGCCGGAGGGGATCGGATCCCCGAAGGCGGCGCCATGCTCATCTTCCAGAGAAGGATCGAACCATGCGACCCCGTACCTCGAACTCTCGAGACGCCCTCTCTCGTTGCCTCGGCCTCTGCTGCGTCGCCGCCCTGGGAGCACTACCCGCTCGCGCGATTCCTCCGGATCCCGACCCCAGTCCGACCCTCGAGGCGGTCAGCCCACAAACCCTTGCCCCCGACGATTCCTTCACCATCACAGGATCAGGATTCACTTCCGATCCGAGCCAATACCTGGCGTATTTCCGCGGGCCCGATGCATGGGCCCCGGTTCGGATCGATTCGGTGACGGACACCGAAATCAGGGCCCACCTGGAGAGTTATGCCGAAGGGTTCATCGGTGATCTGTGGGTGGTGAAGGGCGTTCGATACGAGCTCCCGCCGGAGGTCATCGAGATCGGAGATCGAGCCTACTTCGTCGACCATGCCAGCTGGTTCCACAGCTCCGGAACCGCCACCCTGGGGCCGGTCGAGCTGGCTCCTCCGACACAGCCGGCCAACGGCTCTTCGTCGATCGCTTCGGAGATCTTCATCCATATCGACACCGAGTGCCTGTCCCACAGCATCGGATGCGACATCCTGCTCGAGGGAGAGTTCGACATCGACCTTGGCGGTGAGCCCTGGCTGATGCACGCGGAGGTCGACCTGATGGTCGCGGATCGACCGAGCCCCGGCAACACCGGCCCGCGATCATCCCTCGATGACGCGACGTTGACGGCCGACCTGGCGATCGTCTTCGACCGGCTCTTCGGGCGCTTCGGCCTCGCCGCCAGTGCCGGTGGAAACCTTCTCGGATTTACCCATTCTCTCCCTCTGGAGGGCGGGGGCTGCCAGATCTCTTTCGATTGAGGAGCGAATCCAGGCCTTCCCGGGCTCGCAGGGTCCGGACGTTGTCCGGGCCGAGATCCCTCTCCAGGAGCTCGAGGCTGCTACGCAGCAGCGCCTCGGCCTCGGAGACTCGCCCCTGGGCCGCTCGGACGATACCCAGAGCGCTCTGGGCCTCCGCAACTCGCCAATGATCTTCGGCATGGTTCTGCTGCCGGATCACCAGGGCTTCCCGAAGGTGGGATTCGGCCGCAGCCAGCTCTCCCTGCTGCGTCAGCAGTCGGCCGACCTCGAGCAGAGAGAAGGCGATTCTCTCGTCGGTCTCCGGAAGGTGCCTGCGACGAATCCGGAGGGCTTCGCGCAGCAAATCTTCGGCCTCTGGCAGGGTGCTCTTCGAACGGACCAGGAGCCGGGCGAGATTGTTCATCGTCGGAGTGATTCGTACGGGATCCCGGGCCGCCGCCTGACGCTGGAGCTCGAGGGATTCGCGCAACAAGGCCTCCGCTTCCTCGAAGCGCTCCTGCCGCTCCCGGAGCCGGGCGAAATTGTTCATGGTGACCGCGAGCTGGGGATGCCTTGGCT
>CAZMEL010000062.1:0-13790 GCA_964565225.1 uncultured Thermoanaerobaculia bacterium | reverse complement strand
CAGGAAACGACGCTGCATCTCCAGGGCGTCGCGGAAGAGCACACCGGCCCGGTCCAGCTCGCCGATCGAGAAGTAGACCGTCGCCAGCCGCACCATCTCGCGGGCCACCGCCGGATGCTCCGGTCCCAGCTCTTCCTGCTGGATCCGGAGGGCTTCTTCGAGAAACTCGGCGGCCTGCTCCCGCTTGCGCTGGTCGAAGAGCGCGACGCTCAGGTTGGCGAGGCTGTTGGCCACGTCGAGCGGATCCACCGATTCCAGGCGCCGACGTATCCTCAGCACCTCGCGGTGAACCGCCTCCGCCTTCTCACTCTCTCCTCGGGCACGGAAGAGAGCCCCCTGGTTGTTGAGGCTCTCCGCCACCTGCTCGTGCTCGGGGCCGAGCGCCCGGAGGCGAATCTCGAGCGCCTCGTGGATCAGCTCTCGCGCCTCGTCCATCCGACCCTGGGCGAAGTAGAGCTCTCCCAACCGATTCGAGCTGGTGGCGAGATCCAGAGGATCGACCCCTTGGTGGCTACGTCGGATCTCCAAGGCCTCGACCAGCCTCGGCTCCGCTTTCTCGTGGCTCCCCAGCTGCAGGTAGAGCTGGCCCGAGGTGTCGAGGTTGGCGGCGTAGATCAGGGGTGGCTGCTCCCCGCTCTCGAGCAGCCGCTCCACCAGCCGATCGATATCCCGCAGCTCCACCGAGCCCTGGAGCGCTTCCCCCAGCTCCACCACCTCGAAGGTCTCGAGCACCAGACCCGCCGCCTGCTCGGCCCGGGCCTTCTCGGCCTCGGCCCGGTCCAGGTGCGCCTCCGCCGTCTCCTGCGCCCGGCGCGCTCGGCGCGCAGCATCGGTGGTCACGATCACCGCGGTCACCAGGACGACGAAGACCAGGACCACCGCCGCGACCGGGCCCCGGTTGCGCCGGATGAACTTGGCGCTGCGGTATCGCAGGGTGTCGGGACGCGCCAACACCGGTTGATCGCGGAGAAAACGCTCGATGTCCCGGGAGAGCTGCTCGGCCGAGCCATAGCGGCGGCCGGGCTCCTTGCGCATCGCCTTCGAAACGATGTTGTCGAGATCGCCCCGGAGGAGCTGGGCCAGGCGCCGCGGAGCCAGCCCGGCGAGAGAGGTCGGCCCCTCGAGCTCCCCCGCCACCGCGCTGGGCATGGGTATGTCCTCCTCGCAGATCACTCGTTCGAGCTCTCCCGGGCCGTGGTTCCCCAGCACATAGGGAGGCCGTTCGCAGAGCAGCCGATAGAGCAACACCCCGAGAGAGTAGATGTCGGTGGCCGTCGACAGCGCTTGCCCCAGAACCTGCTCCGGGCTCGCATACTCCGGAGTCAACAGGCGTACACCGGGCGTGGTGAAGGCCACCCGCCTCCGATCGCTCCCCGGGTGCAGAAGCTTGGCGATGCCGAAATCCAGCAGCTTCGGCAAGCCTTCGTTCGTCACCAGGATGTTTGCCGGCTTGACGTCGCGATGCACGACCAGGTTCTGGTGGGCGTAGTGCACCGCCGCGCAGACCTTCTGGAAGAGGCGCAGGCGGGCGGTGAGAGAGAGGCTCTCTTCTCGGCAATAGAGATCGATGGGCCGCCCGTCGACGAGCTCCATCACGAAATAGGGCAAGCCGTCGTCGGTGGCGCCGCCATCGAGCAGGCGGGCGATGTGCGGATGGTCGAGGTCGGCGAGGATCTGCCGCTCCAGCCGCGAGCGACGCAAGATCTCCCGCGTGTCCATGCCTCGCTTGACGACCTTGATCGCCACCTGCATCGCATAGTGCTGGTCGGCCCGCTCGGCGAGGAAGACAATCCCGAGCCCTCCCTCGCCGAGCTCTCGCCGGATCCGGTAGGGCCCGATTCGCTCCCCTTCCGCGGGCCGTGGGTCGAGGCCCGTAGCGTCGTCGAGGACATCGCGGAAGGCGTCGTCGATCCACCCGGAGGTGGATCCGCTGCTCCGGAGCAGCGACTCGACCTCGGCGACCAGCTCCGGGCTCCCTGTGCGGCGGCGATCGAGCAGCTCCCGGCGGGCCGCCGGGTCGAGATCGAGGCAAGTATGGAAGAGCTTCTCGATCTCGGGCCACAGGTCCGAAGCCCGATCAGCCGCCATCTCGGATCAGGCGTCTCCCACGCCAACCTGTCGGTTCAACCAGGCCCGAGCGAGCTTGAAATCACGCTCGACCGTTGCGTGGGAGAGCCCCATGACCTCGGCCGTTTCTGCGATCGTCAATCCCCCGAAAAAACGAAGCTCCACGATCTGGCTCTTCCGTTCGTCGACCCTCGCCAGATCCTTCAGGGCATCGTCGAGTGCCACGAGGTCCGGCCGCTCCTGGGTGGGCAGGTCGATCTCCAGCAAGGGGAGCTCTTGCGAGGATCCGGCACGTTTGTCGGCCCGGCGGCGACGAGCCATGTCCACGAGGATCCTCCGCATGGTGTTTGCGGCGATGGCGAAGAAATGAGACCGCCCCTCCCACGAAACATCCGCACCCACCAACCGCAGATACGCCTCGTGCACCAGCTCCGTGGTCTGCAGAGAGCGATTCGATCTCTCGTCGCGCAGATAGTGCCGCGCCAGGCGCCGGAGCTCGTCGTAGACCATCGGCGTGAGCTGCTCGAGGGCCTGCGAGTCACCCTCGCGCCAGGCCAGGAGGAGCTGGGTCACTCGGGTCTGCGGAACATCTCCCATCCCGAAAGCATGCCACAGGTCTACCCCGGATTTCTCACCCGGTGCCTTTGCCGACTCGACGCGATTCGCCGAGCTCTGATGATCCTGGTCAATCATCGATTCCGAGAAACCTCAGCGTCATGCCGAGAGAATTCACGACTCCGTGCGCCAACGCGAGCGGAAGAATGTTCCTGCGCCCGAACCAGAGGTAGAGCAGCCCGAGGGACAAACCCGCGGCGCCCGTCTTCAGCGCGCCGTTCATCCCTTGATAGTAGTAGTGGCGATAGCCAAAGAAAATGGCCGCGAACACGACCGCGAAGAGATCGGCCCAGAGCCCTTCTCCCAGGAATCGGCTGGTCTTTCCGATGATGAAAGCGCGAAAGAGCAGCTCTTCGAAAAAGGATGCGTGGGTCCAGGTGAGGAAGAGAATCACCAGGTAGGCACCGACATTTCCCTCGATGTGATCGAACCGCCCGCTGGCTTCCTTGTCTTCGAAATACTTGTCGGCAACGACTTCCATCAACTCCATCGAGAGTGCGAAGACGAAGATCGTCAATACCGTCAACCCGGCGGTCTCGATCCAGCTCTTCGGCCAGCGGAGTCCCAAGCATTTCCAGCTCGTTCCGCGCCGCCGGAGCAAGTACGTCGCGAGTGCCATCGTGAGAAAGGTCGACACAGGTCCCGCGTATAAAAGACTGAACGAAAGCACTGTCTGCTTGATGATCACCACTGTCGCCATCACCGCTGCCAAGTCCCGAAGAGCTCCATCATCGAGCTTGCGCTGCTCGGTTGCACGGGATTCTGAAACCAAACACCTCTCTTCCATGAGCTCTCCTTGTCTTCATCGGGAATCCCCGTCATCGGGTCTGCTCCAATCCGACAAGGAGAGAACGCTCGCGGTTCCAGATTGTTACGGTGTTTCAGGGGCCGAAGGAACGGTTGTGGTCGCGTCCCCCGGGGCTCGGCCTATCCACGAATCGTGGTGACCGACAGTGTCTCGAGGACTCCGTCGAGGCTCGCCGCCGCTGGAGTTTCTCGACTGGATGGGGCAGGTCGAGCACCACGACGACTACGACCGCAAGAGTCTTCCGAGGCCCAGGTCAATGGCAGATGCGAGGCGGTGCAAGGCGACCGAAGATCCTCGCGTTACCGTTCATCAGCCGGCCAGACGTCGATTCCCACTGCGGCGGCGGCTCGCAGCAGTCGGTCGTCGTAAGTGGCCAGCTGAAGCTGCCGACTCCGACTCCGGAGAAAGTCGGCCGACGCAAGATGCAGCGCGTCGTGGGTTCGCACCGGCACCGGAAACGGCTCCAGCGCTCGCTCGAGAACCGGTGGCACGAGCTCCAAGAACGAGATCCGAGATTCCAGATCGGCAACAACCTCACGATGAGACCGGGCCAGGCCTCGCGCGTTCAAACGAGTCCACAGCTCGTATTGCAGCAATCGGCTCGACACCAGCTGCTCCTGCCACAGGCGCTCCGGCGGCTGCCGATCCTCCGCCAGCAGATGTGCCAACGCCACGGACGTGTCGAGGTAGATCATCGTTCGCCGCGGTCCTCGTCCAGCTCATCACTGAGCTCCGCCCAGTCCGCAACGGGGAGCTTCTGCGGTGGTTCTGCCGATCGGACCATCACCGGGCTCAGCCAACCGGCACGCACCGTTTCGGCCAACAAGACATCGTGAACCGCCTCGGCGCGAGTCGATGAAGGCGGCCCGAGCTCGGCGACCACACGATCCCGATCGGTGACCAAGACCAACTCGCCAGAAGCTGCGAGGCGTATGTACTCACTCAGTCGGTTCTTCAGAACTTTGATGCCAACGGCTCTCATTCCAATAATGGTAGCTACCGGTAGCCACCGAGTCAAACTGTGCACTGCTGGCACAACGCCAACCAATGGTGGCCAAACTCTGGTCATGCCGTGACTCTGGTCACGGTGCAAGCGTCGCCAGGAGGGGAGGGGAGTTACGTTTGGGGGTCTTGGCGACGGTGGACACTACGGCCACAAGGGGCAGCCACGATGCCCGTGCGCCCGGCAGGATGTAGAGGATCCTTCGGCTCCTTGCCGTTTTCCCACCGCGCGGTGAGGCGGAGGATCGGACGCCCTTCTTCGATGTATTTGGCCTCGTAGTTGGTGCGGGCACCATCGGGCCAGGGCTCGGCGTGGAGGTCGACCTGCAATCCCGGAAGGCTCTGCAGGATCTCCACCACGGCCTCGCCGTACTCGATGAAATCGGTCGCGAAGCTGAGGGTTCCCTCCGGGCGCAGCAGACCGAGCACGAGGTCGACGGTCTCGGGATCGAAGAGGCGTCGTTTGTGGTGGCGGGCCTTGGGCCAGGGATCGGGGAAGTAGACGTGCACCGCTCGGGCGAAGCCTCGGGGCAGGACGGAGGCCAGGAGATAGAGAGCCTCTCCGCGCGCCACCGCCAGATTCTCGGCGCCGTGGCTCTGCCCTCGCCGCTGCAACATCCGGTAGTACTTCGAGACCAGCTCGATGCCCAGGTAGCGCCGCTCCGGATGTGCCAGGGCTTGTTGGAGGAGGTACCGACCCTTGCCGAATCCGAGCTCGACCTCCCAGTCGCCGGGACCGTCGAGCAGGGTGTCGAGATCGAGGGGCAGGTCGAGGTCGCGGAGGAAGAGCTCTCGACCTCCGGCGGCGAACACCGTTCCCAGCCGGACGGTTCGGATCGGCGCCGATCTCATAACAGGTCGCGCCGCTGGCGGCTCTTCAGCTCGTCGACCAGGAGCCGTACGTCCTGCGAGCGCTCGCGGGGTAGCACCAACACCGAATCCTCGGTTCGGACGACCACCAGGCCTTCCACTCCGAGCACGGCCACCTGCCCCGAATCGGCGTAGAGCAGGTTGTCGCGGGCATCGATCGCGAGCACGTCGCCCCGGCTTCGATTGCCCGCTTCGTCGGCCTCCAGCACTTCGGTCAGGGCTTCCCAGGAGCCGAGATCACTCCAGCCGCAGTCGAGAGCCAGAGTGCCGATGGTCTCCAGGCGCTCCATCACCGCGTAGTCGATGGAGATCGAGGGAAGCTCGGGGTAGAGCTGATCGGTCCGTTCCGGGTGCGCCGAGATCTCCGCCAGCCCGCGGCCGATCTCGGGCTCGAATCGAGCCAGATGCTCGCGCAGGGTCTGGCGCTGGAAGACGAAGATACCGGCGTTCCACAGGTGGGTCTTCTCTCGCAGGTACTTCTCCGCCGTCTCGGCGTCGGGTTTCTCGGTGAAACGACGAACCCGGCGTGCACCGCTCCCCGCTCCGAGCTCCTCGCCGAGCTCGAGGTACCCGTAGCCGGTCTCTGCCCAGCGGGGCTCGACACCGAGGGTCATGACCCGATCCTCGGTCGCTGCGACCTCCGCCGCCCGGGCCAGGGTGGCACGAAACGACTCGGGGTCGGCGAAGCGATGGTCCGCGGGCAGCACCGCCACCACCGATTGGTCGTCGTCCGGCATTCGGTCGAGAGCCCAGCCGATCGCCGGAGCGGTGTTGCGTCCCGTCGGCTCGGCGAGGATCTGCTCGCGTGGGATTTCGGGGAGCTGCTCGTGGATCTGCTCGGCCAGAGCAGCGGTAGTGCACACCCAGACGTCACGGGCCGGAATCAACGGATCGAGGCGATCTACGGTCGCCTGCAGGAGGCTGCGCTCCCCTTCGAGGGCCAGGAGCTGTTTGGGCCGGCGAGCGCGGCTCATCGGCCAGAATCGGGTGCCACTGCCACCCGCCAGGATCAAAGCTTTCAAGGGATTTATCTCCGTCGTCGTGAAAAGGGAGTATAACTCGGAGGTCAGATCCGTGGCTCGGCACCGGGAGCCCGCAAAACTGGAACACGGAGGGATCCGGATCGGCTCCGGACTCGGATCAAGAGGCGACATTCCTGTGGTTTCGGCGGTACTCTACCCTCCGACCCCCCTCCGACCGCGCTCTTCCCGGCCGACTTTCACCCGGAGAACTCCATTGACTCTCTTCCATATCCCCAAACCCTGGCAGATTCCCGAACGTGAGGCGACCCCGGAACAGACGTTCCTCGACCGGCGGCAGATCGTCCGCGGGTTGGGCCTGGGATCGGTGGCGCTGGCTCTACCCGGGAGCGCCCGCAAAGCGCTCGCGGCCGAAGGTCCGGCCAAGGACCAGGTGGCTCCGGCTGTCGGCAAGCTGTATTCGGATCGATTTCCGGCGCCTCGCAACGAAACCTACGATTTCGCCGGCAGGCCCATGACCCCGGAAGAGAAGTCGTCGAGCTACAACAATTTCTACGAGTTCACCACGGCCAAGGACCGGGTCTGGGAGCTGGCCAGGGACTACTCGGTGAGCCCGTGGAAGGTGAAGGTGCACGGCCTGGTCGAGAAGCCCAGAACCCTCGACCTCGACGACATCTTCACCCGCTTCCCTCTCGAGGAGAGGCTCTATCGATTCCGCTGTGTCGAGCGTTGGGCCATGCAGATCCCTTGGACCGGCTTCCCCCTGAAGGCATTGGTCGACTATCTCGAGCCCCTGCCCTCGGCCCGCTGGATCCGTTTCGGGACCATGCTCGACAAGAAGGGCTTGCCGGGACAGAAAGCCCAGCCCTGGTACCCGTGGCCGTATTACGAGGGCCTGCGTCTCGACGAGGCACGCAACGAGCTCGCCTTCGTGGCGGTGGGCACCTACGGCCACGCTCTGCCCATGCAGCACGGGGCGCCCTGGCGCATTGCGACGCCTTGGAAATATGGCTACAAGAGCCCGAAATCCATCGTCGAGATCGAGCTCACCAAGAAAAGGCCTCGCACCTTCTGGAACGATCTGCAGCCGGCGGAATACGGATTCTTCTCCAACGTGGAGCCGGAGAAACCGCACCCGCGCTGGAGCCAGGAGTGGGAGCAGGACATCGGCACGGGAGAGACCCGCCGCAGCGAGCTGTACAACGGCTACGCCGAACAGGTCGGCGGACTCTACGACGGCACCGAGGTCTGAGGCCGAGGACTAGCCTTCGCTGGGCTCGGCCGGAGACGGGTCGAAGATCGCAACTTCTTCGAGAGTCTTGCGCCGCAGGTCGGGCACCTGGCAGTCGGCGGCAGCGTACCCCACCGGAAAGAGGATGAACGGCCGCTCGTTCTTCGGCCGCCCGAGGATCTCGCGCAGGAATCCCATGGGGCTCGGGGTGTGGGTCAGGGTCGAGAGCCCCATGTTGTGCAGAGCGGCGATGAACAGGCCACAGGCCAACCCTGTGCTCTCGCGCACATAGTAGTTCTTGCGCTTGTTTCCCTCTTCGTCGTAACCGAAGAGCTCTTCGAAGACCACCACGATCCAGGGAACGATTTCCAGAAACGGCTTCTGCCAGTTGGTGCCGAACGGCTCGAGTGCTTCGAGCCACTCATCGGGCATGCGCTCTTCGTAGCTCTTCTTCTCTTCCGCCTCGGCGGCGGTGCGGATCTTCTTCTTGATTGCCGGATCCCCGATGACCACGAAACGCCAGGGCTGCCGGTGAGCTCCGGACGGGGCGGTCGACGCCGACCGGATCGCCTGCTCGATCAGCTCCCGAGGAACCGGATCCGAGGAGAACTCTCGGACGCTGCGCCGTGAATCCACGTGCGTGTAGAACGCATCCGCCCGTCGACGCATTTCGGGTTCTTCGTATCGCACGGTGCGATAGGGGACGAAGGGATAGCGATCCATTGTTTCTCCGAGGCGAGGAGCTGCGTGAAGTGCGCCGCCGTGGGGTCTTCGCGGGTGGCGATCGGTTGGGGCACGACGCCTGGGCGAGCGCTTCAGCTCGCGGGAGTCTCGAGCGGCCCGTTGCTGGGATCTGTCGACGGACTCACCTTGGCGATCCAATCGCTCTGGATCTGGACCTCGTGCTCGTTGGATAGCCTTGCGAAGAGCGCGCTTCGGGCTTCGGAGCGGCGTCTTGCGAGAATCTCTTCTCGGACCACGGCCTCGACTTCTTCGTCGGTCACCGTGGTCAGTCGGTCCGCATGCTCGTGGCGAAAGGCCGCGATCTCGTCGTCGGATACGGGTCCCAGGCGATCTTCGATTTCTGTTTGCAGGATTTGCTCGGGGGTCAGGCCCTTGCTTTCGGCTTCGGCGACGAGCAGCCGATTCTCTACCTCGAGACGCACCGCCGTGGAGAGAATCTCCCGGCGCTGGGCCTCGACCGCCCGTAGATCTTCGGCGGCCAGGCGATGGACGTCGTCGGCTGTGATCGCGGCACCCCCTACCCATGCCACCGCGTTGCTCACCTGCGTCTGTCCCGCGCCTTCGGACTCGCCCATCAGAAACCATCCGAAGCCACCGAGCACCATACTGGTGCACAACAAGAACACTCTCTGAGCCGTGGTTTTACCTTCTGGCATTCGATCGTACACCTTCTCCTCCAGAGCCAATTCCACAACCAGCCCTACTGCTAGAGATCAGAAACCAAACGAGATATTACGCGTGGATGAATCAGGGTTTCGAGCTTCCGTATCGAGAATCCCGTGGGAATCGAAAACACAAGTCTGGGGATCGCTCTCGCCATCTCATCGGCGATCGGAGCGACCGACGGAAACGTCTCAAAGGTCCGTGGACCGGCACGTCGCCAGGCCGTTCTCAGGACCCGATCCCAACCCCAAGCGGCAATTGTAAGCTACCGATGGCCAGATCGACAAGCGAGGCATCCGGAGATCAGAGAGACGCCGACAGGCCACAGGCCAGATGGCGCACCAGCAGCCCTTCGAGAATCCTGCCGTGGGTGATGCCGCGCATCCGCAGCCGAGACGCTCCGAGCAGAGCCTCGGCAAGGGCCAACACCCGCCGCCGGGCTGCGGAATCGAGCTCTCGCTCCTCCAGGGCTCGGACCACCACCGAGGCCGCCAGGGCCCAGGGTTTGCGCGCCCGCGGATCGTCCCAGCCGGGTATCTTGGTGAGGATCTCGGCGGCCGAGAGCAAGTACACCACGCTGCCGCTGGCGAAGTAGCCGTCGAGGTATTGGCCGAACGACTGCGCCCACTCGTCGATCCGCTCTCTGTCGAGTCTCTCGGGGCTTCCGAGATACACCGACAAAGAGCGACTCCGGAGTGTGGTCAAGAGATCCAGGCGAGAGGCAGCGAGGAGAAAGAAATGACGCGGACTCTGGGCCGGCGGCTCTTCCAGCATTTTGAGCAGAGCGTCCGCCGCCCCGCCGGTGAGGCTCTCGGCCTCGACGATGACGAAGACCTGGCCCCGCGCCTCGAAAGGGCTCGAGACCGCGGAGCCGAGAAAGCTCTTCGTGGCATCGACCGAGGTGGAGGTGCGTAGATCGCGCTCCAGCACGTGCAGGTCGGGATGAAATCGCTCGGCGTCCTTGCCGGGCCACTCCAACCTGCGGCAGTGGCGGCACGAGCCTTCCGCTCCGTCACACGGCCGTTCCGGCTCCGGCTTCTCGCAGAGCAAGGTCCGGCAGATCTCGAGGGCCGCCCGTTTTCGCGCCTCGAGGCTCGAGCCGTAGAGAATGACCGACGGATACAGCCGCCCTCCACGCGCCAGATCGACCACTCGTTCCAGGCCCGAGCTGGTCGCGCTCACCGGGGGGCCTCCGCCTCGACGACAGAGAAGACCCTCTCCAGCACCTCTACCACCTGCTGCCAGGTGTCCTCCTTGGCGCCGCCCGAATCGATGACCACGAAACGCTCCGGCTCGCTCTCGGCCAGCTCCAGGTAGCTCGTACGCACCCGCTGGTAAAACGCCAGGCTCTCGGTGTCGATCCGATCGACGTCGCCACGTTCCCGGCGTTTCGGCGACTGCCCACGGCGATGGGCCATCTCCGCCGGCAGATCGAAGAGCAGAGTGAGATCGGGCCGGCGACGGGAGGTGGCGAGCCGATCGAGGTCGTCGATCCATTGGCGCGACAATCCGCGACCGGTCCCCTGGTAAGCCAGGGTCGAGTCGGTGAAACGATCGCAGAGCACATCGATTCCCGACTCCAAGTTCGGCTCGACCAGCTCGACCAGGTGTTGCCGCCGACTGGCGAAGACCAGCATCGCTTCGACCCGCGGGTCGACATGATCCCAGCGGGTATCGAGAAAGATCCCGCGAATCGCGTCACCCATGGGGGTTCCGCCGGGCTCGTGGGTGACCAGAACTTCGTGCCCCGCATCTTTCAACCACTCTTCGGCATGCCGGAGATGGGTGCTCTTGCCGGAGCCGTCGAGCCCCTCGAATGTAATGAATCGCCCTGCCATCGCTCTTTTTCTCACCGCCTGGAGTTCGGCTTCGGGGAACGCCGTTAATATACATGTATGGCTGCACCCCGAGCACAGCACCCGCGTATCTTCTTCGATGGACATTGCGGAATCTGCCATGGCTCCGTGCGCTTCGTCGCTCGTTTCGACCATGGTCGGGTCTTTCGTTTCGCCCCGATCGGTGGCGAAACGTTCGAACGAATGCTCTCCGAATCCGAACGTGCCGGCCTTCCCGACTCCGTATTGGTGCTCACCCCCGGCGGCCGCCTGCTCGATCGTAGCGAGGGGGCCCTTTATATTCTGCACCAGCTCGGACGGCCCTGGAGATGGCTTGGAGCCGGGTTGAAGCTGATCCCTCGCCGACTACGAGACCTCGTCTACGATTTCATCGCCCGCCACCGAAGACGTTTCTCTCCCGAGCCTCCAGCGGCATGCCCGATCGTTCCGCCCGAGCAACGCCGTCTCTTCGAAGCCTGATGAATGCCCAGATAGACTTTGCGTAGAAGGCCGAGGCTTCCAGGCGTGGCTATTTTCTAGATAGCCTAGGTATCAAGAGCCGGCCCTGATCGTCACCTTCTGCCCGGGTCGAAGCCTCTCCGCCCCTCGAACGATGACCTGGTCGCCGACCTCGAGTGCGCCGGAGACCTCGATCCAGCCTCCGGCTCCCTGGCCGGTCTCGACACCCAGGCGTTCGGCCAGGCCGTCTGTGCCGATGCGAAAGACCCAGGTTTTTCCGTCGCGCAGGACGAGTGCGTCCCGCGGGATCGAGACCCCTTCCTCCGCCTGGCTCTTTGGTAGCGCCAGGCGGACTCCCGCGCCGACCACCCAACCTTCCGGGGCCTTCTCGCCGGGAAACACAGCCCGCACCTCGAGGAGCCGAGACCGTTCGTCGCCCACCGGGACCACCGTACGCAGGGTCGCCCGGGCCTCGCGCTCTCCCGACCGCACCGCGACCTCGAGACCCTTCTGCAGGTTGGCGGCGGCTTCGAGCGGAGCCCGCGCCCGGACCTCGACCCTCTCGGTGTCGACCAGGCGAACCAGGTCGTCGCCGACCCGCACGTACTCACCCGGCTGCTTGAAACGCTCCACCACGCGGCCCGAGAAGGGCGCCTTCACCATCGTACGGCCGAGCCGATCTCGAGTCGCCGCCTCCACCGCCCGGGCCAGCTCCACCTCCTGCTCCGTGACCGCGCGGCGTGCCACCACCTCGTCGAGCTGGTTGCGCGCCGCCACCTGCTCCGAGGTCAGGGTCTCGAGACGCTCTACCTGGGTCTGCAGGTACGCGAGGCTCGCCTCCAGGCCCCGCAGGCTGGCCTGGTCTCGGCGTAGCTGCAGCTGCAGGGTCCGATCGTCGACCCGGGCCAGACCCGAGCCGCGACCGATCACATCGCCCACCTCGGCCACCGAAACCAGGCGTCCGGCTTCTTCGGCGGCGATTCTTGCGTCGTGGCGGCTGAGGAGGGTTCCCGAAACCCATTCGATCGCCCGCGAGCCGACGGCCTCCGCACGGACCACCTCGACCAGGGGTGCGGGCGGCTCCTGCCCCAGCGCTGACGGAGCCTGCACCCAGAGCGCAGGGTAGAGCAGGGCCAGGGCGAAACGTCGCCCGGCTCTAGAACACAGTAGAGGGTTCTTCAAGTCTGTGTCTCCAGGTCGCCGGCCCCGGGAACCGAGACCCTCGAGGCGGAAGGCTCGGAAAGAAGCCTGCCCTCGCCGAGGCGCAAGAAACAGGGTAGGAGGATCAAGGTGAAAATGGTGCTCACCGACATGCCGCCGACGATCACCACCGCCAGGCCGCGATAGATCGCGGAGCCGGTTCCGGGCATCAGGACCAGCGGCAACATGCCGAACACGCTGGTGGTCGTGCTCATGAAGATCGGCCGTAGGCGCAGGAGCAGAGCCTGGCGTACCGCCTCCCTGCGACTCGACCCGGCCCGTTCCGCGCCGCGGGTCTGGTGGACCAGCAGGATCGCATTGTTGACCACCAGGCCGAGCAAGATGATGAATCCGATCATGGTCAGCAGGTCGAGAGGCTGGAATCGAACCAGGTTCATCAGGCGCAGAGCCGCCACTCCGCCGACGGTGGCGAGGGGAATCGCCAGTACCACCAGGGCGCTGTCGCGCAGGGATTTGAACAGAGCACCCATGAGCAGGAACAAGACCAGGAGCGCAACCAGGAAGTTCTCGCTCATGTTGCGCACCGCCTCCCGCAGGTTGTCGGCGCTCCCGCCATAGAGCACCATACCGTCGGCGGGTAGCACCTCCATCAACGCGGGAGCGATGCGGGAACGCAGGACTTCCAGGGTTTCGTCGAGCGTCACGCCATCGGGCGGCGTGACCGAGAGGGTCACGGTTCGTCGGCGATCGATCCGGCGCAGCTGGTTGGGACCGACGGTGCGCTCCAGGTCGACCAGCTCTCCCAGGGGCAGCACCGCCCCCGACGGAGTCGCCAGAGGGGTGGCTTCGAGCTCTTCCGGCGTCGACCATTCCCGGGCCCGAAGGATGATGTCGAGCCGGTCTTCGCCGTCGAAGTGCTCACCGACGAAGAGTCCGTCGCCCAGGGTTCGCACCACCTGGCCCAGGGTCGCCCGGTCCCAACCGGCCTCCACGATCCGGCGATCGTCGGGCTCGAGGCGCAGCTCCGGCTCTGCCAGCTCCAGGCCGGGAAACGGCCGCACCGTGCTCCCCGGCAGCTCCCGGGCCAGGAGCTCCATGCCCAGGCGCCCGGCTTCGAAAAGGGAGCCGGTTTCCGTACCCTGCAGGTGTACGTCGATGCTCCGCTGGCTGGAGAACCCACCGAAGAGGTTGCCCTGGAACACGAAGCTCTGATTGTCGGGGAATCCGGCGGTGATCTCGTCGCGCACCACCGCTTCCAGCTCCTTCACCCGGCGCTGATCTTTCGCCCGGGCGCCCAGGGTCCCGCCCCCGGTGAAGGAGATGATGTAGTAGTTCTTGAGCGCCGGCTCCCGCTC
>CAZMEL010000061.1:0-31065 GCA_964565225.1 uncultured Thermoanaerobaculia bacterium | reverse complement strand
CTCCACACATCACGTTCTGGGGTTTGAGGTCCCGGTGCACGATGCCCTTCTCGTGGGCTGCTGCGAGAGCTCCCACGATCTGCTCGGCCACCTCCAGGCCCCTGTCCAGTGGCCGCCCCGGCGCCGCGTCGAGCAGCTCCCGCAGCGACGTACCCACCACCCGTTCGAGGACCAGGAAATCCCGCCCGTCGGACTCCACCCGGTCGTAGATCCGGCAGACGTTGGGATGATCGAGGCGCGAGAGCACCCGCGCCTCGTAGAGCATTCGCTGGCGCTGGTCGCCTTCCAGGCGGTCCCCGCGCAGGGCCTTGAGGGCGACCTCACGCTGCAGCTTCTCGTCGAAGCCGACGAAGACCTCACCCATACCTCCCTCTGCGAGGGCTTCCACGACCCGGATCGAGCCGATCCGATCGCCGACCGCGGTCATGGGTGTGTCTCCCCTTCAGCAGTGCTCGCCTTCCGTTTCGCGGCCGAGAGCCAGTAGGCCAGCTTCTCGGCCAGGAGCTCGACCTCGTAGGGTTTGGCCACGTAGTCGTCCATTCCCGCCTCCAGGCACCGCTCGCGTTCTCCGACCATGGCGTGAGCGGTCAATGCCACGATCACCGGCTGCGGTGCAACCGTTTCCAGGCGGCGAATCCTGCGGGTGGTCTCGTAGCCATCGAGGCCCGGCATCTGGCAATCCATGAGAATGGCATCGAAACTCTCCCTCTCGAGCATCTCCAGGGCCTGCTGCCCCCCTTCCACCGCTTCCACCCCGTACCCCAGGACCTCGACCTGGGTGAGGGCCAGGAGCCGGTTCACCGAGTTGTCGTCGACCACCAGGATCCGCAGCCCCTCGGCGGGTGCTCGTGCCACCGGCCGGCGATCGCGTCGCGAGCCGACCGCCGCGCGAGCCGGCGAGAAGCCCACCTCGAACGAGAACCGCGAGCCGACTTCCACCTCGCTCTCGACCTCGATCTCACCTCCCATCAGCGCCACCAGTCGTTGGGAGATCGCCAAGCCCAGGCCGGTCCCGCCGAAGCGCCGCCGCGCCGAGCTGTCGCCCTGCACGAACGGCTGGAAGAGGTCTTCCCGCAGCTCCTCGGGAACTCCGATCCCGGTGTCCTCGATCGCGAAGGCGAGGCGAATGGGCTCGTCCTCGGAGCCCTCTCCTTCCAGCGAGTCGATGGAGAGCGTGACACCTCCTTCGCGGGTGAACTTGATACCGTTCCCCACCAGATTGATCAGCACCTGGCGCAGACGGGCCCCGTCGCCGTGCAGCTCCTCGGGTACCCGATCGGCGACCTCGGCATTCAGGCTGAGCCCCTGGGCCTCGGCCCGCGGCTGCAGCAAGGACAGCACCTTGCCCACCAGGTCCCGGAGGCCGAAATCGGTCCGGTTCAGGCTGAGAGTGCCGTTCTCGATCTTGGAGAGATCGAGGAAGTCGTCGACCAGGGTCATCAGGGTCTCTGCCGATCCTTCCATCACTTCCACCCGCTCCCGCTGCAGCTTCGTGAGATCGGTGCGCAGGAGAAGATCGGCCATGCCCAGGATTCCATTCATGGGAGTGCGGATCTCGTGGCTGACGTTGGCCAGGAACTCACTCTTCACCCGGCTGGCGGCCCTCGCCTCCTGCTCGGCACGCTTGCGGGTGTCGACTTCCTGGCGCAACCGCACCTCGGTTCGACGGGCGAGGGCCAGGAACATCGATCCCATGCTGCCGGTGGCGAGGAGGGCCAGAAGCATCGCGACCCACGGCTCGCCGGAACGCGCCGCCAGAGCCACGGCAATGCCTCCGGCCCCGAGAATCCACAACCACCCGATCGGCAGGGAATGAGTGCAGAGCGCGACGATCACGGCCAGGTAGAGCCAGGGCCCTTCGGCTCCCAGCCAGGGCTCGGCCCACGCCGCCGCGAAGAGCCCGGCCGTGACCAGGCCTCCACCGATGCGTGGCTTTCGCGTCGCTCGCAGAGCCACCAGGGAAACGACCGCCACCAGGCCCACCGCACCGATCGCCCAGGCCATCGACCGGGCTCCCGTGGCGTAGTAGTAGAAACCGAAGCAAGCAGCTACCAGAATCGACGTCCAGCCGGCCGCCGCGCTCGCCTGGATCTGGCGCCGGACGTCTTCTTCGACCTCCGCGGGATCGATACCCACGTCGAGCAGGCGGTTGGGCCAGGGGTGGGGCGAGTCACTCGGCATCCAGGGTTCCTCGAATCGAAGAGCTCCCCCGGCGAGGCTTACCCCACCCGCCCGATTTCTGCGGCTCATCTCCGAGCGCGCAGCTCGGCCACCGTCGTTCGTCGGGAAAGATCGAGCGGTCAGGGTAGCGAGGGGTCGAAGAGAAAGTCAAGCGAATCCGGAGGCCACACGGTGGAGCGCCGGGCCCGGGAGCCGACCCGTGCGACGGCTCCGTTCCGCTGGAGTAATCAAGCCTCAGAGCTCGCCGGCCGAGCCGCTCCAGCGCGAGGTGTCGCCCGACTCGAAACCGTCGTTGAAGATTCCGAGGTTGACCCGGTAGATGGCGTCGAAAATCGTGTCGGTCAGCCCGCGCACCAGGGCGTAGTCGCCACTGTCGCTGAGCTGGAATCCGCTGTCGCCGGTGAACACCTGGATCAGGATCTCCCCGCTCTCGGTCCGGGTCACTCCTTCCTGGATCCACAGCTGGTCGTTCAGGAAGAGCCCTTCGTCCATGTCGTTGTCGGGGCTGCTCCACTTGCCCGCCCACAGCACGTCGCCCTTCTCGCTCAGCCACACCGGCCCTTCGATCTCCTCCAGGACGAAGGGAGCGATCGAAGGCAAGGCATCGCCCTCCTGCACCAGCTTCGAGCCGTTCACTACCAGCACCCGGTCGCTGCCAGCATCGCCGTCGACCCGGCCGATGAAGGCGAACTCCCCCTGGTCGTTCAGGGCCACGGAAGCGGGGCTCAAGGACTGCCAGTTGCGACCGGCGACCGGCGAGGGGTCGCCCTCCTGAGCGATCTCGAACAGCGCTCCGTTGAAGCAGTAGATGGCGTCGGCCCCGGGAATGTCGACCACGAAGAGAGCCTCGCCCTCGTCGTTGAAGGCGGTTTCCTGGAACCCGGTGCCGAAGTCGGTCAGAGCCACCGACTGGCCCGGTAACACGTCGCCCTCGGCCGCGATCAGGGTGCTCGCCGCAATACCGCCCGCGGGGTCGGGAGTCCAGATGAAGAGAGCTCGATCGACCGTGCCCGGAATGGCCGCCGCATCGATCGAGGCAGTCACCAACAGCTGCCCCGCCTCGTTGGCCTTGACGTCGAAGAAATCCTTGGCCGGCGTGCCGGCGGGAACGTCGGGAACGTCGTCTCCTTCCCGGATCACCTCGACCGACCCGGCCTCGAAGCCCAGGCTCGGATCGACCAGAGCGTAGACCCCCGAGTCGTCGGCCACGTCGTCGAAGAACAGGTTGAAGCCCGCGAAACCGGTGTTGGTCAGGGTCACCGAATCGAATCCGCCGAGCACACTCCCCGGAGGACCGGGGAAGAAGGCATCCCCCTCCCGTGCCGCCAGATCCCCATTCAGCAACAACACCGAGTTGACGTCGGGGTCGACGTTGTCGGTGTCGAGGTCGGCGATCCACTCGCCTCGGTCGTTGACCCAGAGGCTGCCGAATCCGGTCACCACGCCGACCCCGGGCACATTCGTGACTCCCTCCTCCACCACGGGACGCAGGAGCGGGCCATCGACTCCCTGGCCCGTGGCGGCCAGGGGGAGCCCCGAGAGCAGCAGGCAGGCGACGAGACTCGATGGCCGCGGTCGTGTCGGCACGAGAGCCTCAGAGCTCGCCGGCCGAGCCGCTCCAGCGCGAGGTGTCGCCCGACTCGAAACCGTCGTTGAAGATTCCGAGGTTGACCCGGTAGATGGCGTCGAAAATCGTGTCGGTCAGCCCGCGCACCAGGGCGTAGTCGCCACTGTCGCTGAGCTGGAATCCGCTGTCGCCGGTGAACACCTGGATCAGGATCTCCCCGCTCTCGGTCCGGGTCACTCCTTCCTGGATCCACAGCTGGTCGTTCAGGAAGAGCCCTTCGTCCATGTCGTTGTCGGGGCTGCTCCACTTGCCCGCCCACAGCACGTCGCCCTTCTCGCTCAGCCACACCGGCCCTTCGATCTCCTCCAGGACGAAGGGAGCGATCGAAGGCAAGGCATCGCCCTCCTGCACCAGCTTCGAGCCGTTCACTACCAGCACCCGGTCGCTGCCAGCATCGCCGTCGACCCGGCCGATGAAGGCGAACTCCCCCTGGTCGTTCAGGGCCACGGAAGCGGGGCTCAAGGACTGCCAGTTGCGACCGGCGACCGGCGAGGGGTCGCCCTCCTGAGCGATCTCGAACAGCGCTCCGTTGAAGCAGTAGATGGCGTCGGCCCCGGGAATGTCGACCACGAAGAGAGCCTCGCCCTCGTCGTTGAAGGCGGTTTCCTGGAACCCGGTGCCGAAGTCGGTCAGAGCCACCGACTGGCCCGGCAACACGTCGCCCTCGGCCGCGATCAGGGTGCTTGCCGCAATGCCACCCGCGGGGTCGGGAGTCCAGATGAAGAGGGCCCGATCGACCGTGCTCGGTATGGCCGCCGCATCGATCGATGCGGTCACCAACAGCTGCCCCGCCTCGTTGGCCTTGACGTCGAAGAAACCCAGTGCCGGCGTGCCGGCGGGAAAGTCGGGCACGTCGTCTCCTTCCTGGATCACCTCCACCGAGCCGGCCTCGAAGCCCAGGCTCGGATCGACCAGGGCGTAGACCCCCGAGTCGTCGGCCACGTTGTCGAGGAAGAAATTGAATCCACCAGTGCCAGCATTGGTCAGAGTCACCGAGTCGAAGCTATCGATCACACTTCCTGGAGGAGCCGGAGCGAAGGGGTCTCCTTCGCGAACCACCAGATCACCGTTCAGCAGCAACACCGAGTTCAGGTCGGGATCGACGTTGTCGGTGTCGAGATCGGCGATCCACTCACCTCGGTCGTTGACCCAGAAGCTGCCGAATCCGGTGACCACGCCGACCCCCGGTACCTCGGTGACTCCCTCTTCGACAACCGGCCGGAGGAGTGGGCCATCCACCCCCTGGCCGCTGGCGGCCAGCGGGAACCCCAAGAGCAGAAGGCTGGCGACAAGACACAAACGATACGGACGGGCAGGCAGACTCGATGGCTTGATCTCTGGCATGATCGTTCCCCTCTCGATCGGTGGCACGTTTCGCGGACCGCATCATTTTACAACATCGGCATTTGCTCCCGTCCGTGCCTCACCCGGTGTGGCGCCCATCGAGGTGAAGTCCTCGGTATCTCCGGGCTGGCGGATCTCAGCTTTGATCATCCCCCGGTCTCAAAGTTGAGAACCGGGGCCACCGGGGCCACCCGGCGCTCTGCAACCAATCCTACAATTGGCTCCTTTTCTCCCCGTCCGCACCTCCTTGGGCGTGGCAACGGCCTTGCATAGCCGGGTATCTATTGATCAACCCGCCACGCCTGGGCCGAACCCGTTCGCCTTCCTCGAAGCTCGGAACGACCGGGGACGTGCCCACTCTCAAGGAGAAACTCATGATCCGCCACACGTTCCATTCCCCGCGGCTGACGCTGGCCCTGGCCCTCGCCATGCTCGCGGCCGCTCCCGCGGCCTTCGGCGACGACCTCGCCAACCAGCTCTGGACCGATATCGACGACACCTTCCTGAAGTCCGCCGAGTCGCGCGACATCGTGCCCGAGGCCTACCGCGCCCTGGCCCTCGACCGCCACCTGATGGCCGACGTGCTCGCCACCGCGCCGCTGGAAGACTTTTCCAAGACCACCGCCGGCCTGGAGCTCGCCCTGCCCCTGCCCGACGGTACGTTCGGCCGTTTCCTGATCGTGGAATCGCCGATCATGGCGCCGGGCCTCGCCGCCCGATTCCCCGAGATCCGCACCTACCGCGGCCAGGGAATCGACGACCCGCACGCCACGATCCGGCTCGATCTCACCCCCGCCGGCTTCCACGCCATGGTGCTCTCGCCCCGCGGCAACGTCTTCATCGACCCCTACAGCCGCCGCACGTCCGACCACTACATCAGCTACTTCTCCCGCGACCTCCGCGGCGAAGGACGCAGCTTCGAATGTGGGGTCGAAGGCCACGGCCCGCGCCACCACGTCACGGCGGCGACCGCCGCCGCCGCACCGGCCAAGGCCCTCTCCGGCTCGACGCTCCGCACCTACCGCCTGGCGGTCGCCGCCACCGGCGAGTACACCGCCTTCCACGGCGGCACCGTGAGTGGCGGCCAGGCGGCGATCGTGACCGCCATGAACCGGGTCAACGGCGTCTACGAGCGCGACGTCGCGATTCGCATGGTGCTGGTGGCCAACAACAACCAGGTGGTCTACACGAGCTCCGGCTCCGACCCCTACTCCAACGGCAACGGCGTGACCATGCTGAGCCAGAACCAGAGCAACCTGGACTCGGTGATCGGCAACGCCAACTACGACATCGGCCACGTGTTCTCCACCGGCGGCGGCGGGGTCGCCTCGCTGCGGGTTCCCTGCGTTTCGGGCTCCAAGGCGCGCGGCGTCACCGGCCAGAACGCCCCCACCGGCGACCCCTTCTGGATCGACTTCGTCGCCCACGAGATGGGCCACCAATGGGGCGGCAACCACACCTTCAACGGCAGCTCCGGCAGCTGCTCGGGTGGCAATCGCAACGGCTCCACCGCCTACGAGCCCGGTAGCGGCACCACCATCATGGCCTACGCCGGCATCTGCGGCGCCCAGGACATCCAGAACAACAGCGACGACTTCTTCCACGGCGTCAGCCTCGACGAAATCATCGCCTACTCCGCAAGCGGCGGTGGCAACGGCTGTGCCGCCCGCACCGCCACCGGCAACAGCCCGCCGTCGGTGAACGCGGGAGCCTCCTACACGATTCCGCTCAACACTCCCTTCGAGCTCTGCGGCTCCGCCACCGATCCCGACGGCGACGCCCTGACCTACGGCTGGGAGCAGTTCGACACCGGTCCGGCCGGCGCCCCGAACAGCCCGAGCGGCAATGCGCCGATCTTCCGCGCCTTCGATCCCTCCACGTCGCCCTGCCGTACCTTCCCGCAGCTGAGCGACCTGCTGGGCAACACCCAGACCCTCGGCGAGATCTTGCCCAGCTACGGCCGCACCATGAACTTCCGTCTCACCGCCCGCGACAACCGCTCCGGCGGCGGCGGCGTGGCCGACGACTCCACCACCGTGACCGCCTCGAGCGTCGGGAGCTCGTTCCGGGTCACGGCGCCCAACACCAGCGTGACCTGGAACGTGGGCACCAGCCAGACGGTCACCTGGAACGTGGCGGGCACCGACCTGTCGCCGATCTCCTGCTCCTCGGTCGACATCTCCCTCTCCACCGACGGGGGCTCCACCTACCCCATCACACTCGCTTCCGGCGTCGTCAACTCCGGCTCGCGGTCGATCACCGTACCGGCGGCGGCCACCACCTCGGCGCGGGTGCGGGTGCAATGTGCGGGCAATATCTTCTTCGACATCTCCAACACCAACTTCACTATCGACGGCACCTCCGGCGCCCCACCGACGGTGAGCATCACCGCCCCGGCGGACGGTTCCTCGTCGAACGACGGCGACTCCGTGTCCTTCGCCGGCACCGCCAACGACCCCGAGGACGGCAACCTCTCCGGCAGTCTGAGCTGGAGCTCCTCGCGCGACGGCGCCATCGGCAGCGGCGCCTCGTTCTCGACCTCGTCCCTGAGCGTGGGTAGCCACACGATCACGGCCTCGGTGACCGACTCCGACGGCCTCAGCGGCTCGGATTCGATCTCCATCACCGTGATCGGCACCGGCGGCGGCCCGCAGACCGCCACCTTCGACGCCGGCCTCGGCGTGCCGAGCTGCGCGCTGATCGGCAGCTCTTGCGACTCGGCCACCCTGCTCGACAGCCGCTCGGCGAGCCTCAGCCCGGCCGAGCCGAACGCCTCGAACACCCTCGACTCCTGCACCGATGGCACCTCCGGCTCGTACCACGACGACGAGTCGAACGACCGGATCGTCGTCTCCACCCTCGACGGAGCCGACTTCGCCGAGGGCGCCACCGTGCGGATCGATGCCACCGTCTGGGCCTGGAACACCGGCACCGAAGACAGCCTCGACCTCTACTACGCGGCCGACGCCAACAACCCGTCCTGGACCTTCCTCGCCACCCTGAGCCCCAGCGGCGGCGGCGGGCAGACCCTGTCGGCCCAGTACACCCTGCCGGCGGGCAGCCTGCAGGCGGTGCGCGCCAACTTCCGCTACCAGGGCAGCGCCAGCACCTGCGGCACCGGCAACTGGGACGACACCGACGACCTCGTATTCGCCGTCGGCGGCGCGGCGCCCGAGTGCACGATCGATGCCGACTGCAACGACGGCCTGTTCTGTAACGGCACCGAGACCTGCAACGCCGGCTCCTGCCAGGCGGGCACACCTCCCTGCTCCGGCGGCGAGACCTGCAACGAGACCACCGACACCTGCGAGGCCGGCGGCTGTGTGGTAGACGACGACTTCGAGGCCGGCGCCCCCGACTGGATCAACGAGCCGGCGTCGACCTGCACCACCGGCGACTACGTGACCGGCAATCCGACCAACCCGACCAACGGCTGGCAGATCTCCGGCTCCAACTCGGGCACCACCTCGATCTTCACCGCCACCAACACCACCGCCGGCAATGCCGACGTCGACGGCGGCAACTGCATCCTCGGCTCGCCCACCTGGGCGGTGCCGAGCGCCTCGACCCTCTCGGTCTACTACTGGCACGGCCAGCGGGATGCCGGCGACGATCCGAGCGGCGACTTCTTCCTCCTCGAGTACTCCACCAATGGCGGCTCGAGCTGGAACACCCTCGCCTCCAACGGCGATACCCAGTCGGTCCCGGCCTGGACCAACGCCACCGCGGCGATCCCCGCCGGCTCGAATGTCCGGATCCGCATGCAGTGCTCCGATGGTGCCGGCCCCGGCGACCTGGTGGAGTGTGGTCTCGACGACGTGTCGATCTGTAACTGACCGTCTCCGGATCGGTCACCGCCGATCGCCAACGGCCCGGTGCCTCGGCATCGGGCCGTTTTCCGTGGTCGGGGAGACTCAGGGTCTCGCGCAGCGCGAGATCTCGAAGGTCACGGGGTTGATCTCGTGGCCCTTCTTGCGAATCGGGCGTCCCTCGCCGTCTTCCCGCAACACGCGCAGGCGCTTCAGCACCACGTCCGGCCCGCCGGCCAGGGGCTGGAAATCGAGGTCCAGCACCAGACGCTCGGTCTCGCCCTGGCGGTTGCGGACCTCGGCGTCGATCCGGGTCACCAGCCAGCGGCCACCGGACCAGGAACGCTTCTCGTTCCTCAGCCGCAGGTCGATCGTGCTGCTGTCGCGCTCGAGCAGGTAGGCGCTTCGGATCTGCCAGCCCGGGCCGGTTTCGATGGCCAGCTCCTGGATGCCGTGGTCCGGGCCGCGAGCCCGCCAGCCCAACCGTAGCCCGCCATCGAGCGGCTCCTCGAAGGTCTCGTGGGTCAGGGGAGAGGTGACCGCCAGAGCCACCAGGGCCAGAGTGGCCGACGGGAGGTACGCCTGGACCGTATGCAGCTCGGCCGCGAGACGCAGCTGCCAGGCGGCCAGACCGAGGTTGAAGAGCCCTGCCGTGGACGGCTGGGCGAGGCCGGCGGCACGCAGGCGCAGACCCTCTCCCAGCTCTTCGATCACCACATGGCCACCCTGGCCCCAGGCCCGGCGTGCCCGCTCGTCGAAGCTCGCCACCAGCTCCGGGATCCGCAGCTCGCAGGAGAAACGATCGGCCGTGTGGGCCGGCAGGTCGAAATAGGCCGCCTGGATCCGCTGCATCCTGGCGGCGAGGGCTGTAGCCGGCTCCGAGCCGGACACGTTGCCCACCCCGACGAGTGGAAAGAGGACGAAGGCGAACATCAGCCGCATGGCTTGTCTCTTGCCGGATTGCGTCCACATCGTGCGTTGTCTCCTCCGCCCCATTCTACGTGCGGGGCCGGAAAACGAAAAAAGCGCCCTGCGAAGGGCGCCTGCGCTCGACGGAGTTGGGCCGAACGTTCGGTAGAGCTCAATGTAAATGCCTCCGCGGGAGCCGGGGGGTCAGGCCCCTCGCGAGCCTGGGGGGCTCAGCACTGACCGCAGGGGTATGCCGCGAGCACGTTGGCGGGGCAGGGCCCCGTGGAGCAGACGATGCAGCAGTGATGGCTGCCCACGCAGGAGTAGTCGAACTCGCGCACCCAGAAGGCACTGGTGGATCCTTCGCTATCCGAGCCTCCGCTGCAGCTGCGGAAGTGCCAGCCCACGTCGGTCTGGTAGGTGGCGTCCGAGTAGTAGTCGGTCAAGCGGGAAAACGGCGGCAACGCATCGGCCTCCTCGACCGGCAGCAACCAGCTGCTGGCCACCGCCAGGCAGGTTACGAGAGTCAGAGTTGCGAACAGTCGCTTCCTACGTTTTCGCATGGTGTTCCTTTCCGGGCTTACGCCCTCGAACACGAGTCACCCCGAGTGGTGCCCTCGGTTTGACAAGCGAAAAAGCACAGGAAAACTGGTCATCTCCGACAACGAATGCCGATCGACCCACTACCCGATGTCCGACGACCGGGTCGACGGTGTGCTCCCGAGCACCGGCGCCCCTACGCGTTCCGGCTCAACCGTCGTAGTCTTCCCAGTCCTCGGTGCCACCCTTCCGCACCTGGCGCAATCGAGAGTGCTGGACACCTCTCTGGTCGTGGAAGTCTTCCCGCCGCGACTTGCGACGGGCGTCGGCCCACTCGCGCCGTTGCTCTCGCTGCGCGTCGCGCTGGGGTTTGTTACCGTGTTTCGAAGGGCGTTCTGGGGATTCGTCGGGGGAAGGGTCTTGGTCCTGCGACATGATGCATCCTCTCGGACATTGCAGCTCCCGGCTCTCGGACAAACACAGCGGCCGGAATTCGCCAGTATTCTGCCATAAATCGCCGGGCTCACTCTCGCCGACCCGGCTCCGGGGCTCGCCCCGATCCGGGTCGTAGCTGTAGAAGATTGGCATCGTAGGTCAGCACACCGAGCAGAATGGCGGTGATCAGCCGCGGCAGGGGAACGGTGTACAGGCCGTTCTCGGCCAGGGCGTTGGGCTGCAGGGGGTCGGCGATGTGTGCGTGGCCCGAGCGGTCGTCGAGGCCAGTGATCACCACGAAGTGCCCGGCGGGCTCACCGGCCAGGTCGTCGGGGGTATCCGTGGCACCGATCTCCCGCGCCTCGCCATAGAGCCAGGTCGCCGAGAGCCCGGTGAGCAACGGGTGTCCGTCGTCGAGCAGACGGCGCAGAAGCCGCGGCGAGAGGTCGGCCGAGCGGATCTCGCCGCCGAGCTCCAGGAAATCGAGATAGGCCCGGGTCGCCCGCTCGAGCCGCGGACGCCCGGGCTTGTGTTCGAGCTGTTGCTTCAGCCGGTCCTGCAGCTCCCGGGACGGGAGCCCCCGCCAGGTCGGATCGAAGAGCTCGAGATTGTAGGAGAAGAGAGACGCGCGATATCCCCGCCCGAGGGCGTGCACTGCCAGCAAGGCACCCAGAGTGCCGCCGGCCTCGAGAGTCGACACCTCCGCAATCACCTGCTGGAGGTCGATCATGTCGCCGAAATTGCGGTACACGGCATGCAGACAGGTGGGACCGCAGGTGGTGAGGTCGGGTTGTTGCGTGATGTCGAAAGCGAGCTCTGCCATGAAATCTCCATCTCCAGCCGGTCGCTTCCAGCCGCCCCTACCGTTTGGCTCGGACCGATGCAGAAAGATTCGCAGGGCTGGTCCGAGAACGAGTATGATCCAGCGCCTTCTGAAAACGGTTCGGGAGCGAACGAACGATGACCAAACCCTTCGAATCCTATCAACGAAACCTCGAGGTCCGACTCATGCGGACCGATGATTTTGCCAAATTGATGGCGATGCAGCTTCGCTGCTTCCCCGGTATGTTGCCCTGGGCCCGAGAGCAACTCGAGAGCCAGCTCCATCACTTCCCGGAGGGGCAGCTCGTGGTCGAGTGTGACGGCCAGCTCGCGGCTTCGGCCTCTTGCCTGGTGATCGACTTCGACGAGTACGCCGATGGGCATACCTGGGTCGAGGTCACCGACCGAGGCTACATCCGCAACCACGATCCCGACGGGGATACGTTGTACGGCATCGAGATCATGGTCGACCCTGCCTTCCGCGGCATGAAGCTGGCACGCAGACTCTACGAGGCACGAAAGGAGCTGTGCGCGAGGCTGAATCTGAAACGAATCGTGGTCGGTGGGCGGATTCCAGGCTTCGCGAAGCTTCGGGACCAGATGAGCGCCCGCGGCTATGTCGAGAAAGTGCTCTCGCGGGATCTGTACGACCCCGTGCTCACCGCTCAGCTGGCCAACGGCTTCGTGATCAAACGCCTCCTGCGGTCCTACCTGACGGACGACGAGGCGTCCGATGGCTGGGCCACTCTGCTCGAGTGGGTCAACATCGATTACCAGCCGGGAATCGACCGGCGGCTGCTGGCGTCGCGCCCGGTACGTCTGTGCGCGGTGCAATACAAGATGCGCCACATCGAGAGCTTCGAAGCCTTTGCCCAGCAGTGCTCCTTCTTCGTCGACGTGGCCTCGGGCTACCGATCGGACTTCGTAGTCTTCCCGGAGCTGCTCACCACCCAGATGCTCTCCTTCCTGCCCAACAAGGCGCCGGCGGAAGCGGTGCGGCAGCTGGCCGAGTACACTCCACGCTACCTGGAGCTCTTCTCCCAGCTGGCCCTGAAGCACAACGTGAACATCGTCGGTGGCTCCCACTTCAACTTCGAAGAAGGTCGGTTGCTGAACGTCGCCTACCTGTTCCATCGTGACGGCCGGATCGACCGCCAGGCGAAGCTGCACATCACCCCCAACGAACGACGCTGGTGGGGCGTGCAGCCGGGCAAGAGCCTGCGGGTGTTCGACACCGACAAGGGACGCGTGGCGATCAACATCTGTTACGACGTGGAATTCCCCGAGCTCGCGCGGCTGGCGGTGGAGAAAGGGGCTCGGATCCTCTTCGTACCCTTCTGCACCGACGAGCGCCAGGGGTATCTGCGGGTCCGTTACTGCGCTCAGGCGCGGTGTATCGAGAACCAGATCTTCACCGTCATCTCCGGCACCGTGGGCAACTTGCCGGAAGTGGAGAACATGGATATCCAATATGCCCAGTCGGCCATTCTCACCCCTTCGGACTTCGCTTTCTCACGCGACGCCGTGGGCGCCGAATGCACTCCGAACATCGAGACCGTGGTCCTTCACGACGTGGATCTCGCGGTGCTCGATCGGTTCCGGCGCAAGGGCACGGTGACCAACTGGCTCGATCGACGCACCGACCTCTACCGGGTCGACTGGCTCGGCGGTGCCGAGGAGGCGGAGCCGGCGTCCGAAGGCTCTTCGGAGCCGCTCAGCTCCCGGTCGTGACCGCCTCGAGGGTAACGACCAGGTCGTCCACCCGCCACCGCCAGGGCTCGCGTATCTCGTCGGCCGAGCTCGGCCACGCTTCTCACTCGTAGGAGGTGAAGAAGACGTCGGTCGTAAGGAGCCTCTTCAGTCTGTTGGCCTCGTCCAGCTTCCAAGCAACGCCGAGGAAGGGGAAGTGATTGCCGATCGCATCCTGGCCTTTCCACTCGCGGAACTCGAGACCGATGGCGACGATGCCCGCGTCGTCGAGGCTCAGCAGCTCTTCGGGTTCCGAGTAGCCATTGTGGTTGCGGTCGAGCCACAGGCAGAGCTCACCGAAGAGGGCGTCGTCGAAGGTGATCTGGCCGTCGAAGTTGCCACCGTACCCTTCGTCGAGCTCCGCCAGAGCGATATAACCGTTGGCAGCCGTATGGCCGGCAGCCATCGGGGTAGAGTCGCCGAACAGCTCGCTGCCATCGTCGATCCGCCCGTTGCCATTACGGTCGTAGCAGAGGAAGGCGTCCAGCTGGTCGGGGCGGGTCCAGGCGATCGCCTCTTCTTCCCCGTCGGCATCGATGTCGAAGAACACCGGCCCCCAGGCCAGGTGGAAACGATTGTTGTCGAGGTCGATCAGGATCGGAGAGGTCCCCGTACAAGGCTCGGGATCCCGCCGACAGTCCCTCTCTTCTTCTTCGGAAGGAGTGAAGCTCATGAAATCCACCAGGCTGCACTCACTATTCAGGACCCTCCGGCTCGGCCCGGCCTGCAGATGCCCATCGACATTGATGAGAAATGCCGGCCCCATGATCGCAGTTGAATCGGGGCCGCAGTCGGAATTGTCCAGGTTCAGATAGTGCCCCAGCTCATGGGCAATGAGGTCACCTCCGGAGCTCGGATCGTCGAGCCCACAGGAGTAGACTGTGCCATCGGCCTGCCGGCCCATGGTGTAGACGTTGATCGTGCCGCTGCTTCCGTCGAGGGGCCCGAGAAACTCTCCGCAGACGGAGACATTCTGGGCGGATCTGAAACCAGTGTGTCTGTGGATGGTAATCACCGGAACTCCCGGGCTCGCCGAGGTCGTGAACCGTGGGAAGGGCACCGGATTCAGGTAGGTGACACAGGCACAGGTGTTCCACTGGCCGATTCCCTGGTTGATCGTCGCCTGCATCGAGGCGGCGCCACCACTGCCAGCAACCACCGCTACTGTTTCGAAGCTCGTGTTGCGCTGTGAATGCAAGACCGAGGTGCAGCTTCCGAAGGCCGATTCCGCTAGGAGCAAGAGACCTACGGGGAGAAGGACGTTGGCTGACCTCATCGCTCCATCTCTTCGGGAGGGTCCTGAGCCAGGTGGGTCCGCGTAAAGTCGAGGAAAGACTCCGAGGTCACCGGAGCTGATGTCTCGAAGTCCGAGGTAAAGAAGCTCGAGAAACGGACGGTGCCGCTTTTGGGCAGGACCACGACATTGAGAGCGTAGACATACATGAATGCAGTGGCGTGCCAGAGCTCAGAATCGGAGTAGAGCAGCAGAACTCGGTCTTCGAGGTCTGGCGGACTCGGGAAACCGAAAGTCGTCCAGCAAATCCGGCGGTCGCCAACCTCGAAAGACCCTTCCGGGAAATGAATGAAATAGGAAGCCCGGTTGGCAGTGCCCTTGAAAACCTCTTGGGTCTCGACCCGAAGAAGAGTCCCGGGGACGTTCTCCAGATAGCCGTAGATCCGCCCGGTTACTTCGGCCAGGACCGTGTTCTCCTTTTCACGGATCACCTCGGCAATCCTCGGCCGCCCACTAGTCCGCGGTAGGTGGACGCTGCTCGTCATGTCGAGGCGAATACAGCCGTCGGCGGAGGGCTCCATGTCGAGGTAGCTCTGGATGGTCTCTACATACCCCGGCCGAAACAGGGAAGGGTCCACCGAGCCGTCGGCCCGGAGCACCCGGTCGGCGGCCACGAAGATCGGTGGCATCTTCGGAGCGGTCGATGGCAGGAGCCGGGGCATCGGGGCGCTTCCCGAGACCCGTTGCTCGAGCCTCGATTCTTCGGGCTGGCCCAGGAGCTCTCCGGTGCCGACCCCGGTCGCCAGGAGCGAGCCGACGAGGACGAAGATCACTCTCGGGCTCGAGAGGGAGAGCCTCCTGCGCGTGGTTGGGTTGTCCGAAGGGTCCGAGGATCGAGGCAGGAGCATCGGTAGCATGGAGACCTCCATCGAATCGAACGGAAACAGGGGATTTTCAAAGACATCTCAATAGAGAACGATTTTCCCTCTCGTCTGTCGCAATGTCAAGAGCTATGGCCCAACTAGAAACGGAACGAAAAACGGACGATTCGTCACAGATACAAGACGATCCCGCTCAATTCCCGGTCGTGACCGCCTCGAGGGTAACGACCAGATCGTCCACCAGCCGCCGCCAGGCAGCCCCGCCTTCGAGGGGCCAGCGCTGGTTGACCTCGAGCTCGATCCCGAGGTAGCGGTCCTGGGGCCAGCTCTGGCGCAGGCTGGTGGTCAAGCCGTCGGCACTGCCGAGGTAGGGTCGGTTCCGCCGCTGGCGCAGGTCGGCGCGTCGGGCGGCCAGGGCGGCGATCAACCGGCCGGCCAGCTGCCGCTCGGCCGCTCGCCGAGGATCGTACAGCCAGCCCACGTCCAGGTCCCGGCGCCGACCGGCGAGCACCGGTGTGAAGCTGTGAACCCCCAGGTGCAGCACCGGGCCGCAGCGCAGCTGCTCCCGCACCGCAGCGGCGACCCGCAGGCGGTGGGGAGTGTGGAAAGTGGCCAGGGCCTCCTCGCGCTCGAGAGGTGGGAGCCGACGGCTGATCTCGGAGAAGACCTGGCGATGCCACGGGCTGCGGTTGGTATCTACCAGTAGCCGGGTCACCGAGGTGGCCACCAGAGGTACATCGAGCCGGGCCGCGATCTCTCGGCCCAGCTCCTCCGTACCCGGGTCGAAGCCGCGGTGGCTGGTGAGCAGGTCGTCCCGATCGGCGAAGAGACGGCGGTAGGGATCCGGCACCTCGTGGCCCGCGTGCTCGCAGCTGACCACCAGGCCGAGACGGTTCATGCCCGCAGCAGCTCGCCGTGGTGCAGACAGTCGGCCAGCCGGTGGTAGACGTCGAGAAGCGTCGCGCGATCAGGGGTCGGGCCGAGCAGGCGCCGCAGGCGCTCCGCCAACGAGCCCTGGCGCAAGATCTGGTCGAGCACTCCTTCCCACGGCGAGCCGATCTCGCTCCTCGCCTCCTCGAGCAGGCGCCGCCACAGCTCGCCCACCGAGACGGACGAGGAAGAGACCCCCCAGGCCTGCAGGATCGATGGGTCCTCGATCACCGCTGCGGCCCCATCCTTCGCGGCCGCTCGCAGCAGCGCCGCCAGGGGCGCCGTCGCCACCCCCCGCTGGATCGCCTGATCGGACCACCGCTCCCGGGTTGTGAGCAGCAACACGGCCCGCGCCGCCGCGGCGATGGCCAGGTCGGCCCGCGGACACTCCTGGACGTCGATCACCCGGATCTCGATCGCGCCGCGATCGAAGCGGGCAATCGCCCCTCGAGCGTTGAGGAACTGGTCGCGCAGGACTCCTTCCGGATCGTGCGGGGCGATATCGCGATAGAGGCGCTCGAAGATCTCCCGCTCGTAGGTGGCTCGGTCGAAGATCGGCTCGGGCACGATCTCCCCGGCGATCGAAGGAATCCGCCGCGAGTTGGTGCGGTAGAACTCGAGGCGATGGTCGAGCAGATCTCCCACTCGCCCCTCCACGACCGGCGAGCTCGCCGCCAGGGCCGGCAGCAGAGGCAACAACAACCGGATCGCGGCGTGCAGACGGCCGAACTCCTCGTCGTCGGCGAAGGGGAAGTTGAGGTGCAGGCTCTGGAGATTCGACCAGCCGTGCCCCTGGCAGCCGAAGATCCGGTCGTAGGCCTGGTACACGGGAGAGTAGTCGTGCGGCCAGAGGACCGTCTCCCGCAGGGGGTCCATCAGCGGGTGCATCGCCCCCGGGAGCAGCCGCGCCCCATGGGAAGCGAGCATCGAGTCGATCACCCGTACCTCGCGGTCGAAGGCGGCGAGCAGGGACTCGTCGAGCGCCGGGGCCGGGCCGGCGGTCTTCAGCTCGATCACGTGGGCCACCAGCTCGTTCGACCAGTCGATCGCACCACGCTCCACATCGCTGGTGATCACTCCGCCGGCCGCCGAGGCCAGAACCCGGTCGACGATCGGCCGCACCGCCAGGCTGTCGCGGTCGACCACCATGTATTCGATCTCGATCCCTATCGCCGAGAAGAGCTTCCAACGGCTCATGAGACGTCTCCTCGTTTTTTCTGCTCGAGACGCCGGACGAAGACTTCGAGCAGCGTCTCGTAGATCACGTCTCCCTCGGCCACGTCCTCTTCCCCGGCGTCGAGATTCGGGTTGTCGTTGATTTCGATCACCACCACCCCGCGGGGGGTCTCCTTGAGATCGACCCCGTAGAATCCGTCGCCGATCAGGCCGGCCGCCCGCAGCCCGATCTCTACGACTTCCGGCGGCACCTCGGCCAGGGGCACCGCCTCTACGTCGCCGTAGCGCACACTGCCCGTGGAGTGGCGGGCGATCTGCCAGTGGCCGCGCGCCATGTGGTACCGGGCCGCGAAGAGAGGTTTGCGGTCGAGCACTCCCAGGCGCCAGTCGAAGGCCGTGGGCAGGTACTCCTGGGCCAGGAGCAGATCGGACTCCTCGAGGAATCTTCGCGCGTGGGTTCGACAGGCTTCGGCATCCGCCGCCTTGACCACCGCCTGGGAGAAAGAGCCGTCGGGCAGCTTGAGCACCGCCGGCAGGCCCACTTCCCGCTCGATTTCGTCGATGTTGTCGCGGTGCACCACCAGAGAGCGGGGGGTCGGGATCTCGTGGCGGGCCAGGAGCTCCGTGAGGAACACCTTGTTGGTGCACCGCAGGATCGACTCGGGATCGTCGATCACCACCATTCCGGCCGCCGCCGCACGGCGCGCGAAGCGATAGGTGTAGTGGTTCGCCAGAGTGGTCTCGCGAATCAGCAGGGCATCGAACTCCAACAGTCGCGGCAGGTCGTCTTTGCCGATCCTCTCCACCCACAAGCCGAGCCGCTGTCCGTGTTTCTCGATCTTGCGCAGAGCCCCCTCGTTCGAGGGACTGAGCTTCGCTTCCGGGTCGACCAGCAGGGCCAGATCGAAGCGGTAGCTCTTCGGCGTCCGGCGAGGTCTGCGCCTCTGGCCGAAATACTGCCGGGCCGATCGGGCGAGGAAATCCCGGTGGGAGTCCGGCACGTCTTCGAGGGCAAGGGCCCGCAGGCTGGCGATCTGCCAGACCCCGTTCTCGTCACGACGCATCTCGGCCCGCAGCAGCGGCATCGGAAACAGGGCGAAGAGCCCACGCGCAAGGGCATCGTGCCGAGCGGCGAGGTTTCGACCGAAGTAGACGGAAAGGGTAAAGCGATCGGAGTTGATCGGGCGCAGGCTGCTCTGGAGCTTCTTGTCGAGCTCCTCGGAAACCCGCCGCACATTGGCCTGGGACTTCAGATCCTGGATCGTAGCCACATCGGGCACGGGCCGATGCCCACGGGCCTCGGCGAGGAGGGAGACGTAGTACCCGATGCTGCGGTAGCGGTAGGAACGGCAGAGATTGAAGACCTGGGCGACGGGACCGCCGCCGGCACCCCGACCGGAAAGGTAGTCACGGGCCGAGACCACATCGACCAGATCCAGGTCGAGGGTCCAGCGCTCCGGTTTCTCGACAACCACCACGAGGCGGCGTCTGTTCATGTTGCAATCCTCGTCCGGACCTTCCGCTCCCGTGTCCGGAAGCGGCGCCGGCTTTCTTTCGACGCGGGATCATGCATCAAAGAAGAAGCGAAGTCCAGCGTCGAGAGCCCCTCTTCCGGCGCTGGAGAACCGGGCTCGAAACGAAGCGCTCCAACCTCTTTCTGGTAAGCTTCGGACATGGCACAGCCTCTCCGTCCCCCCACAAGAAATCGACCCGAACCCGAGACGGGCTCAAAGGGCCTCGATGAAGGAGATGTGAGCCTGATCCGCTGGATGCTACAGCTCACCCCCGCCCAACGGATCGAAGCCTCCACACAGTTCTGCAGGACATGATGGCTCTGCGGAGTGCGCGCAAGATCACCCGTTAGAGCTCCTCGGGCACTACCTCAGGACTCCGCGCTCGCCGCCAGGTGCTTTTCCGGAGCCGCCTCGAAAGCGGCGACGCAGGCCCCGCAGCAGAAGTAGTACACGGTACCCTCGTGCTCGGTGGTATGCCGGGCCCCGTCGACGCGGACCGACATGCCGCAGACCGGATCGATGGCGGTTTCCTCCGGAGTGGAGTTCGAGTCGTTCGGATCCTGGGCGGCGCGCCAGTCGAGCTCGTCTTCCCGGGCGCGCCGCACCTGGACGATCTGGGCCAGGATGGTGAGGGCGATCTCGTCGCCGCGGCGGGCGCCCAGGTCGAGGCCGGCGGGAGCGAAGAGACGGCCGTCGAGCTCCTCGGGGCCGAGGCCCCTGAGCTTCAGGTACTTCCGCACGGCTGCGGCACGTTTCGGGCTGGCCACCAGGCCGACATAGGCCGCGCCGCTCTCGAAGGCGTTCTCCAGGGCTTCTTCGTCGTCGTGGCCGTGGGTGGCCACGACCACGAAGGTCAGAGGGCTGGCCTGCCGGGCCAGGTCGCGCCAGCTGGTGGAGACCGAGTCGGCATGGGCCATGGAGGCCTGCTCGCCGGGGGCCACCACCGCGACGCTGCGGTATCCCAGCCCCTTGCCGAGCTCGGCGAGGGCCTGGGCCACGGGCAGATGCCCGGCGATCCGCAGCTCGGGCTGGGGTGGCTGCGGCTCGATGTAGATGTCGAGGGTCCCGCCGCTGTAGCAGGTCATCCGGCACACCTCCACCCCTTCCGGGGGATTTTCCTTCTCGGGACGGGGCGAGAGGCGCACCAGCCGGCTGCGATCATCGGCCAGGGCACGCAGAGCCTCGCGAACCACCGTGGGCTGGGCGCAGGAGCCTCCGATCCAGCCGTGCAACACTCCATCGACAGTGACGATCGCCCGATCCCCGGGTTTTCCCGACGTCGGACGCTCCGCCCGCACCACGGTGGCGGTGGCAAACGGCACTCCTGCCTCGCGCAGGCGTTGGGCTTCGGAGAAGAATTGATCGAACATCTCTCACCTCTCGTTTCACTCTGCGAGCCCGACCTCCATGCGTCCTTCCTTGGACCGACTCGCCGCCTATGTCTACCCTTCCCCGTTCCCTTCGAGCCGAGTCGTCGTTCCTTCCGCCAGGTCTCGAAGGGTCGCGCCCGCTGCCCGGGGCTCCGAGACCGGTCTTGGCGCTGTGTTCTGCTGCACCTTCGGCGCCATCCTCGTCGACCCGCTCGACCTGGCTCCAGGAACGACGACTCGGCCGGGCCCGAGATCGAACGTACCGCGATCTTCAGGCTCACCCTCCCCCGCCTGGCGGGAGAGGGGGCTGGGCTAGTCGGTGACGCCCGCGTCGCGCAGGGCCTTCCACACCTTGGGTGGTGTAATCGGGATGTCGATATGCCGCACGCCGAGATGCCAGAGGGCGTCGACCACGGCGTTGGCGATGGCCGGTGGGGCACCTACGGTGGGAGACTCGCCCACTCCCTTGGCGCCGATCGGGTGGTGGGGCGAAGGGGTGATGGTCTTGCCCAGCTCCCACTTCGGCGATTCGACCGCCGTGGGCACCAGGTAGTCGGCGAAGGTGCCCGAGAGGTTCTGGCCGTTTTCGTCGTAGACGATCTCCTCGTAGAGCGCCGGGGCCAGGCCCATGGTCAGGCCGCCGTGGATCTGCCCTTCCACCACCAGGGGGTTGATGATGTTGCCGCAGTCGTCGATCGCCACGAAACGGCGCACTTTCACCTCGCCGGTGCCCTTGTCGATATCGACCACGGCGATGTAGCTGCCGAAGGGAAAGGTGAGGTTCGGCGGGTCGTAGTAGTCGGTGGCCTCGAGCCCGGCTTCCATGCCCTGGGGGTGGTTGGTGTAGGCGGCGAAGGCGATGTCCTGGATGGTCTTGGCCTGGTCGGGGGAGCCCTTCACCTGCCAGCGGTCGACCTTCCATTCCAGGTCGTCCTCTCCCACCTCCAGGAGATGGGCCGCGATCTTGCGCGCCTTGGCCTTGATCTTGCGCGACGCCATGGCCGCGGCGGCGCCGGCCGTGGGAGTCGAACGGCTGGCGTAGGTGCCGAGGCCGTAGGGAGCGGTGTCGGTATCGCCTTCCTCCACCTCGATGTCCGACGCCGGAATGCCGAGCTCCTCGGCGACGATCTGGGCGTAGGTGGTCTCGTGGCCCTGGCCCTGGCTCTTGGTGCCGAAACGGGCGAGGGCTTTGCCCGTGGGGTGGATCCGGATCTCCGCCGAATCGAACATCTTGATGCCCAGGATGTCGTAGTCCTTCGAGGGGCCCGCTCCCACCACCTCGGTGAAGCTCGAGATGCCGATCCCCATCAGCTCGCCGCGCTCGCGCTTCTCGGCCTGCTCCCGGCGCAGCTCCTCGTAGCCGATCTGGTCCATGGCCTTGCGCAGGGCGGCTTCGTAGTTGCCGCTGTCGTACTCCCAGCCGGTGGGCGACTTGTAGGGAAACTGGTCGGGGCGAATGAAGTTCTGCAGCCGGAATTCGGCCGGATCCTTGCCCAGGTCGTGGGCCAGGATGTCGGCCATGCGTTCGATCATGTGCACCGCCTCGGTGACCCGGAACGAGCAGCGGTAGGCCACACCCCCCGGCGGCTTGGTGGTGTACACACCGTCGACCTCCACGTGGGCCGCCTTCATGTCGTAGCTGCCGGTGCAGATGCTGTAGAGGCCGGCGGGAAACTTCGAAGGGTTGGCGGCCGCGTCGGCGGCGCCGTTGTCGGCCAGAGTTTTCACCTTGAGCGCGGTGATCCGGCCCTCCGAGTCGCAGGCCATCTTCGCGTCGATGTGGTAGTCGCGTGCGAAGCTGTCGGCCTGGAGGTTCTCGCTGCGATCCTCGATCCACTTCACCGGCTTGCCGGTCACCAGGGAGGCTACCGCGCAGCACACATAGCCGGGATACACCGGCACCTTGCCGCCGAATCCGCCGCCGATGTCGGGCGAGATGATCTGGATCTTGTGCTCCGGCAGGCCGCTCACCAGGGCGAACACCGTGCGGTGAGCGTGGGGCGCCTGGGAGGTCATGTAGATCTGCATCTTCTCGGTGGCCGGGTTGTAGTTGGCCACCATGCCGCAGGTCTCGATCGACGATACGTGGATGCGCGGGATGTGCATCTTCTGCTCCACCACGTGGTGGGCCGCGGCGAAGGCTTCCTCCGTGGCCGCGGCGTCGCCCGCCTCCCAATGCCAGATATGGTTCGTCTTCTTCTCCTTGTCGTCGCGGACGATGACCTCGTCCTTCATCGCCTCGAAGGGGTCGACCACCGGATCGAGCGGCTCGTAGTCGACGTAGACCCTCTCGATGGCGTCGGCGGCGAGGTAGCGATCGGTGGCGATCACGCAGCACACTTCCTGCGCCTGGTAGACCACCTTGTCGATCGGCAACACCATCTGGGTGTCCGACATCAGGGTCGGCATCCAGTGCAGATCGCCGGCCCTCTTCAGATCCTCGCCGGTGATCACCGCCAGCACACCGTCCATCTCGAGGGCGGCGCTGGCGTCGATCGAGAGAATCTTGGCGTGGGCGTAGGGGCTGCGCACGATGTCCATGTAGAGCATGCCGGGGAGCTTGACGTCGTCCACGTAGTTGCCCTTGCCGCGAATGAAACGGGGATCTTCCTTGCGCTTCATGCGGTGGCCCATGCCACAGATCTTGGGCGGCGTGGTGACCCGCACGTCGTCGGTGGTCTCGACCCGGGCCGAGGCCCCTTCGGGTTTTTCCGAGTGATGCTCGATGCGGTCGTCGAGATGGGTCATGCCGTCACCTCCTCTTCGGCCGGGGCCTCCTGGCGCATCTTTTCCGCGGCGTATTGAATGGCTTCCACGATCTTGTTGTAACCCGTGCAGCGGCACAGGTTGCCGGAGATCCCCTGGCGGATCTCGTCCTCGGTGGGGTCGGGATGGCGCGAAAGGAAGTCCTTGGCGCTCATGATCATGCCCGGCGTGCAATAACCGCACTGCAAGCCGTGTTTCTCCCAGAACCCTTCCTGCAGGGGATGCAGCTCCGCGCCCTGGGCCAGGCCCTCGATGGTCTCCACCGTGCCGCCATCGGCCTGCACGGCGAAGACGGTGCAGCTCTTCACCGCGCGGCCGCCGAGGATCACGGTGCAGGCGCCACAGCTGGTGGTGTCGCAGCCGATGTGGGTGCCGGTGAGGGAGAGGTTCTCGCGCAGGAAGTGCACCAGCAGGGTGCGGCCCTCCACCGATCCCCCGTGCTCCTCCCCGTTGACGGTGACGGTGATCTCGTGCCGGCTCATGCGTGACCTCCTTCGAAAGCTTCTCCGCGGGCCCGGGCCGCGGCACCGGCCACGGCGCGTTTCACCAGGGAACGGATCACATCGCGTTTGTAGTCTTCGGGGCCACGCAGATCCGGCGACGGATCACATTCGGCCGCCGCCGCCCGCCCGGCCGCCTCGAGAGAGTCCCCCGAGAGGGGCTTGCCGAGCAGCTCGGCCTCGGCCTTCTTGGCCCGCATCGGCACCGGGCTGACGTTGGTCAGGCCGATGCGCACCGCAGCGATGGAGTCGCCCGCCAACCGCAGCTGGACCGCCACCGCGCCGATGGCGTAATCGCCCACCTTGCGCTCGAACTTCACATAGGCGCCCCCTTCGCCGGCTCCGGGCTTCGGAATTCGGATCTCGGTGAGCAGCTCGTGGGCATCGAGCGCGTTTTCGAAGAGATCGACGAAGAAATCGTCGATGGCGATCTCCCGCTGGCCGCCAGGGCCCTGGGCCACCACCCGGGCCTCGTAGGCCAGCATGGTGGCGGGATGGTCGTTGGCCGGGTCGGCGTGGGCGATATTGCCGCCCACGGTGGCCAGGTTGCGCACCAGCGGATCGGCGATCACGCGGGCGGTATCGGCCAGGAGCGGGTACCGCTCCGACACGATCTCGGACTCCTCGAGAGCCGATTCCCGAGCCAGGGCTCCGATTACCAGGTAATCGCCTTCCTCGCGGATGTAGGACAAACCCTCGATTCGATTGATATCCACCAGGCTCGTGGGGGCGGCCAGGCGGAAACGCATGGCGGGAATCAGGCTCTGGCCGCCGGCCAGCACCTTGGCGTCGTCGCCGAGCTCGGCGAGCAGGCCGAGGGCCTCACCGAGACTGGTGGGCGCGTGGTAGTCGAATTCTCCTGGAATCACCTGGAGCCTCCTTGTCTTGCGGTTGGGCGGCGGCCGTGCCCGCCGCCGGGGGATCCGAAGTCGGGGCGAAGGGTCAGAGGGCGAAATACAGCACGAGGCCGAGGATCACGACCGTGGCGATGCCGTAGAGAACCGGCTTCGGCACGAGATCCTTGACCACTTCCTTGGCCACTTTGGCGGCGAACTCGCTCTGGCTCGGCGCCTCGACCGGTGCCGGCTCTCGACCCGGCTCCGACTCGACCCGGCTCTCGATCACCTGGGAGAGACCCTCGAGGCTCTGCTTGGTGATCGCCTTGGCGGAGCTGTCGAGCAGGCGCTGGCCAACGGTTGCGATCCGGCCGCCGACCTTGGCGTCGCTGTTGTAGCGGAGCACGGTCTTGCCCCCGTCGTCCGCCAGCTCGACCTTGGCCTCCGCCTTCACGAAGCCCGGTACCCCGCGGCCGTCGATCTCCATCTGGTAGCTGTTGGGCTCGTCGATCTCGCTCAGCTTGATCTTGCCGTTGAACTTGCCCTGCACCGGCCCGACCTTGATCTTGAGCACGCCTTCGTAGGCGTTCTCGCCCACCAGCTCGAGCTTCTCGCAGCCCGGCATCACCGAAGCGAGAACCACCGGGTCGAACAGGGATTCCCACACGAGGGAGCGGGGGGCGTCGAAGGTATATTCACCAGCCAGCTTCATGGATCATTCCTTTGTCGATGGGAAGATTGGGTTGTCCGCTCGCGGACGGGATGCAGAAGCGCACGCGGAGATCTCGAGCCGGGCCCCCGGCGGCGACTCGGCAGGCTCGCCAGGTGGTCGGCGAGCTGCTCCAGGCTCTGCAGGTTGTGCACCGGCAGAAAATCGTCGACATGGGGCAGGGCTGCGGCCATGCCCCCAACCAGCGGGCGGTAGCCCTCGCGTCCGGCCAGGGGATTGAGCCAGATCAACCGGTGGCAACGGCGCTGCAGGCGCCGGGTCTCGCGGCCCAGGAGCTCGTTGTCGCCGCGCTCCCAGCCATCGCTCAGGACGACCACCACCGCGCCGCGGCGCAACACCCGGCGCCCCCAGCGACGGCGAAAGGCAAGCAGGCTCTCGCCGATGCGGGTCCCTCCCGACCAGTCGGGCACGGCGCGGGCCGCGGCGTCGATGGCGCGGTCGACGTTGCGCAGGCGCAGCTGCGGGGTGATGCGTGTGAGCCGGGTGCCGAAGAGGAAGGTCTCGACCTCGGTGCCCAGGGCCCGGTGGGCGCCGAAGAAGAGCTGGAGCACGAGCCGGGAGAGCTTCTCCATGGAGCCACTGATGTCGGCCAGGAGCACCAGGGGTCGGGGTTTGATCCGCCGCCGCGACCGTGCCAGCTGCAGCGGGATTCCGCCGGTGCGGGCGGCCAGGCGGAGGGTGCGCCGGAGATCGGTCTCTTCGCCGCGCCGGTGGCGCTCCCGGCGGCGGGTGTGCCGTTCCGCCACCCGCCAGCGCAAATCCCGGATCAACCGACGCACCGCGCGCAGCTCCTCCGAGGTCAGCTCCGAGAAATCCTTGCGCTGCAGGGCTTCCTGGTCGCTGAACGTACCGGCCCGGTCGGCCACATCGACCTCGCGATCGAAGCGCCGCGCCTTGTAGGCCATGTAGCTCACCACGGTGAACGGCCGTTCGTGGGCCGCGTCGTGGCGCGGGGCGGGAGGAGCGGGGCGGGGGCGCGCCACCGGACGGTTCCAGGCGGTCGACCAGAACCGGGCGAAGAGTGCCTCGAAGAGGCGTAGATCCTCGCGCCGGGTCACCAGCAGCGCCCGGGCCGCATGGTACACCTGCTCGCGACGGCTCCATTCGATGTGCTCGAGACCCTGCACCAGCTCGAGGGTCTGGCCGAGGGTCACGCGCACCCCGGCCCGACGGAGCTGGGAGACGAAGAGCAGGAGATTGGGGAGGAGATAGCGATCTGAAATGGCGGCCGCAGCGTCGGCCGACGGCAGGTCCGGCGCAGCGAGGGCCGGCTCGTTCTCGCCCGAGCTCATCCCGCCTCCGCCCGTTCCCCGGGCGCGGCCGCCCGAGCGATCTCACGGGCTCGGTGCACGAGGTCTGCCGCCACCGCGCCGCGCACCCGGTCGACGTCTTCCTGGTACTTGAGCAGGAAACCGAGAGTCTGCTCCACCGTGGCCGGCTCGAGGTGAGTGCTGCCCAGGTGCAGGAGAGCGGCGCTCCAGTCGAGGGTCTCCGCAACCCCGGGCCATTTGTCGAGATCCTCCTGCCGCAGACCCTGGACGAAACCCACCACCTCCCGTGCCAGGCGTTCCCCCACCCCGGGCACCTTGGCCTCGACGATGGCCAGCTCCCGATCGGCCGCGGGGTAGTCGATCCACTGGTACACGCAGCGACGCTTCAGGGCGTCGTGGATCTCGCGAGTACGATTGGAGGTCAGGAACGTGATCGGGCGGTGCCGAGCCTCGATCGTGCCCAGCTCGGGAATGGTGATCTGGAAGTCCGAGAGCAGCTCGAGGAGGAAGCTCTCGAACTCTTCGTCGGCCCGGTCGATCTCGTCGATCAAGAGCACCGGGGCTCGTTCGGCGGCGGAATCGATGGCCTGGAGCAGGGGTCGGCGGAGCAAGAACTCCTCGCCGAAGATGTCGTCGACACCCAGCTCTGCGCTCTGGCTCCGCGACTGGATCGCCAGCAGCTGCCGAGGATAGTTCCACTCATAGACCGCCTGCTGGAGATCGAGCCCTTCGAAACACTGGAGCCGGATCAACGGCGCGTCGAGGGCCCGGCTCACCACCTTCGCCAGCTCGGTCTTGCCGACCCCGGGCTCCCCTTCGAGGAAAAGAGCCTTGCCCATGCGCAGGGCCAGGAAAAGACTCGTCGCGACCCCCGTATCGGCCACGTAGGAGTGGGCGGCAAGGGTTTCTCGCGTCGCGTCGATGGAGTCGAACATCAAGCAGGTCTTCTTCACCGGATCCGGGGTATACCCAAACATACCACGCTCGGAGGCTCCCTCTGCGGGCTCGCCGAGGCGTATCGCCTGCCCGGCTCGGCAGATCCCGGAGGTCGTGAGCAGGCTCTTCGAGAACGCACCGGGCCCTGGATCGAAGGATTGTCGGTACTTTCGCCGGGAACGGGGGATCGGATGTCGAAGGAGGAAGCAAAGACAAACCTCCCCGCCCAACGTGAATCGCATGGACGGGGAGTCAGATCAGGGGAATCATCCCCCCACAAGAGCCAGGGCGACCGAAGCCGGCCGGGCTCCGAAGGGAAAAACAGTAGGAATCCCTCCACGGGGAACACATCAAAAAACGGCGACGGAGCTTCCGGATTCTCCGCAGACCGTAAACATAACCGTCCGTTGGTCCTTCCCGCCCCACCACCCGCTCGAACCAGCTCTGAAGGCGACCTTCACTCCTATATCGCGGATTCAGCGGAAAGAAGTGTCCAACTTTTTTCGGATTTTTTCGGATTCCGGCCAGGAAAGCGTGGGAAAACGGGAAGGAGGAGGCGAGGGACGAGATCATGCCCCGGGCACGACGAGGCGCCGATGCACCGGGGCGCGCTGTGGGAAGAGCTCAGGCCAGGCAGTTGCAGCGGCCCTGGACGCAGCTGCCTCCACCACAAGAATTCTGCGGGCAGCGATTGTCGCATTGAACACCTTCGAAGCACTTGGAGCTCGGGAGCGAGCCGCCGACATAGTTGCAACAGCTGTCGGACGAATCGGGGCCGGAGTAGCAAGTGCACGTGATACTCGGTCCCTGGGAGCCGCAGTTGCCGTCTCCCGAGCAGCTGCAGCTCAGGGTCTGGCCCCAGGGGCACTGCACGGAGGCGCTACATACGAAGGAAGAAACCGGAGATTTCTCTTGCCCGAAATCGACCGGATCACAGATCGAATCGGAGCCTGCCATGGAGGCCTGGACGCCGCGAGCCGAAGAAGCCGAAGGGGCCGAAGGGGTGGCTTCACCCGCCAGCGCAGGGATCGAGAAGGCGAGCAGGCAAGCGGTCATCAGAAAGACGGGAATCGTAGATCGTTTCATCGGTTCTCCATGAGTAGAGGGTTACACCCATCCCCTGAGCAAGAATCCGTAGACAACGGCGATGCCGGGCCGCCGAGCCTTACAACAGCCGCTCGGGGAAGAGCACGAACAAAATAGGGACTTTTCACCTCTACAATACAGAAACCAACGGCGAGGCGCAAATACCTGCACAAAAGATCTAGGAACCCAGACCCTCCGCCTCCGCACGCTCGACCACGCGACCCTGCCGACGAATCTCGAAGTCGAAGAGCTCGGGCCGGGAGTAATGCCCCGATACGTCGAGGGTGAGCTTCTCGCGATCGGCATGGGCGAGCTCCAGCTCGGCGACCAGGATCTCGGAGCGGTCGAAGACCGGCTCCGTCAGCAACGAGCCATCGGGCGCGATCACGGTGCTGCCCCCGCGCAGCAGCCAGTCGTCGGGGCCGCCGAGGCCTTCTCGGGGCTCGAGCTGCGACGGCAGATCGCGAACCCGCATCAGGGATCCGGCGGCGATCACGAACGCCCGAGCCTCGATGGCGTAGTGTCGGCTGGCCAGCAGATGCAATTCGTTCACCGTCGGCCAGACCGCCACGTGCACCGTTTCGCCAGACAAATGCAGTGCCTGGCGCGCCAGCGGCATCCAGTGCTCCCAACAGATCAGGCCTCCCACCCGTCCGGCCCGGGTTTCGACGGCTCGCAGCGCATCGGCATCGCCCGGGCCCCAGACCAACCGCTCGGTGAAGGTCGGCACCAGCTTGCGGTGGTGGTTCGCCAGCCGGCCGTCGGCGTCATACATCAGCAGACTGTTGTAGAGCGTGCCATTGCCGGGACCGGCATCGACCCGCTCGTGCACACCGATCACCAGCACGACTCCATGCCGGGCCGCGAGCCGCGAGAGCGCCCGATCGCCCGTCCCGTCCACTACCAGCGAATTCTGGCGCAGGTGCGCGAAGGCTTCCTTGGTCGGCTCGTGGTTCCACAGCGCAACCTCGGGACAGTGGTCCAGCCAGGCGGGATACCCCGGCAACCAGGTCTCGCCCACCACCACCAGATCGACCTCGCTTCGAGCGGCCTCGGCCACCAGATCTTCCAGCTTTTCGAGGCTGGCCTCGAGGTCTCCATGAACCGGAGGTGACTGCAGAACGGCGACACGCAGGGTTCCCTTCGAGCTCGGCATGGATTCAGATCTCCTGTTGAGCCGTTGAGGCTTCTCGGGGTCGCGACCATCGGAGGAAGGCGGGAAGCGACATGTACAATGAAGAGACACTCCTACGCGGAGGCCCACAGCTCCTTCAGGAGACGTACGTCCGGAGCGACATCCCCGGATTGCGCCCACCGCGGAGATCCGCTCTTGGAGCGGAGCGGCTCGGGCTTCGGATTACCAGTTTCGTGACCAGACTCGCGCGGTGACCGATTCACGCCACGTCCTTCGACCACGACCCGAGAGCGGCTTCGGGAAACCTTCGTGGGCCCGTGAGCTGGAGAAACGGCTCGACCTGACTGCGGGCGAGATCGCCGGCCTGGTCGCCGCTGCAGAGCCCATCGCACGTTGGCTGGACCTCCGGAGCCAGGGCCGAACCGAGCCCCTCGTGGTCGGCATCAGCGGAGCCCAGGGATCCGGCAAGAGCACGTTCTGCCAGGTGCTGGCAACGGTTCTCCGGGAGCTGCACGGCCAGCGGCCCTGCACCGTCTCGATCGACGATCTCTACCTCCCGCGCGCCGAACGACGTCGACTGGCCGCCGAGATCCATCCGTTGTTCGCAACCCGCGGCGTGCCCGGCACCCACGACGTCTCCCTCGGCCTCTCGCTCTTCGATCGACTGCTCGGGATGGGCAGAGGCGAGGAGGTTGCGATTCCGAGCTTCTCCAAGGCTGTGGACGATCGCCTGCCGGAGGAGCAATGGCCGACCTGGACCGGCCGCCCCGACCTGGTGCTCTTCGAGGGTTGGTGTGTGGGCATCGGCCCCCAGACCGACGCCGAGCTCGAGCCACCGATCAACTCGCTGGAAGCTCATGAGGATCCCGACGGCACCTGGCGCCGCACCGTCGACCATCGTTTGCGCACGACCTACGCCCGGCTCTTCGCACGGCTCGACGGGTTGCTCTTCCTCCGGGTTCCCGACTTCGACTCGGTGCGCCGCTGGCGGCGGTTGCAGGAGGACAAGCTCACCCGGCGCCACCCCGACGCTCCGGAGCGTATGGGCCCGGCCGCCCTCGAACGTTTCATCGCCCACTACGAACGGCTCACCCGCCACGCCTTCGCCACCTTGCCCGATCGCGCCGACCGGGTCTGCCACATCGACTCCGACCACCGGATCGTCGAGATCACCTCGCGGGAGCCGCTGTAGCTCTCTGATGATGGCCTGTTTCTACTTTTTCCGATGCACTCGCGAGGTCGAGTCGGCGTTCCTTCCGCCAGGTCTCGAAGGGTCGCGTCGGC
>CAZMEL010000060.1:0-32278 GCA_964565225.1 uncultured Thermoanaerobaculia bacterium | reverse complement strand
CGATTCTGCGCCTTGTTCTGACGAAAAATTGCTCGCTCTCGGGAGCGGAGCACTTCACCACGGGCTGCTAGAGGGGGTCAGGGCAGGCGAGAGCTCCCCGGGGCCGCCCGCCGCAGGAGCTCGGCGAGCACTCCCAGCCGTTGCCCGAGGCGGAGCTCGCGGAAGGTCGGGATTCGCGCGTTGGTGGATTGGTAGAGGTGGAGGCGTTGGGCGCGGTCACGGCTGCGGACGAATTCCAGGTGGGTGATGCGCATGGAGTCGAGGAAACGGAAACGCAGGTCCGGACGGCGGGTCGCGAGGCGGTGCACCAGCTCGCTGTCGGCGGCCCGGGGCCAGGTCTCGAACAGGCCGATCTCGGCGAAGACGTCGGCACGAACGGCCATGTTGTTGGCATAGGCGAAGTGGTTGGCCGGGGGGCAGCGCTCCACCACGTAGCGGGCCTTGGCGTTCTCGTAGGCGCCGAGCAGGTGCAGGAACCAGGAGGCCTCGGCCGGGTAGCGGCAATGACCGATGAGGGCGGCCGTTCGCGGATCCTGCAGGCCCTCGAGGATTTGCCGGAGCCAGTCTCGATCCACCACACAGTCGGCATCGGTCAGGGCGATGACCGACCCCGTGGCCCGGCGGATGGCGGTGTTGCGGGCGGCGTAGGCGCCGGGCTCGGATTCGGCGAGAAGGGTCACCTCGGGGTACTGCGAGTACCGTCGTGCGATCTCCGCCGAGTCGTCCTGGGAGCGGTTGTCGACGAGCAGGATCTCGTAGGGAACCGAGATCCCTTCTTGGGCGAGCAGGGAATCGATACAGTCGGCGAGGGTGCGTGCGCTGTTGAAGAACGGCACCACCACGGAGATCTCGGCCGGCGGCGGAGAAGGCTCAAGCATCGGCTCGGGCACTCTCGGAACGCCGGGCTCGCTCCCGGAGCTTCTGGTATCGGTCGAGATCGAGGACGTGCAGGGCCCGGCGTTTCTGCTCGGCACTCAAGAGGTGCTCCTTGGAGCCGGCGGCCGAGACCCGCTGGCCGACCTGGGCTTTCCAGGTCTCCGCCCGGGTGACGAGCCTGGGAGAGCTCGCCGCGTATCGTTCGAAGAGGTCGTCTTCCCACCGCAGCCCCAACCCTGCGAGCAGATTCCGCAGAACCCGATCCGGCGCGGCGGTCAGCTCCTCGTAGAACACGAAGTGATCCCGGTGCCCCGGGCCCTGCGCCGCGCGATCGAGGGAGATGGCCAGGCCTTCGTTCCAGCGCCGGGCGCAGGTTTCGAGGTCATAGGCCCGCTCCCACTGCTTGGAGGCTTCGTGCAGCGAAGCCACCACCGGCAGACCCTCGCGGATCACGTGTACGAAGTGGAGGGGTGTCTGCGTGCCACAGAGGTGCTCGAGCCACGGCAGGTAGCACAGGTGCCGCGGCGTCTTTTCGATCCAGGTGCTCTCGCCTCGTGCGACCGCCGCCGCGTCGAGCAGCCGGAGCAGCAGGCGTGCGGCCTCCTCGGTGCGGTGGGCCAGCAGCAGACGCGGGCCCCGAAAGGTTTCGAGCAGCGGCTCGAGATCGGCCGGTAGGTCGATCTCGTTCTCGGCCAGGAACTCCCGAGCCCGAGGCCCCGGATCGCGGGTCAACACCGGACGATCAAGCCCCGGCAGGAGCCGGAAGTGGCGGCTGAAGAAATGGCTCTCGGTGAAGGAGGTCACCCCGCGATGGGCGGCGAGCAGGCTCTGGACCAGGGTGGTGCCCGAGCGCGGCACCCCGACCACGAAGATCCGCTTCTCGATGGCCGTCGCGGTCAAGGGCTCTCGTCCTTCACGGCCACCAGGGAGAAGAAGGGCCGCAGCGACGGGGCCAACCGTTCCGCCAGGCCCACGAAGCCACGACCGTGGCCGCCGCGGTAGATCAGACGCTCGATCCGAAAACCGAGGCGGACGAGGAACTCCCGCACCTCGAGAGTGGTGTACTCCCGCACGTGGCCCATGTGGCCGAGGCTCTCGAGCTTCTCGTATTGCTGATAGATCCCCCCCGAGCAGGCGTGGCCGCGGTTGTGCAGCAGCAGGTTGCGCAATCCGCGGAAAGAGCGCAGGTTGGGGGTCGAGAGCAGCAGCGTTCCCCCGGGTTTCAGGACTCGCCGCACCTCACGGAGAGTGGCGATGGGATTGACGCGCAGATGCTCGAAGAGCTCGTGGAAGATCGCGACGTCGAAGGTGTCGTCGGCAAAGGGGGCGGGCTCTTTCTCGAGATCGCAGCGGCGCACGTCGAGCCCGAGCTCGGCGATGGTGTCAGTGAAACGCTCCGGGGCCAGGTCGAGAGCGCTGACGTCGTACTCCAGCTCCGCCAGGGCGCCGGTCATCAACAGCGGGACGGCGCCACATTCGAGCACCCGGGCCCGTGCGGGAGCATGATGCTCGAGGATCCAGAGATCCGCCGCGAGCCGCTGGCGATGCTGCCGTGAATATCTGGTGACCCACTCGGCCAGGCCGGGATCCTGCGGACGGACCCGCTCGGCGACCCGGTCGAGCCGCGCGAAGTTGCGCTCCGGAATGTGTCGGGGCTCGGCTTCACCGCGCATCGCTTCAGCGGGTTCCTTCGGGGCCGAGAGTTCGGAGGTGGCGGAGGATCTCCTCCTGGGCGGAGCCGATCGCGGCCTCGTCGAGGTGGGGGTCGGCGATCGGAACCACGGTGACCGGGCCCTGGCAGTAGGGACGCCAGGTGGCGGCGGCATCGGTGTCGGGCTCCCGGGCGTTGAAGATCGTCGTCGGCGTGTGAATCGGCCCGGGCCGGTACCTGGAGTGGAGGCGGAACCGTTCGAGGCGTACGTCGGCGTGTTGGATCGCAGGCGCCAGGGGCTGGCCGGCGCGTCGGCGCCAGGCACCGAGCTGGCACAGCAGCCAGCGTCGGGGCTGGGTGAGGAGCAGCCAGCGGAGGCGCTGGTAGAGGCGGGGTGAGAACGGATGGTTGCCGCGCAGGTAGCGCCCCAGGGCCCGCCCCGTCGTGAGCTCTTCGACCGGCTGCCGCAGGCTGTCGAGCTGCAGACGCAGAGGGCCGAGGGAGAAGAAATCGAGGGGCATGGGGGCGATCAGGTACAGGCCGTGGACGGGAATCCCGAGCTCCTCCAGCCGCCGGGTCGCCTCGAACGCCATGGAAGCCCCGAAGGAGTAGCCGGCGAGGTACACCCCATCGTCGGGAAAACGAAAGCGGATCTCGTCGACCAGCTCTCGGCCCAGGTCGGCCATCGTCGGCCAGCGCCCCCGGTTTCCCTCGGGGCGCAGGCCGACCCCGCGCAGGCCGTACACCGGGCGCTCACCGCGAAAGCGCTCGGCCACGAGGGCCGAGAAGAAGTGGGGAATGGCGAAGACGAACGGAGCCCCGCGCCCCCCGGGCTGGAGCGGAAAGAGATGTGTGTAGCTCGGCGCATCGCCCCCTCCCTGCTGCTCGATCCGCCGGGCGAGGCCGCGGACGGTGGGGTGCTGGAAGATATCGGCCGGAGCCAGCGCGACACCGAGGTCGGCTTCGATGGCGGTGGCCAGCTCGACCGCCAGCAGGGAGTGTCCGCCGAGCTGGAAGAAGTTGTCGTCGAGGGAGACCCCGGCCCGGCCGAGCAGACCTTCCCAGAGAGAGACCAGAATCTGCTGTGCTGGATCGAGCACCTCGGGGCGCTCACCGCTCGAGATCGGGCTCGGGAGCGAAAGGCTCCGGAGCCGACGGCGGTCGACCTTGCCGTTGGGCAGGAGCGGTACATGAGGCAGGGCGAAGAATCGGCCGGGGATCATGAACTCGGGCAGGCGCTCGGCGAGGCGGTCGCGCCAGGGCCCGGAGGGAAGCTCTCGAGCCGGGGAGCTGGGCTCGCCGGCCTCTCCCGAGACACCGAGAACGACGAAGGCCACGAGCTGCTCTTTGTGGACCACCACCGCCGCCGCGTCGACCTCCGGCGACTCCACCAGGGCCGACTCGACCTCCCCGGGCTCGATCCGGAACCCTCGGACCTTGAGCTGCTCGTCGGCCCGGCCGAGGAAGAGAAGGCGTCCGTCGAGGGTCCAGGCCATGCGGTCCGCGGTCCGGTACCGGCGCTCCGGCGGTCCCGCAGCTCCGTTTTCGAGAATGGCGAGCTTCGGGAAACGCTCGGCATCGAGCTCGGGGCGCTGCCAGTACCCAGAAGCCAGGGTGGGTCCGGAAATCCATCCCTGGCCGGGAACCCCGGCCGGGGTCCGCCGACCGTGGGTGTCGAGCACCTCGAGAGCCACCCCGGGAATCGGCTGACCGATCGAGACGTCGCGGTCGGCATCGTCCGGGGTCATTTCGTGTTTCGTGGCCCACACCGTGGCCTCGGTGGGGCCGTATTCGTTGTAGAGACGAGCGCGTGGCAGGCTCCGGAAGTGCTCCGCCACCAGCGCCCGGGAGCAGCTCTCCCCGGCGACGATGGCGGTTCGTAGGCTCTCGAGCCCACCGGTCCGGGAGCCAGCGGCCAGCAGGTGGCGGTAGAGGGAGGGCACACAGAGCAGGGCCGTGACCCGATGCTCGCCGACGAGCTGCACCAGCCGCCGCGGATCCGTGGCCTCCTCTTCGGCCGGGAGCACGAGAGCGCCACCGCTGGCGAGGGTCCAGAAGAGCCCGGCCACCGAGCTGTCGAAAGCGATGCTGGAGAGCAGCAGGAATCGTTCGGGCGGCTCTTCGTAGGCGATGAAGCGAGCGCCGTTCGAAGCCGCCAGGTTGCCGTGCTCGATCACGGTGCCCTTCGGCCGCCCGGTGGATCCCGAGGTGTAGAGCAGATACGCCGGCTGCTCGGAGCGGGGTGGGACGAGGGGGCCGAGCTCTTCCAGGGTGAACGTGTCCGAGCCGGCGGCGAAGCCCCCGATCTCGAGGAGCAGGGGCCCGGCGTCGACCGCCGGGAGAGCACGCCGAGACCCGACGAGCACCGCCGACACCTCGGCGTCGGCGAGCACTCCGCGATTGCGGGCCTCGGGGTAGGCCGGGTCGAGGGGCACATAGGCGGCTCCGGCCCAGTGGCAGCCCAGGAGGCCGGCGATCATCGCCGCGGAACGATCGGCGAAGAGACCCACACGGTCGCCGGCGGTGACGCCTCGGTCGACCAGCCCGCGGGCGATGGCGTGGGCCGTTCGGACCAGCTCGCGGTAGGTCGTGGTCTTCCCGTCGGCCAGCACGGCAGGCGCCTCGGGGCATTCCAGGGCCTGCCGGAAGATCTGCTCGGGCAAGAAGAGAGGAGACCCCGGTTCCGGTGTCGGCAAGGGGGGGCCCTGGGCCGCGGCTCGGAGTCGGATTTCCTCGTCCGGAGTGAGCCACGGCAGCTCGGCGGTGGGCCTGCCGAGGCCCGCCGCCAGGTGCCGGAGCAGGGTCTCGTAGTGGCCCAGCAGGTTGTGGATCCACACGTCTTCGTAGCGATCGGTGCGGAACTCTGAGGCGATCTCCAGAGATCCGGCCGGATCGGAGGGCTCGGAGGCGAAAAGGGTGCGGGCGAGCTGCGACGCGCCGAGAGCGCGGGGGCGGGGCTCGAGGCCGTCGTCGCGCCGGGGGGGCGGCGGGATCTCCTGGTAGACGTAAAGGGTCTGGAAGATCGGGTGGCGGTCGCCGTCGCGGGGCGGCTCGAGCGCCTCCACGAGAGTGTCGAAGGGCACCGAGCCGTGGGCGAGCAGCTGCCCCATCTCTTCGCCGAACGCACGGACCGCCGACGCGGTGGTCTCGCTCTCGTCGATCGTGGTGGGAACGACCACCGAATTCAGGAAATAGCCGATCATTTCGGCAGTGGCAGGGTGGGATCGCTGGCTCGCCGGGGTGGCGAAGGCAACGGCTCGGCCCTCGGTGTAGCGGTGCAGGAGGAGCCGGAAGACGAAGGCGAGCACGACGAACGGAGTGGTGCCGGCACTGGCCGCGACTCGGCGGATTTCCTGGCGGATCCCCGAGGGGATGGAGCGGGTGAGGAGCTTCCCCGGGGGCGTACCGTCGGCTCGAGGAGCACCCGGAGGAGTCTCGAAGGGGAGCCGGAGCTCCTCGGGAAACGGCGTGAGGCGCTCGCGCCAGAAGCGCAGCCCGCTCTCCCGGGCGGCCGGGCTCTGGCTCGCCTGCCAGCACACGAGGTCGTCGAGCTGGGCCGGCGTTTCGGCCGCGAGCGTTTCTCCCCGGTAGAGGGTGGTGAGCTCGCGCCAGAAGATCCCCAGGGATCTCTCGTCGGCGAGGATGTGGTGCATCACCAGCACCAGGAGGCCCGCCGAGGTTCCGCGTTCTTCGATCCACAGCAGTCGTAGAAGAGGCCCGCGGGAGAGGTCGAAGGGTTGGCGGGCCTCGCGCACGGCGGCGGCCGTCGCCGCGCCCGGTTCGACCTCGAATCCCTCGACGCTCGCGGTGCCTCGTCCCTCGGGCGCGATGATCTGGAGCACCCGGTCGCCGTCGGCCCGGAAGGTCGAGCGCAGGATCCGGTGGCGATCGACGACCTGCTGCAGGGCCCGTTCGAGAGCCTCGAGGCGAGGAGCCGTGTGGGTGCGGAAGGCCTGCACCAGATTGTAGGCACAGGACTCGGGATCGAGGTGGTGCAGCAGCCAGAGACTGCGCTGGAGCTCGCCGAGAACGGCGGGTTGCTCCGCGGGGCGCGGCGGCAGGCCGGGTCGGCGGGTTCGGGCCGTGGCTCGTTTGCGCCGGATCGCGCGCTCCAGCAGGGCGGCACGGCCCTCTTGGCTCTGGTTGGACATCGAAGAGACTCTGGGCTCGACTCGGGGCTTCTCTGGTTCGATCGCTCGTTCGTGGAGGAGGGAAGGAAATCCTGGCGAGGGGCGGGCTCGATCCTCCGGAGCTGGTATCGTATCCGAGGGCGATCCACCCTGTCGCGCCACCGGCGCCCATCGGGCTTCGTCTGCGGAATCCCTCATCGATGCGAATCCTCGAAATCGAGACCTTCGGCCGCGGAGGGCTCACCCACTACGCCTACAATCTCTCGCTGGCCCTGGTCGAACGCGGGCACGAGATCGACCTGGTGACGGCCGCCGGCTTCGAGCTCGACGGGCGCGACGAGCTGCCGGCAGGGATGCGGGTGCACCAGGTGATCGGCCGGGCCGGTTTTCGGCTCGGGGCGCGGGTTCCGTCGTTCGCCCGGGGGCTCTTCCGCAAGCTGGAGGCCCTCTCCGATGCCTTCACCGTGGCCCGGCTCGCCAGGCGGCTGCGGCCGGACGTCGTGCACCTGCACTGCACCAACCAGATTGCCTGGGCGTATCTCCGGGCCCTCGACCGCCAAGGTCTGCGTCTGGTCTCCACCGCCCATGTCGTGACCCCCCACGAGCGAATCCCCTGGCAGGACACGATCTACCGCGGAATCCACGGCCTCGGCGACCTGATCGTGGCTCACTCGGCCTTCGACCGCCAGCGCCTGCTCCACGAGTTCGCCGTGGCGCCGGAGCGTGTCGTGGTGATTCCCCACGGCGAATACGGTTTCTTCGAGAGCGGTGGAGAAGCGGTCGACCGGGCAGCGGCTCGGGCCGAGCTCGGCCTGGGGCCGGACGAGGAGGTGGCGCTCTTCTTCGGCTACATCCGCGAGTACAAAGGGCTCGACCTCCTCTTCGAAGCCTGGCCCGACGTGGCCGCGGCGCGGCCCGACGCACGGCTGCTCATAGCCGGCGACCCGGTGCAGCTCGGCGCTAGCCGCCGGGAAGAGCTCGAGTCCTGGGCCCGGCGCCTGGGAGCCGTACACCGCTTCGGCTACATCCCCTTCGCCGACGTCGCCCGTTACTTCGCCGCCGCCGACCTCCTGGTGATGCCCTACCGCCACATCAGCCAGTCGGGGGTCCTCTTCCTGGCCCTCTCCCTCGGCGTGCCGGTGGTGGCGACCCGGGTCGGAGCCCTGCCGGAAATGCTGGTCGACGGCGAGAGCGCTCTGCTCCTGCCGCCCGAGTCCACCGAGGATCTTTCCCGGACCCTGATCCGCGCTCTGGGTGACGAGGAGCTGCGCCAGCGATTGGCCGACGGCGGCCGACGGGTCGCCGACAACCACTCCTGGACCTCCATCGCCGCCCGCACCGAAGAGGCCTTCAACCGGCTAGTCGGCGCTGGGGGGTGAGGGCCGCAGCACCTGCAAGACCCGCTGCTCGATGCCCGCCGGACACCCTTGCAGACGCCAGAGAGTGAGCTGTGTGCCCACGAAAGCGCAGGCGCCGAGGAGGACTCGCACGGTCAGGCCGAGCCAGGAGCCTTCCGGCGAGGTGGCGAAGAGCCCGAAGAGGTCGAGGGAGAAGAGGGTGCTGGTCATGACCAGGGTTGCGGCGAGGGGACGGCGCAGGGCGGTGAAGATCTCGCGGAAGGTGATGCCCAGGGTGTGGCGCAGGAGCCAGGCGTTGAGGTAGGTGTAGAAGACCCCAGCGACGACGATGCCGAGGATCGAGCCCTTCAGGCCGAGCCAGGCGGTACCGGCGACGAAGAGGGGGACGTGTACCAGGGCGTAGACGGTGCTGACCTGGAAGAGCAACCGGGTGCGACCGAGGGCGAGCACACAGGGCAGGACCATGGAGAGGGTGCCGCGCAGGCCGAGGAAGGGCACGAGCAGGGTCAGCAGCGGCACGATCGGCAGCCACTGGACGCCGAGGGCCAGGGGCACCAGGTCGGCGGCGACGAGGGCGAAGCCGAAGCCGGCCGGCAGGCTCAGGCTGCCGAGCACGTTGACCGATTCGAGCACCACCCGCCGCAGCCGGGGCGCATCGCCGGAGATCTCGCGGAACGAGGGGAAGAGGATGCGCTGCAGGGGGCTGATCAGCTCCCGGGTCGGCAACACACCGATCTTCTGGGTCATGAAGTAGAGGCCGGCATCGGCCACTCCCAGCAGCCGGCCGATGATGATCTTGTCGGTCTCCATCGCCAGGGTGGTGACGATGGTGGTCAGCGACATCCAGCCGCTGAAGGCGAAGAGATCGGAGAAGCGGGCGAGGGAAGGGCGGGGCCGATAGGGCTTCAGCAGGTAGGTGAGCAGAAGCCGGATCGCGGCACCGATCAGGATGCCGATCACCAGGGCCCAATAGCTGCGGTAGAGGATCGCCACGAAGAGGGTGGCACCCACGGAGACGATCTTCGAGCCGAGGGTGAGGCCGGCCAGGCGGGAGTAGATCAGGTCGCGCTCGAAGGTCACGAATCGAGGGTTGGAGAAACCCTTCAGCACGGGGCTCAGGGCCAGGACGGCCACCACCTCGGCAGTGCGGCGGTCGTCGAGGAACGAGGCGATGAGCAGCATCCACAGGGCGGAGAGAAGGCCCCGCAGGGCCGACAGGGTCCAGGCGGTGTCGTAGAGGGAGCGATGCTCGTCCCGGTGGTGGATCAGAGCCTTGTCGACGTCGAGCTCGCTCAGCCCTTCGATGATCGCCACCACCGAGGCGGCGATGGCCACCAGGCCGAAGTCCTCCGGCGTCAACAGCCGGGCCAGCACGAGGATGGAGAGCAGGTCGAGCAGGCGCTCGCCCCAGCGGTAGGCGAAGAGCCAGCCGGCGCCGCGGGCCACCCGCTTTACATGAGAGCTCATGGTTTTCCCCGGGAGCTCGCGAGGAGGCGTTGCACCGTCCGCTCCGCCACCTGTTCTTCGCGGTTGGCCGCGAATCGCCCGCCCATCCGTCGCACCCGTTCGCCGTAGGCGGGATCCTGCAGCAGGCGGTCGATGTGGGAGCGGATCGTGTCCGGCTGGTCGCGCCCGCGGTGGCCGGCGAGGCCGAGGCCGTGAAACACGATGCGCGAGGTATTCCCCGCCATGTCGGTCTCGAAGCCGCAGTAGACCAGCATCGGCACCCCGGCGAGCACACATTCGTCGACGGTGTTGATCCCGCCGTGGATTACCGCCACATCGGTGTGCTCCAGCACTTCCAGCTGGGGCAGCCAGCGGAAGGTGGAAACGTTCGAAGGCAGGGGGCCGAGCGCTCCCGGATCCTGCCCGCCGAGGCTGAGCACCAGCTCCCATCCCTCGCGCTCGGCAACGGCGGCGAAGAGTCTCCGGAGAAATCCGCGGTCGGCGGTGAAGAAGGAGCCGAAGCCGGCGAAGATCAGCTTCCGCTCGCCGTGGTCCCTTCGCCGGAACAGGGCCGTGAGCTTCTCCCTCTCCCCGGTAGGAAGCTCCGGGTCGGCCCGATTCTCGAGGCGCAGCGGGCCGACGTAGGTCACATGGGGCGGCGGCTCGTGGGGAAACTCGAATTCCCGAGCGTGAAGGCTCAGCACCGGAATCCGCCGGTAGGTGAACGGCATCAACCATTGGCCGAAGTCGGTCTCGCGGCGGTAATCGAAACCGCTCTCGGCGGCCAGATGGCGCAGCAGGGAGAGCCGGTCGCAGCCGGCGCGGTCGAGGAAGTGCCGGCAGGCGGTGCGGAGCTTGCGCAGGCGGAGCTCTTGCCACAGCAGCCACATCCCGAGTCGCGATCCCTTCCAGCCGACGCCGGGGCGGGCGAGCCGATGGGTCGGGGGCAGGCCGGGACACCGCCAGATCGAAGCGAAGCTGTTGAGCAGGGCGATGGGTCGTCCGCTCGCCGCGGCTCGGAGGATGTGCTCGTGTTTCTCGCCGTCGATCAGGAGCAGATCGGGATCGGTGGCTCGGATCAGTTCGGGAAGATCGTCCAAACCCAGGGACTCGACCGCTCGTCGTCGGCGCGCGGCGACCTGCCCCCAGCGCTGGAAGACGTTTTTTCGCCGATCTCGGAAGAGGAAGTCGCGGATGTGACTCGCAGCGAGGGGCACGAAATCGAGGCCCTGGGCTGCGACCACCCGCCGGGCCTCCGGGGCGCTGGCGACGGTCAGCCGGTGGCCCGCGCAGGCCAGCCGCCGCGCCAGCTCGGTGGTGGAGAACAGCGGTCCGGAGAGCTCGCTGGAGAGGCAGAGCAGCCGCGCCATGGGCTCAGTCGGAGGAGTAGCCGAGCTGCCGGATCAGGCCCCCGTACTCCGCATCGAAGACCTTCCGGACCCGCGGTGTGAAGTGCTCCCGCCACTGGCCGGAGGACGGATTGCGAACATGGGCGTCGCCGGCCGCCGCGATTTTGCGGATCGAATATCTCCGGGCCAGCCACATGCCGAGAGCCCGTTCGTGGGTGGCGAGCTCGTAGAACTCGAAGAGCCGGCGGAAGACCTCGGTTTCGTGGCCGAGCATCTCCTCGTAGCGAAAGGTGAGGATCCGCGGATGCTCCCGCGGCCAGTCGGCCATGGATTCGAAGTGGTGGCGCCGGAACTCGAGCTCGGCCAGGAGCCCTTCTTCGAGGGGCACCGACTGCAGGTACTCGGCGAACGAGCCGCCGTGGTCCACCAGGCCGCGGGGTAGGCAGCCGTTGGCGAAGTACCAGTCCTGCGCCGTGGGCGCCGGTTTCCGCACCCATTCCTCGGCGCCTCGGCGATGGTAGAAGTACCCCGACACCACGAGATCGCGGGGGTCGCGCAGAAAGCGGGTGATCCGAAAGGGGCCGAGCCGTTCGAGGTCGAGGGCCCGATTGTTGACCGAGGCGACCCGCAGCGACTCGAAGCTGGCGTAGAAGTCGTCGAGATGGCTGTTGAAGTGGCGGTATCCGGCGCTCCAGGGCAGGAGCCGGTTGAACAGGCCGTGGAACACCCGCTTGAAATACACCGTCAGGCATTTGTGGTACGAGCAGTGGATCAGGTGAGAGGTGCTGGGCATGGCGAGCAGAAAACCGGCGAAGGGCCGGCGGCGATCATACACTTCCCGGCCCTCACGCCCTAGCAGCCCGTGGTGAAAGTCGACCGCAAGCGAGAGCGAGTCATTTTTCGTCAGATCGAGGCGCAGAATCGCAGGAATATCGGTGATCTTTCGAGATTCTGCAACGCTGAGCTGGCGGAAAAGGGCCGCTCGCAGCGCGGTTCGAGTGTCACCACGGGCTGCTAGCCCTCGCACTCCCGCGGGCCATGTTCGATAGAGTGGCGGGATGAACGACTGGATCGAAGCGGCACGAGCGAGCTGGCGTTGGCGAGGAGACGACCGTCCACCCTGGGCCGACGAGCCCGGGCCGGGACAGGAATCCGTATGGGACTACCCCCGTCCGCCGTCGGTCGAGCCGGTGGCGGACGTGGTTCGGGTGGAAGCCCGCTCGGGCCTCCTGGCGGAGAGCCGCCGCGCGGTGCGAGTGCTGGAAACGGCCAGCGGACCGGCGGTGTACGTGCCCTTCGCCGATGTCGACATGGAGCGCCTGCGGCCCGAAGGGGGCGGCACGGTGTGTGAGTGGAAGGGACCGTGGATCTACTGGTCGGTCCTCGACGGAGACCGCACCATCCCGCGGGCGGCCTGGAGCTACACCGAGCCCTGGGAAGGGTACGAGGCGATCCGCGAGCATCTCTCCTTCTACCCCGCCCGGGTCCACGCCTGCTGGCTCGGCGAGCAGAAGGTCGAGCCGCAGCCGGGTGGTTTCTACGGCGGCTGGGTGACGCCGGAGATCGTCGGGCCGATGAAGGGAGGACCCGGCTCCCAGGGTTGGTAGGGACCTCGCGGGCCCGGCCTCGGCAAGGCGAGCCGGGGAACCGAGATACCGCAGAGGTTGCGCTCTCACTCGCTCCGCAGGGATTCCATGGGATCCACCGCCGAGGCTCGCCGCGCCGGAAGGTAGGCGGCGGCGAGACCTACCGACACCATCACCGCCGCAACCAGGAGGTAGGTGGCGGGGTCGAAGGCTTCGACTCCGAAGAGGAGAGAGCCGAGCAGCCGGGTGGCCGCCAGGGCGAGGATCGCACCCATCGCGATGCCCACGGCCAGAACCCGCGCCCCCTGGGCGACGATCATCAGCCGCACCTGCCGTGCCGCCGCGCCCAGTGCCATGCGCAAACCGATCTCACGGGTGCGCTCGGCCACGGCGTACGAGAGCACGCCGTAGAGGCCCACCAGGCCGAGGATCAAGGCCAGGGCCGAGGCGATCCCGAGAGTCATCATGGTGAAGGTCAAAGACGTCATCGACCGGGCGGCGAGGAACTCCATGGTGTAGGTGCGGTACATGGGGGCTTCGGGTGCCACCTCGCGCACCAGGGCGCGAATCTCCGGCGCGATCTCGTCGGCCCGGCGGGTCTTGACCACATATCCGGGAGACGAAATGTTGCGTCGATTCTCGGGGTCCTGGCCCACGAGGGGGAAATACACCGTCGGCTCCGAGGGGCGCCGGAACCCGTACTGGCGGACGTCTTCCACCACTCCGACCACGGTCTCCCAGAGCCCCTGGGCCTCCCCGTCGGGCTGGACACGTAGCCGTTTGCCGATCGGGTCCTGCCCGGGCCACAGGAGCTCTGCCGCCGACTGGCTGATCACCACGTGGCCCAGCTGCGAATCGTGGTCCTCGGGCACGAACGAGCGGCCCGCGAGCAGCTCGATCCCCATCGCCCGGAAATAATCCCCCGCCGAGTAGGTGAGGCCCAGCAGCGTGCCGTCGTCGTCGTAGCTCTTGCCCTCGATTTCGAAACGGACCGTCTGGAGCCCCTCGTCGAGGGGTACGTTCTCTACGATTCCTACCCGCTCGACCCCCGGCAGAGCTGCCAGCCGTTCCAGGAAACCGAGGTGGAACCGCGCGTACGACGGCGCGTCTTCGAGATGGGCACCCTCGGGAGCGATCTGGAAGGTGAAGAGATCTTCCGTCTCGTAGCCGGCGTCCACGTGGCGCAGCTCCTGGAAGCTGCGCAGCAGCAGCGCCGAGCCGATCAGCAGCACCAGGGCCAGGGCCGTCTGCCCGGCCACCAGGGCATTGCGCCCCCAGCGGCGATTCCGCATCGAGCCGCGGCCGCCTTCGCGTAGCCTTGTCAGGCTCGGCTTCGAGAACTGCAGGGCCGGTACCAGGCCACACAGTAGAGCGGCGACGCCACAGACGGCGAACGTGAAAATCAAGGTGCCGGAGCTGATGGTGACCTCGTCGAGCCGCGGCACATCGGCCGGCGCGGCGCTCAGCAGCAGCGGCACACCCGCTCGGGCGATCCCCACCGCCAGCACTCCGGCCGCGCCCGCCACCAGGGAGGCTTCCAGCAGCTGCGAGGCGATCAAGTGCCCGCGGCTGGCGCCGAGCGCCCGGCGTACCGCCTGGTCGGGCTGGTGCCGCTCGGCTCGCACCATGAAGAGATTGGCCACGTTGGCGCAGGCGATCAGCAGCACGATGCCCATCGAGCCGAGAAGAATCCACAGCGGCCCCGAGACGTCTCCCAGCAACTGCTCCTCCAGCGGCCGGATCACCGGACGGAGCTGCTCGATCAGCCGCGCGTAGCTCGCCGAGCCTCCGAAACGCTCCGGCAGCCCCTTGGCCAGGGTCTCCAGCTCCACCGCCAGGGCCTCGGGGGTGGCGCCCGGAGCCAGGCGGGCGACGAAGGGTTGGCCGAACCGGCCCGGCTGGATTTCCTCCGGGCGGATCTGCTGCGGAAACCACAGCAGCGTGCCCTCCACCGGGAACCAGAACTCCGGCCCCATGACCCCGATCACCGTGCGGTCGTCGCCGGAGACCGAATAGGTCTTGCCGAGGATGTCCGGATCCGAGCCGAACCAGGTGGTCCACAACCAGTGGCTGATCACCACCACGTCTTCGTCGTCCGCGGTCGGCAGCCGGCCCTTGATCGGCTCCACGCCGAGAGTCTCGAAGAGCGAGATCGTCGGCGCCGACATCCGCACCCGCTCCACCCGTTCCTCGGTGCGCAGGGTGCTGGTGAACGAGTTGAACATCGCGAGCTCGTCCAGCAGCTTCGACTCCTCCTGGAACTGCACCAGGAACTCCCGCGCCAGCGGAAACTCCTCCGGCAGGTCCGAGCCCGGAGCCGTGCCCGCCACATACACCAGCCGCTCGCTGTCGGCAAACGGCAGAGGCTCCAGCAACACCTTGTCGACCACGCTGAAAATCCCCGAGCTCGCCCCCATGGCGAGCCCCAGAGTGCCCACCGCCAGCAGCACGAATCCAGGGTTTCGGAGCAGGCCCCGCAGGCCGATTCGAAGCTCTCTCGTCCAGTCGAATTCCATGGTGTCTCGATTCCTTCTCCGGTCGCGCCGAGGTCGTGGGCAGAGTGGTCCTATCCCTTGAGACGCTCCCGGCCGAAAAAAGTTCGCAAGCGGAGAGGAATGGTTCGAGTCGCCGGTGGTCCGGGGTGGGTTTCGGCGTCGCTCGAGGTCGTGGACCGGACTCGCCGGGTCGGCGATCGGCACCGCGGCAGGAGGGCCCGGGCTCGGGCGGGCCCGGGCCCTCGCTCTCCGGTCAGCCCTCGCCCCGAGGGAGGAGGCCGGCGTGGGGATCGGTTGGTTCGTGAGGCGGTCGGAACCGACCGTCGGTGCCGTCCGCCTCGCTCGATCGTGGAATCCGCGAGACCCGGGTTTCCTGCGCTGTTTCTGCCCCCTTTATACCGAGGAGACGCCTGGCCTGCCTTTCATCGGCGCGCTCGTGGAACGTCTACCCTCGAAGATCGAGATCTACTCCACGCAAGCGCAAGGAGTTGGCGATCACCGAGACCGAGCTGAAGCTCATCGCCGCCGCCGCGAGCATCGGGCTGAGCAAGACACCGAAGAGTGGATAGAGGACACCGGCCGCCACAGGCACGCCCAGGGCGTTGTAAACGAAGGCGAAGAAGAGGTTCTGGCGGATGTTGGCCATCGTCGCTCGGCTGAGGCGCCGAGCCCGCACGATCCCGCGCAGGTCGCCCTTGACGAGGGTCACGTCGGCGCTCTCCATGGCCACGTCGGTGCCGGTGCCCATGGCGATACCCACATCGGCGCGGGCGAGCGCCGGTGCGTCATTGATGCCGTCGCCGGCCATGGCCACCACGCGGCCCTCCGCCTGGAGCCTTTCGACGGCGTCCTTCTTCTGCTCCGGAAGAACCTCGGCCACGACTTCCTCGATGCCGAGCTTGCGAGCGACCGCTTCTGCCGTGGTTCGGCTGTCGCCGGTTAGCATGGTGATGCGTAGCCCTTCCGTATGCAGGCCTCCGATCGCTTCCGGTGTGCTCTCCTTGATCGGATCGGCGACGCCCAAGAGGCCCGCGGCAGCGCCGCCGACTGCGGCGAACATCACGGTCTGGCCTTCTGCACGCAGGGTTTCGGCATGCTGCGTCAAGCTCCCGGGGTCGACCCCGACGTCGGCCATCATCGCTCTGTTTCCGAGCGCCACGTCCACATCGCCGACCCGACCCTTCACTCCCTTGCCGGTCACCGACTCGAACGATGCCGCCTCGCCGACCCGGACCCCTCGATCCTCGGCTCCGCGAACGATCGCTTCCGCGAGGGGATGCTCGCTCGCGCGTTCGAGTGTCGCCACCAGCTCGAGAAAGCGCTCCTCGGTGAAGTCGCTCGTCGGTTCGACCGTCACCAGGCTCGGGCGTCCTTCCGTCAACGTTCCGGTCTTGTCGACCACCAGAGTGTCGACCTGCCGCAACCGCTCGATCGCCTCGGCGTTCTTGAACAGGACCCCCACCTGTGCACCCTTGCCGGTCGCCACCATGATCGACATCGGGGTTGCCAGTCCCAGGGCGCAGGGGCACGCGATGATCAAGACGGCGACGGCGTTGACGAGCGCAAAGGCCATCCGCGGATCGGGGCCGACGAGCGCCCATACGACGAAGGTGAGCACGGCGACGACGATGACGATGGGCACGAACCAGCCGGACACGCGGTCGGCCAGTTTTTGAATGGGTGCCCGGCTGCGCTGGGCCTCGGCCACCATGGTGACGATGCGCGAGAGCAGTGTTTCCGAGCCGACCCTTTCGGCCTTCATGACGAAGGAACCCGTGCCGTTGACCGTGGCCCCGATCACCGCGTCACCGGCCGCTTTCTGGATCGGGATCGGCTCGCCCGTTACCATCGACTCGTCCACGGTGCTGGTTCCTTCGAGCACCACGCCGTCGACCGGAACCTTCTCGCCCGGGCGCACGCGCAGACGATCCCCGGCCTCGACGGCATCGAGAGGCACGTCTTCTTCCTCACCATCGGGCCGAAGGCGGCGGGCGGTCTTGGCTGCAAGCCCGAGCAGAGCCTTGATCGCCGCTCCGGTCTGGCTACGGGCGCGAAGCTCGAGCACTTGCCCGAGCAGAATCAGCGTGACAATGACGGCAGCGGCTTCGAAGTAGACCGAGACCGTTCCGTGCTCGTCGCGGAACGAATCGGGAAAGATCCCGGGCGAGAGCGCGGCGATGAGGCTATAGACGTAGGCCACGCTGACCCCGAGCCCGATCAGGGTGAACATGTTGAGGCTGCGGTTGCGCACCGACTGCCAGGCACGCACGTAGAACGGCCAGGCCGACCAGAGACAGACCGGCGTCGCCAAGGCCAGCTCGACGAGCACTCGCCAGCGCGGCGGCACCAGCTCCGAGACCGGATCACCCGGCAGCATGTGGCCCATGGCGAGCACGAGAATCGGCAGGGAGAGCGCGGCGGCGAAGGCGAAGCGCCGCTTCATGTCGGCGAGCTCCGGATTCTCTTCCTCCTCGGCGCTCACAGTGGTCGGTTCGAGCGCCATGCCGCAGATCGGGCAGCTCCCCGGCTCGTCGCGGACGATCTCCGGATGCATGGGGCAGGTGTATTCCGTCCTCGTGGCCAGGCTCGGCGTCTCGGGTTCGAGGGCCATGCCACACTTCGGACAGCTTCCCGGCTCCTGCTGGCGGATCTCGGGATCCATTGGGCACACATAAACTGTGCCCTGGCTCGTGTCGCCATGACTTCCGGCCGCCTCGGCAGACGCGGCCGCCCGGTCGTTTCGTGGCTCCAGAAAACGACCCGGATCTGCCTCGAACCTGGCCTTGCAGCCGGCCGAGCAGAAGACGAAGCGCTGTCCGCCCTCTTCGGCTTCGAACCTGGTGTCGTCGGTCTTGACCTTCATACCGCACACCGGATCGGTGGCGAGCCCATCGCCGGTCGAAGCCCGGTCGTCGGGATGCGCTGAATTCTCGGAGTTCATCGGTGCTCTCCTTCCTCGGCTCGACCATCGAGCGCGACCAGAGTCGGACAATCTTCGGTCTCATCGCCTCGCGCACAGGCATCGGCGAGCTCCGACAAGGTCGCTCTCATCGTGAGAATCGGCGAGCCTTCGATCGATGTCATCGATCTTCGCCTGGGCCGAGCGCCGGGCGGGCCGCCTCGGTGAGAGAGTCGTCCTTCGCCTGGACGAAAGCCGAGCATCGTCGGCTCCTTGCCGTGCTCGCCGGTCACCCTTCGACGGATTCGCCGCAGCGGAGCATCGACTGGCCGTAGTAGGGGTTGCCGAGCTCACCTTCCGGCTGCAGCCACGAGCGACGGGCCATCGAGCAGTAGGCCACTGTCGGCCGCTCGCCGGTCGCCGCCCTGCGCCAGCGAACGAGGGGTTTCGAGAGCTCGTAGAAGGCGTCGCGAGCGGTTTCGAGAGACATGGCATCCCGCAGCCCCGCGGCCGCCCGGCGCAGCTCCGGCAGCAGCTCCCGGACCTCTTCGGCATGCTCGGCCAGGATTCCCGCCGCGGCCGGAGACCAGTCGGTTTCGAGAGTCCGGAGAAGCGTGCCGATCTCGGCCGCCTGCTCGGAGACGCCGTCGGTGGTGTCCTGGGTGAGTGCCAGCCGCACGGTCTCGTAGCGATGGAGAATCTGATCGAAGGTCGCGGGGGTGGAATCGTCCGCCGGGGCCTGGAGGGTGATGACCACGGAGGTCAGCACCAGGGCGGTCAGCACGGCTCGATGTCGTAGGGTCTTCATGGTGATCATGAGGGTCGTTTCCTTTCTGGGATCGAAACAGCCATGGCGTTCAGGGCCGCGATTCGTCTCGTGGATCGGTTTCGGCCTCGTCGTCGCCCGGGACGGGCTCGGAGTCGGCGGCGAAGAGTGGGGTTCGTTCGAGGTCGAGGCCTCGCCACACGAAGTAGATCGCCGGGAAGACGAGCAGGATGGCCACGAACGACGTGAAGACGCCGCCGACCATGGGGGCGGCGATGCGGCGCATCACGTCGGAGCCGGTGCCCGTCGACCAGAGGATGGGTACCAGGGAGAAGAAGGTCGCGGCCACGGTCATCATCTTGGGCCGGATCCGTCGCACCGCGCCGTGGTCCACCGCTTCTCGCAGGTGTGAGTAGGTGCGCATGCGTCCTTCCTTCTTCCAGCTCTCGTAGGCGAGGTCGAGGTAGAGCAACATGACCACGCCGTTCTCGGTCGCCAGCCCGGCGAGCGCGATCATGCCGACCACCACCGCCACCGACCAGTTGTAGTCGAGAATGTCGAGCAGCCAGATCGAGCCGACCAGCGAGAAGGGAATCGCCGAGAGCACGATGGCGGTCTTGACCAGCGACTTCGTGTGCAAGTAGAGGATCAGGAAGATCAGGAGCAGGGTGACCGGCACGATGAGCGCGAGCCGTGCCCTGGCGCGCTGCATGTACTCGTATTGTCCCGACCAGAAGATGGTGTAGCCGGGTGGCAGCTCGACCTGCCGGGCCACCTCGTCGCGCGCACGCTCGACCCAGGAACCGACGTCGACGCCGCGCAGATCGACATAGATCCAGGCATTGGGCCGCGCTCCTTCGGACTTGATACCCGGCGGTCCCTCCCGGATCTCCAGGCGGGTGACCTGCCGCAGGGGGATCTGGCCGCCTCCCGGTGTGGCCACGAGAATCTCTTCGAGTGCCTTGGGGTTGTCGCGCAGCTCGCGCGGGTAGCGCAGGTTGATCGGGTACCGCTCCAGGCCCTCGACCGTCCACGAGACGTTCATGCCGCCGATCGCCGAGCGGATGACGTCCTGGATGTCCTGCACCCGCAGCCCGAACCTTGCGGCGGCCTCGCGGTCGATGTCGAAATCCAGGTAGCTGCCTCCCATCACCCTCTCGGCGTAGGCCGACAGGGTTCCGGGCAGCGGCTTGACCACGGATTCGACCTGCTCGGCCAGGCGCTCGAGGGTGCGGAGATCCGGCCCGCCGATCTTGATTCCCACCGGGGTCTTGATGCCGGTGGACAACATGTCGATGCGGGTCTTGATCGGCATGGTCCAGGCGTTGGTGAGGCCCGGAATCTGGATGGCGCGGTCCATCTCGGCGATCAGGTCGTCGCGGGTGAGCCCCGGGCGCCATTCGCTCGGATCCTTCAGCAGAATCGTGGTCTCGATCATCGACAGCGGGGCCGGGTCGGTGGCGGTCTCCGCGCGGCCGATCTTGCCGAACACCGATTGCACTTCCGGAAAGGTGCGGAGGATCTTGTCGGTCTGCTGCAGGATCTCCCGCGCCTTGGTGATCGAAAGGCCGGGAAACGTGGTGGGCATGTAGAGCAGGTCACCTTCCCACAGCGGCGGCATGAACTCGGAGCCGATGCGTTGCAGCGGAATCACCGTCAGCAGTAGAACGACGACCATGGCGGCGATCACCAGCCATCGCCAGCGCAGCGCCAGGTCGAGAATCGGCGTGTAGAGAAAGGCCAGGACCCTGGAGACCGGATGTTTCTCCTCGCTGCGGATCCGCCCCCGCACGAACCAGAACATCAACACCGGCACCACCGTGACCGCCAGGATCGAGGCCATGCCCATGGCGTAGGTCTTGGTGAAGGCCAGGGGTTTGAACAGCCGCCCTTCCTGGGCCTGCAGAGTGAATACCGGCAGGAAGGAAACGGTGATGATCAGCAGGGTGAAGAAGAGGGTCGGCCCGACCTCTTGCGCCGAGCGCAGGATGATCTCGAAGTGGCTCCGCCGGCCCTGCCATTTCTCGTAGTGTTTGTGGGCGTTCTCCACCATGATGATGGCGGCGTCGACCAGAACCCCGATGGAGATGGCGATGCCGCCGAGGGACATGATGTTGGCGCCCAGGCCCTGGAGGCGCATGACGACGAAGGCCATCAGGATCGACAGGGGAATGGAGACGATCGCCACGAAGGCGGAGCGGAAGTGGAAGAGGAAGACGATGCAGACGAGGGAGACGACGAGCATCTCCTCGAGCAGGGTGTCGGTCAGGGTGGTGATCGCACGCTCGATCAGGCCGCTGCGGTCGTAGGCCACGGAGATCTCGACGTCGTCGGGCAGCCCGGCCTCGAGCTCGGTCAGCCTCGCCTTCACCCGCTCGATCGTGCGGCGGGTATCGGCACCGGCTCGCACCACCACGATGCCGCCCACCGTCTCGCCCTCGCCGTTCCAGTCCGCCAGACCGCGCCGGATCTCGGGTCCGATCGCCACCCGGGCGACGTCTTCGAGCAGCACCGGCACCCCACCGGGGCCGGTGTCGAGCACGATGGTCTCCAGGTCGCGGATTTCCGTGACATAACCGCGCCCACGCACCATGAATTCGCGCTCCGCGATCTCCACCAGCCCGCCGCCGACGTCGAGATTGGACTGCTGGATCGCCTGCTTGACGGTCCGGAGGCCGATGCCGTAGGCGCGCAGGCGCACCGGGTCGACCTCCACCTGGTACTGGCGCACGAAGCCGCCGATCGAGGCCACCTCGGAGACCCCCTCGACCGACGACAGCCCGTATTGCAGGTACCAGTCCTGGAGGCTGCGCAGCTCGGCCAGGGAGCGCTCGGGTGAGTTGAGCACGTATTGGAAAGCCCAGCCGACGCCGGTGGCGTCGGGGCCGAGCTGGGGCGTGACCCCCGGCGGCAGCTTGCCGGTCAGCCCCGAGAGGTACTCCAATACCCGCGACCGCGCCCAGTACAGATCGGTGCCGTCCTCGAAGATCACGTAGACGAAGGAAACGCCGAAGAAGGAATAGCCGCGCACGGTCTTGGCGTAGGGCACCGCCAGCATCTTCGAGGTGATCGGGTAGGTCACCTGGTCTTCGATCACCTGCGGCGCCTGACCGGGGTACTCGGTGTAGAGGATCACCTGCACGTCGGAGAGGTCGGGAATCGCGTCGACCCGGGTCTCGGAGATCGACCAGACGCCGCCGAGAACCACCAGCAGCATGGCGACCAGCACCAGGAGCCGGTTTTCGAGCGACCATTCGATGAGGCGATGGAGCACGAGCGCTTCCCCCTCAGGTCCCGGCCGGGCTCGGTTCGGATCCCTCGCGATCGGCGAGCATCTTCTGGATCGCCTCGCGCAGGGTGGACTCGGAATCGAGCAGGAATTGCGCCGAGGTGACCACCTCGGCGCCGTCTTCGAGGCCGCTCGAGACCTCCACGAAACCCTCGGCCTCGTGCCCGAGAACCACGTCGCGCGGCTCGAAGCGGCCACCGCCGAGCGCCAGCACCACGACGTTGCGCTGGCCGGTCCGCAGCACCGCCCTCTGCGGCACGGTCAGGACATCTCGTACCTCGATCGGCTGCAGCTCGACCGTGGCGTACATGCCCTTGCGCAAGCGACCGTCTCGGTTGGGCACCTCGATCTTGGCGCGCAGGGTGCGGGTGGTCTCCGAGAGCTCCGGTTCGAGGAACCGCACTCGCCCGTGGAAGGTCTCCCCGGGAAAATACGATAGGTCGATCTTGGCTTCGGTGCCCTCGCGAACCGCCGCGAGCTGGTCTTCGAAGAGCTCCACGGAGAGCCAGAGACTCGACAGGTCGGCGATGTGGAAGAGCTCCATGCCCGGCTGCACCGCCATGCCCTCGAGGCCGGCCAGACGTTTCATGACCAGCCCCCCCGCGGGCGCCGAGACTTCCAACGTGCGGAAGACCTCGCCGGTTTCTTCGAGCCTGGCGATCTGCTGCGGGGTGACGTCCCAGTAGCCGAGGCGGGTGCGGGTGGATTCGACCATCGACCACGCCCGGCTCCGGGCATCCTCCGGTGCGTTCTCCATCTCCTCGGCGAATTCGAGGGCCGAGAGCAGCTCCTGCTCGGTCTGCACCAGCTCGGGCGAGTAGATCTCGAACAGAGGCTGGCCGCGCTGCACCTTCTCGCCCACGTAGTTGACGTTGACCTTCTCGATCCAGCCCGAGTATTTGGTGGTCACCGTGACCATGCGCTGCTGGTCGAACTCGAGGTAACCGACGGTGCGAATCGGCCGGGTCAGGTCGCGGCGGAGAACGGGCTCGGTGCGGACGTTCATGTTCTGCACCACCATCGGATCGATCGCGACCACGGCATTCTGGCCGGCACCGCTCGTCGTCGCAGCCCCCGAGCTCTCGGCGTAGACCGGGACGTAGTCCATTCCCATGCTGTCCTTGGCGGGCACCGGGGAAGTGATCGTCGGGTCCATCGGATTGCGATAGAAGAGAATTTCTCTCTCGCCACCTCCTGGTGCCCTCTGCACCAGGTCCAGCCCATCGATGGGGCAGGTCCCGGGTTCGGTCTCGACGATCATCGCGTGGTCGGGGCAGGTCCACTGCACGGAGCTTCCGGCCGTGCCGTGATCGTGACCCGCATGGCTCGAATCCGAGCCCTTCATGGGAGTCAGATCCATGTTGCAGATCGGGCATTGGCCCGGCTCGTCCTGGATCACGTGTGGGTGCATGCCGCAGGTCCAGAGCTGGTGGTCGTCGTCGGCCTCCTCGGCGGCCGACGTTTTCGCCTCGTGGTGCGCGGAATGCAGCCCGAGGAGGTCGTGCGGCAGGAGCTGGGCGACGAGGATCCCGAGGGCCAGGCACGCGATCGCCCCGACGACGAGCGGAACCGGCCGTGTGGTGGTGGGGGTGTCGTTCATGATCACAGATCCTTCGGGGGATGTTCGATGGGCCGGGCGACGGCCCGTTCCAGCTCGGTCCATGCCACCGCCAGGTCCGCTCGAGTGCGCGCGGCGGCGATCCGGACCTCGAAGAGCACGACCTCCGCCTCGAGCAGGTCGATGGCGTTCAGCTTGCCCGTGCTGTAGGCGGTCTCCGCCGAGCGCAGGGCTTCCCGGGCTTGTTTGTGCAGCACCGATTCGAGGAGAGAGAGGTGCTCGAAGAGGAGCGGCATGCGGATGGTGAGGTCGCCGATCGTGCTCTCGATCTCGGCCAGGGCGGCTCGCTTCTCCTCCTCCGCCACCCACCGCGAAGCATTGGCTTCATCCAGACCGGCTTCGAGCTTCTTGCGCCGGACGGGCAGGTTGAGGGAGCCGGTGAGGGCGAAGATGTCGTCGCCATCGTCGTCTGGCGGTCCGAGGCGTGCCGCCGCGTCGTCCCGCCGCTCGACGGCGGTGTACGAAAGGCCCAGCGTGACATCGGGGCGGAAGCTCTTCTCCGCGAGGGCGATGAGCGTCGAGCCCGCGGCGACCCTGGCCTCGGCGGCCGCCAGCTCCGGACGGTGGGAGCGTGCGAGGTCTTGCAGAGCCGCGGTGGCGAAGGTCGGCTCGTTCGGCTGGTTCGGGGCGATCCCGTCGACCGCTGTCGCTGCCGGGCGGTCCCGGAGCCGGTTGATCCGGGCGGTCAGCGCCGCCCGGCGCTCCAGGATCTCGAGCAGGCGGGTATCGGTGCGGGTGATCTGCGCCTGGATCCGGACGACCTCCTGTTGCAGGCCCGTGCCGGCTGCGTACCGTGCCTGTGCCGCCTTTTCGTAGCGCACCAGGGTGCTGCGCTCTTCCTCGACGATGACCTCGTAGGTTGCGAGAAACGCGAGCTCGTGGGCCAGCTTACGAGCCGCGGTCAGCTGGTCGAGGCGAGTCCGCTCGACCTCGGCCCGCGCCGCCGCCGCCGCATACAGCGCGGCCTTCTCGCGCAGAGCGAGCTTGCCGAACCAGGGGAGCTTCTGCTGCACCGAAGCGCTCAGGCGCTGCGGGCCGGTGCGGGTTTCCGGCGGCAACACGAAGAGCGACACCGCGGCTACCGGATCGGGCAGCGCGCGCACCTGAGGCGCTTTGGCCTCGGCGATGGCGGCGAGTCGCTCGGCTCGGGAGATCTCGGGATTCCGCGCGAGAACCTCGGACACCAGGTCGCGGAGATCCGGCGAGGGGATCGACCCGAGCAGCGCCGCCGCGGCGCCGAGAGCACGGGAGCCGGCCACCCCACTTTCGGCTACCCGGGCGGAACGGGTGGACTCGGAGACCTCGGACGCGGGGTCCGCTGCATGAGGTTGCGCCTGGAGGGATCCAGCCGCGGGGGGCACCAGGGCCTGGCACAGGGCCAGACAGGGCACCAGGGACTTCGAAGAGCTCCTGGAAAACATGAGCTTCCTTTCGCGTAGGGAACATCTCGCACCCGATAGGCGCGGAGCGTGCTGCAGCTACGAAGGAAGGCTCAAATCAAGAAGGCGCTGTGGAGCGTGTAGAGAGGCGAGGGAGCTCGTCGAGGAGGTTTGGGACGTCGAGACTCCGAGGCGTCGTGCCCGGTCGCGGGAAGATCGGAGACGAGGGCTTCCTCGAGAGCGATCTCGAAGGCGGCCGGGCTGAAGGTCGCCGCGGTGTTCTCGGCCTCGGCGGCGGTGCCGACCGAGCAGCAGTCGAGAGAAGCGAGGGAAGTCGTTGCGTCCCGGCGAGACGTCGAAGCCTCTCTGCGCTCTTCTTCCGTGGCGGTCTCGGCCTGGGTCGGAGCGGCCCCGTGGCAGGAGCTCGCGGCAACCGGCTCGCCGTGCGTCTCGGCGGGTGGCTCGCGCGTCTCCGCCTTCTCGGCCCGGCTGGTCATCTCGCAATGACTCGGCAGACAGCTCTCACAGATCGAGGCGCCGAGCGGCGCGACGAAGAGGAGAAGCGTGAGGGCTGCACAGAGTGTTCGAGATCTCATCTCCGGAAATGTAGCGGGTCCGGTGGCGAAAAGCAATGGGTTGTCGAGCCGTGAGTCGCCCGGACACAGTGCAAGAGACGGCGCCCGGGGCCGACCCGTCGCTGCCTTTGCCCGACCGAAGCCGGTGCCGATCGACGGGTCGCCGTCCTGCCGAGGCCCTGGGCCACACCCGCGGGCTCCACCAGGCCGATGCCGTAGGAATTCTCTATCTCGCCATCGGCGAAGGGTTGGTAGACGGCCATCCGGGATCAGGGTCCTACCTCACCAGCCTCCCGAGGAACCGCCCCCACCGAAGCTGCCGCCTCCCCCGGAGAAGCCACCGCCCGAGGATCCGCCCCAACCGGAGCTCGAGACCCAGCCCCCGGAGCCCTGCCGCACCCTCTGGGGCAGGACGAGGCGGAGGAGGAAACCGGCCACCAGCCAGGCCAGGGTGATCCAGAAGGCACGCGACTCGCCCAGGACCGCGAGTGAGAACCCCCACACGAAGACCGACACGAACAGGTAGAAGAACCAGCCGGCGCAGCCCCGGCTGGCGACGGCGGTCCAGAGAAACGGGCCGAGGCCGAGAACCATGATGAGGAGGAACTCGGTATCGCCGGCAGAAGTCGATTCCGTAGCCTGCTCGGGCAGGGCATCGGGGTCGCCCCGGACCAGGCCGGCGGCAGAGGCCACCGCGGCTTCGATTCCCGCGGCAAAGTCGCCTTCGCGGAACTGCGGCGTCATCTGCTGCTCGATGATCCGCCGGGCCAGGACGTCGGGAATCACGCCTTCGAGCCCGTAGCCCACTTCGATGCGAATCTTGCGTTCTTTGTGCACCACCAGGATCAACACGCCGTCGTCGACCTCGGCGCGGCCGAGGGCCCAGGTCTCCGCCACTCGCAGGGAGTAGTCTTCGAGCACCTCGCCTTCGAGAGAATCGATGGTGAGCACCGCGATCTGGGCACCGGTGTCGGCCTCGAGCTGGCGCAGGGTTTCCTCGATCCTCAGCTCCGCGGCTTCGTCGAGCAGTTGGGCGGAGTCGACCACCCGGCCGCTGAGAAAGGGAACGTCGAGAGCGAAGAGAGGCGGTGCGACGAGGCAGAGGCTCGCGACCACGCACGAGACTCGGGCGAGCCATCCGAGATTGCCAGGCCAGCTCAACTCAGCGCTCCCGGATCCTCGGAGCATCGGCCAGCTCGTCCTGGTCGTCGTGAAGCCGCTCGAGCTCGTGCTCGGCGAGGATCTGGCCGCAGCGGGTGATGGCTTCGATCAGTGCTCGTCTCGGTCGTCCGTCGCCGAGGCCCCGGGTGAGCTCGCCCACGAGGTCGTCCCAGGTGTGGGGCGGCACGACGCGGTGGATGCCCTCGTCGGCGAGGATCACCGCCCGGTGCTCCCAGAGAGCGAGGAAGATCAGGATGCCGGTGCGATGGCGGGTCTTGAAGACTTCTTCCTCGAGAAAGGCGGCCTCGGCCCGGCGCCGGACCCGGTCTTCGAGGTCTTCCTCGGGCACCAGCCGTCGGCCGATGGGCCCGAAGCCGGCGACAGTGCCGCCGAGAGCGGCGCCGAGCAGGGTGGGCAGGGTGATCCACCCGATGCCGAAGCCACCCCAATGGCCACCGAGGAAATGGGCGAGGCCCGCCAGCAGGGCGCACGAGAGGGCCCCGAGCAGGGCGCCGGTCAGCCGTGCCTCGCCGTGGGAATCGACCCGGGCGACGATGTAGGGCACGATCTCGCCGGCGGTCCGGGTTTCGGCGCTCCGGGTGGCCTCGGTAATGGCGGCGAGATCTTCCTCGCCGAAGATCCCGCCCAGGGCCTGGGAGCGCGGGCTCATCTCACGCTCCGAAGTCCACCTCAGGTGCCTCGTCGGCGCCTGCGTCGGCCTCGAAGTAGGGTTTGGGGGCGAAACCCATCATTCGTGCCACCAGCACGGCGGGGAATTTTCGCGTCGCCGCGTTGTAGTCGCGAGCGGCCTCGTTGAAGCGCTTGCGCTCGACGGCGATCCGGTTCTCGGTGCCTTCGAGCTGGACCTGGAGATCGCGAAACGCCTCGGTCGCCTTCAGCTCCGGGTAACGCTCGACCACCACGAGAAGGCGCGAGAGGGCGCTCGAGAGGGCGTCTTGCTGGCTCTGGAACTGGCTCAGCTGCTCGGCGGTGGGAGCGCCTTCGAAGCTCGTCTGGCCGACCTTGGAACGCGCCTCGACCACGTCGTTCAGGGTGTCGCGCTCGAAATCGGCCGCACCCTGCACGGTGGCCACCAGATTGGGAACGAGGTCGGCCCGCCGCTGGTAGACGTTCTCCACCTGGGCCCAGGCCGAGGTCACACCTTCCTCGAGGTCGACGAGACGGTTGTAGACGCCGCCCAGGACGAGGGCGCCGAGAAGGATGCCGGCGATCAGCAGAACGCCACAGCCGATCAAGGTTTTCTGCATGGTTTCCCCCGTGCAATCCGGCCCGACGGATGTCTCGCGGGCTCTTGGTCTACAGTACGGCCCAGCTCGCCACGTCTTCGATTCTCTGTTTGAAATCTTCGAGAAAACGTACCGCGTGGCCGCCGTCGGCGATTCGGTGGTCGAAAGTGAGTGTGATGTACATCTGCCAGCGTACCACGATGCCTCCCTGCACGATGACCGGGCGCTGCTCCATGCGGTGGAAGTTGAGCAGCGCGACCTCGGGGGCGTTGATCACGCCGACGGAGAAGAGCACGGCATCGGCGCCGACGTTGGACAGGGTGATGGTGGAGCCCTGGACGTCGCTCGGCGTGAGCTGGCCCTGTCGGGCCCGGGTGGCGAGCTGCTCGAGCTCGGTGGCGAGCTGGAGCAGGGTCTTGCGGTCGGCGGCGGGGAGCACGGGCACGATCAGGCCGTCGGCGGTGTCGACGGCGATGCCCAGGTCGTAGTGTTTCTTGAGGGCGATGCGGCTCTCGGCTTCTTCGAGGCTGGCGTTGAAGATCGGGTGGCGCTGCAGAGTCCAGAGGGTAGCCTGGGCGAGGTAGGGCAGGTAGGTCAGGCGCACGCCGCGTTGCCGGGCCCGGGGTTTGTGCTCGGCGCGTACGGCGACGAGGGCTTCGACGTCGATCGCCTCGACACAGCTGGCGTGGGGGATGGTCTGTTTGGCCCGGGCCAGGCGCTGGCCGATCTGGCGCCGCCGGCCCGTGTAGGGCAGGTATTCGACCTCTCCCCCGGCCGGTGCGGGCGCCTCCGCGGCCGGCGCCCGAGTTGCGACGGCTTCGACCGAGGGAGCCGCCTCGGCGGCCTGGCGCACGTCGTCGGCGGTGATCCGGCCGGAGGGTCCGGTGCCGGTGACCGTCGCGAGGTCGACGCCGAGATCGCGGGCGACCTTGCGGGCGACGGGGGCGGCCCGCGGGCGCCCCGGCGGGCGGGCGGGCGCGGCCTTCTCCGCGGCGCTGTCCTCGGCGGGGGCGACTTCCGGGTTCTTGTCGACCTTCATGATGTCGGCGGTGAGGGCGCTGTAGACGGGCGTCGAGGCCCGGGTCTTGGCGCCGGTCTCGCTGAGCTCGATGCGCAGCAGCAGGGTGCCGATGGGCACGGTATCGCCCTCGGGGACGAGGATCTCGCGCACGGTTCCGGCCACCGGCGAGGGCAGCTCCACGTTCACCTTGTCGGTGACGATCTCGGCCAGAGGCTGCTCCTTCTCGACCCGGTCGCCGACCTTCACCAGCCAGGTCTCGATCTCTCCTTCGACCACGCTCTGGGCCAGCTGGGGCATTCTCACTTCGTGCATCATGTCGCTTCCTCGGTCTCGAATCCTCGCGTCGGAATCTGAAATTTTCGGCTCGGGTCGAGTCGTCGTCCCTTCCGCCAGGACTCAAAGGCTCGCGCCGGCTGGGTTGGGCTTCGGAGTCTTGTCTGGCGCTGTGTTCTCTCTCTGGCTTCGGCCTCTATTTCTTCGAGCCGTTCGCCCTGGCTCCAGGGACGACGACTCTTCCTTTGGTTGTAAACGACCGGGTCGGCTCCGTGGTGGAGTGGCCTCAGTAGGCCATGGCGGTATCGACGGCTTCGAGCACTCGGGCGACGGAGGGCATGTAGGCTCCTTCCAGGGAGTAGGGAAAGGGCGAGTCGTAGCCGCAGACGCGCAAGACGGGTGACTGCAACACGTCGATCGCCTCTTCGCCGAGGATCGCCGAGAGCTCGGCACCGACGCCGCCGGTCTTGGGGGCCTCGTGCACGATCACCACGCGGCCGGTCTTCTCGGCCGATTGCAGAAGGGTTTCCTTGTCGATGGGGAGAATCGTGCGCAGGTCGATGATCTCCGCGTCGACACCCTTCGGCTCGAGCTCCTTCGCCGCCCGTTCCGCCAGCTGCACCATCGCACCCCAGACCACGAGGGTCACGTCGGCCCCTTCGCGTACGATCTTCGCCCGACCGAGGGGAATGGTGTACTCCTCCTCCGGAACCTCGCCCGTGACCGCGCGGTAGAGCCCCTTGTGCTCGAAGAAGATCACCGGGTCGTCGTCGCGGATGGCGCTCTTGAGCAGGCCCTTGGTGTCGTAGGGGTTCGAGGGGATGACGATCTTGATGCCGGGGCAGTTGAGGAAGAGGGCCTCGGGGCTCTGGGAGTGCTCGAGGCCGCCGCGCACGCCGCCGCCATGCGGGCTGCGGATCACCATCGGGCAGTGGTAGGTACCCGCCGAGCGGTAACACATGTGGGCGGCGTTGTTGTAGATCTGGTCGAAGGCCAGGTGGATGAAGTCGGCGAACTGGATCTCCGCCACCGGGCGCATGCCGTAGAGCGCGATGCCGATGGAGAAGGCGACGATGCCCAGCTCCGAGAGGGGAGTGTCGAGCGCGCGGTTTTCGCCGAACTCCTCGTAGAAACCCTGGGTGGCGCGGAACACGCCGCCGGCCATTCCTACGTCTTCCCCCAGCACGATCACGTTGCTGTCGCGGGCCATTTCCTCGTGGAGCGCCCGGTGAACCGCCTCGACCATGTTCATCTTCGCCATAGCTGCTTCTCTCCGCGGGCCGGTGTGGAGCTCAGGCCTCGGTCGGCTCTTCGGGCCGGGTGTAGTAGACGTGGTCGAGGAGGGTTTCGGGGTCGGGGAGGGGAGCCGCCTCGGCGCGCTCGATTTCCTCCAGCACGTGGCGTCGGGAGCTCTCGAGGAGTTCCTGCTCCCATTCTTCCGTCCACAGGCCCTGTTTCTGCAAGAAACCCCGGAAACGCGGGATCGAGTCGACCCGCTCGCCTTCCGCCACTTCCTCGGGCTCGCGGTAACGCGTGTCGTCGTCGAAGGAGGTGTGGGCGCACAGCCGCACCACCTTGGCCTCGATCAGGGTCGGCCCTTCGCCGCCGCGCGCGCGGTCGAGGGCCGTTTTCATGACCTCATAGGTGGCGAGCACGTCGTTGCCGTCCACCAACACCCCGGGAATGCCGTAGGCGGCGGCGCGTTCGGCGATCGTGGGCACCGCCATCTGCCGGTCGAGAGGAGTGGAGATGGCCCACAGGTTGTTGATGCAGAAGAACACCGCCTGGCTGCGGAACACGGCACCGAAGTTCAGGCCGATGTGGAACTCACCCATCGAGGTGGCGCCGTCGCCGAAGTACGCCACGGCGACCATCGGATCGTTCTTCTGGCGCGCCGCCCAGCCGACCCCCGCGGCGTGGGGAATGCGGGTGCCGACCGCGGTCGACGGGGGCACGATGTTGAGCTCCTTGCTGCCGAAGTGGTTCGGCATCTGGCGGCCCTGGGTGGGGTCGGTGGCGCGGCCGAAGTAGTGCGACATCTTCTCGAAGACGGTCGCTCCCTTGGCGACGTGCACCCCGAGCTCCCGGTGGGGCGAGGGAAAGATCCAGTCCTGGGGCTCGAGGGCATAGCCGCTGCCCACCTGCGCCCCTTCGTGGCCGCGGGAGCCGGCGTAGAAGGTGATCCGGCCCTGGCGCACCAGGCTGAGCGCTTCTTCGTCGAAGGCCCGGGAAAGGAGCAGGAGCTCGTACATCCGGCGGAAGTCCTGCTCGCCGAGGCCCTCGGGCACCTCGCCGATCAGCTCTCCTTCCTCGGAGAGAATGCGGTACATCTCTGGCTGGTCTGGCATCGTTCCCCCTTCGGCGAAAATCCTACACCATGGGTGCTGGTCGACTCGGCGGTCGCGGATGTCGCTCGCTCACGAAAAGATCATTCCGGCGGTTTTCTGCAGGCTGAACCACAGCAGCAGGGCGGCGAGGGGGGGCACCACGTAACGGATGGTGAACAGAAACCCCGGGGCGACCCGGCGAAAGAAGGGCGAGGCACCTTCCAGGAGCTCGGAGAGAGGGTCCTGCATCCGCCAGCCCACCAGGATCGACATCCCCAGCGCACCGACCACCACGCAGAGCTCGCCCACCACCTGGTCGATCGTGCCGAGCGCCGCCTGCGAGTAGGCCGGCACGAGGCCCACCAGCGCCGCGGCCGTGCCGGCCAGCACCGCTGCCGTGCGGCGGCGAATGTGGAGCTCGTCGATCAGCGACGCCACCGCCACCTCCAGCAGCGACACCGACGAGGTGACCGCCGCCACCACCAGGGCGAGAAAGAACGCCGAGCCCACCAGGCGCCCCGCGGCGCCCATCTCGAGGAACGCACCCGGCAGCGAGATGAAGAGCGCCCCCATGGTGCTCGCGCCGACCTGCTCGGAGAACCCCAGGGCGAAGATCACCGGGAACACCACCAGGCCGGCGACAAAGGCGATGGAAAAATCGGAGAAAGACACTGCGGCGGCCTTCTGGGCGATGTTTTCGTCCCGCGGCAGGTACGAGGCATAGGTGATCATCACCCCCATGCCGACGCTCAGCGAGAGCAACGCCTGGCTCGCCGCCTGCTGGAACACCGCCGTGTCGAGCAGGCTGTCGAAGGAGGGCTCCAGGTAGAAG
>CAZMEL010000059.1:0-32622 GCA_964565225.1 uncultured Thermoanaerobaculia bacterium | reverse complement strand
GGGTCTTGCGGGATCCTTCGGTGGTGGCGCTGACCACGGAGTTCCTGTCCGGAGGAGGCGAGGCGCACGCCGCTCGAGCCCTGCAGTAGAAGGGCTCCTGACGACGGGGTTTTCTGGCTTTTCGTTCAGTCTCCGGCGAGCCGTTTCCGGAGAGCTGCCTGTAGCTCCTGCGGATTCGCCCTCCCGCCGGTGGCCCGCATGACCTGGCCGACGAAGAAGCCGAGAAGCGCCGTCTTGCCGCCGCGATAGGCGGCGAGCTGCTCCGGATTCTCCTCGAGCACCCGGTCGAGGATGCGGTCCATCTCGTCTCCGGCCCCGAGAACCTCGAGCCCCTTTTCCTTCACGATCCCCTTCGGATCACCGCCGGATTCGAGCAGCGCCGCGAAGACTTCTTTGCCCGCGGCGCCGGTGATCTTGCCGGCGTCGACCAGGGCCACCAGTTGCGCCAGCTCGGCGGGTCCGAAGGGGAGCTGGTCGAGAGGATGGTCTTTCACCTCGCGCAGGAGCTCGTTGAGAACCCAGTTGGCGACGGACCGGGCCTGGTCGTGGTGCTCGAGAGCCTGCTCGAAGAATCGTCCGAGATCCTCGTCGGCAGCGAGTCGTGTCGCGTCGGCCTCGGCGAGGTCGAGGGTGTCACGGTAGCGCTCGAAGCGGGCGATCTGCTCGGGACCGAGCTCGGGCTCGGGTGAGGCAGATGGGGCCTCCAGGCGCTGGCGTTCTTTGGCGGCGGCCTTCTCCGCGGCGCGGCGAGCCGCCAGCTCCTTGCGTTCCCGGGCCTTGCGGTCTCCGGCGAGCTTGGCCCAGGTGTCCTTGAGGGTGACGGTGCGATTGAAGACCAGGTGATCGCCGCGGCTGTCGGGGTCGACGGTGAAGAACCCCTGGCGCTCGAACTGGAAGGAATCGCCCGCGGTGGATCCGCCGAGGCTCGGCTCGGCTCGGCAGCCATCGAGGATCTCGAGGGAGCGGGGATTCAGATGTTCCTGGAAATCGATACCATCGCGCCCGGGCTCTTCCTCGGAGAACAGGCGATCGTAGAGGCGCACCTCCACCGGCAGCGAGTGGGTCGCCGAGACCCAGTGCAGCGTGCCCTGGACCTTGCGTCCGTCGGGAGCGTTGCCGCCGCGGGTCTCGGGGTCGTAGGTGCAGCGCAGCTCGATCACCTCGCCTTCCGCGTCTTTGATCACCTCGTGGCAGTGGATGAAATAGGCGTAGCGCAGGCGCACCTCGCGGCCCGGCGCGAGGCGGAAGAAGCCCGGCGGCGGATCCTCGGCGAAGTCGTCGCGCTCGATGTAGAGCTCCCTCGTGAACGGTAGGGCGCGGGAGCCCTCCTTGGGCACGTCGCGAGGGTAGTAGGGGGCGTCGAGCTCTTCGGTCTGGTCTTCCGGGTAGTTCTCGATCACCACCTTCAGGGGCCGCAGCACGGTGAGCACCCGCGGCACCTTCTGGTTCAGGTCGTCGCGCAGGCTGAACTCCAGCAGGGCCACGTCGATCACGTTGTGGGTCTTGGCCACCCCCACCCGGTCACAGAAATTGCGGATCGATTCCGGGGTGTAGCCTCGGCGGCGCAGACCGGCGAGGGTGGGCATGCGGGGGTCGTCCCAGCCGGAGACGTGACCTTCGTTCACCAGCTGCAGGAGCTTGCGCTTGCTCATCAACGTGTAGTTGAGATTGAGGCGTGCGAACTCGTATTGGTGCGGCCGGCACTCCGGGGAGACGTGGTCGAGCACCCAATCGTAGATCTCGCGATTGTTCTCGAACTCGAGGCTGCACAGCGAGTGGGTCACACACTCGATCGCGTCTTCGAGGCAGTGGGCGAAGTCGTACATGGGGTAGATCGACCACGCATCGCCGGTGTGGAAGTGGGGGACGCGGCGAATGCGGTAGAGCAAGGGATCGCGCATCAACATGTTCTTGGCCGACATGTCGATCTTGGCCCGCAGCACGTGGGCTCCGTCTTCGAACTCGCCCTTGCGCATGCGCTCCAGCAGGTCGAGGCTCTCCTCCACCGAACGGTTGCGATACGGGCTCTCGCGGCCGGGCTCGCTGATCGTGCCCCGGTACTCGCGGATCTGCTCCTCGTTCAGGCTGCAGACATAGGCCAGGCCCTGCTTCACCAGGTGTACGGCAAAGGCGTAGATCCGCTCGAAATAATCGGACGCGTAGTAGAGGTGCTCGCCCCAGTCGAAGCCGAGCCAGCGGATATCGCGCTGGATCCCCTCGGCGTACTCCATGTCCTCGGTGGTGGGATTGGTGTCGTCGAAGCGCAGGTGGCAACGCCCGCCGTACTGCTGGGCGATCCCGAAGTTCAGGCAGATGGCCTTGGCGTGGCCGATGTGCAGGTAGCCATTGGGCTCCGGCGGGAAGCGGGTCACCACGCCGGCAGTCTTGCCGGTCTCGAGATCGTGGTCGATGATCTCGTGGACGAAATGACGGTGCGGATCGCCGCTGGAGCTGTTCAAGGTCGGTTGGTTCGAGCGACTCACGGGATCTTCCTCCTGCTGCGCCTGGATCGGCGCCGGCCGAAGGGTACCCGAAATGGGTGGGAAGGAGCTACTGCGGGTAATAGGCGTGCAGCGTCCGCGCCTTCCAGGTGGGGTCGTCCATCAACACTCGCACGGTGCGCAGCTCGTGTCGATGCTCTCTGGGCGGCGAGCGGTAGACGAGCAGATATTGGGTGCGCAGGTCTTCTTCGATCCAGCGGTAGACCCGGTCGAGCTCTTCGACGGAGCGGATGGTGAAGAAACGGCCGCCGGTGTCGCGAGCGAGCACTTCGAGGTTCTGTAGGGTGATCAGGTCTTCGACGCCGAGCAGGATCGGGTAGAGGGCGATCCCGGCGCGCAGGATCTGCTCTCGGACCTGTTGGAACGGGAAGTCGCTGTCGACGTCCTGGCCGTCGGAGAGCAGGATCAGGGCTCGTTTGCCCTCGAGCCCGCCGAAAGAGTAGGCGGTGAAGACGAGGCTGTCGTTGAGCCGGGTGGTGCCCCAGGCGCGGAAGCCGCTGGCCGAGAGCAGCAAGCGGTCGACATTCCCGGTGAAGGGCACGACCCGGTGGATATCGTGGTTGAAGGTCAGCAGGCTCGCCTGGTCCTTGTCGGTGAGCACGGTCTGGAAGAACCGACGGGCGCTGCGGCTGGCGGTGTCGATCCGGCGCCGCATGGAGCTGGAGACGTCCATCAGCAGGCCGACGTTGATGGCCAGGTTCTCGACCGTGTCGAACCGTACGAGCGCCTGTTCCACGCCGTCTTCGAAGACCCGAAAACGATCGCCGGCGAGGTTGCGCACCGGGCCGCCGGCGGCATCGGTCACGGAGGTGAAGAGCTGCACCAGCTCGACGTCGATCTCGTCGAAGGGAGTGCGCGAGTCGATGATCACGAGATCTTCCGCCGACTCCCCGGACGTGGTGGTGGCCACGGCGCGCACGAAGGTGGGCTCGGCGGCGGACGGGAAGCGCCGGGCCGGCAGGGTGGTGGTGAATGGTGGCTCCGAGAGCGCGGTGAGGTGTTTCTGGCCGAGGTAGACGTCGAGCCGATCGAGCACCTGGCCCGCCGGCAGATCGACGGCGGCGCGAAAGCGGGTGGCGGCGATTCCGGCCGCGGGCTCCAGGATCCGCACCGCCAGGCGATGTGGGGCGGCGGTCGTCTGCATCTCGGCGCGGTCGAGCTCGCGGCCCTCGGGATCGAAGGCGATGGCCTGGAAGTGATGATCTCGCGGAGGTGCCTCGAAGTGGAGCTCCGCCGCCCAGGGAGGCTCGGTGTCGCTGCCGATCGCCTCGCCGTCGGCAAAGAAGTCGACCCGGTCGATCGGGCCGCCGGTGGTGTGCGCCTCGAGAATCACCTCGCCCACCAGCACACCGTCTTCCAGGGGACGCAGCTCGACGGTGGGAAAGGTGGTGAGCACTCCCACCTGGGAGCGGGTGAGGCCGGCGAAGCCTCCCGCGAGCCCCGGGGGCTCGGTGGCCTCGTGCACGGGCAGCTCGGCGATCTCGAGGGTCCGGGTGCCACGCCAGAGGGCGAGGCCACGGGAGTCGGCGACCCGGAGGTCGAGGAGGTAGGTGCCGCGCCGGAGCCGGCGGTAGAAGGGGAGCGAGATGGTGGCCGTGCCCTTCTCCGGCCCGGCGACATAGTGCACGGTCTCGAAGGAATCGACGAGCCGGCCACCGAGCCGGCCGAGCCACACATCGCCAAGGATCTCGATCCGGTCGATCAGGTCGCCCTCGGCATTGCGTTCGATCTCGGCCACCGGAATGTGGATGCGGCCTTCGAGGATGGCCTTCTGGCGGTAGCGGCCGGTGAGCTCGAGCTCGAGGTAGGCGGCGGGCAGGAGGGCTCGCCCGGATTCGAGATCGGAACGCAGCTCCGCGATCCACCCGGGCCCGGGGGGCGCCGCGAGCAGGGCCCGGCGCAGGGCCTCGGGCCCGAGCGCTTCGTGGAGCGCCTTCTCGAGGTCGACCGGAGGGCCGAAATGGGAGTCGAGGCAACCCTTGACGTCCGCGAAGCCCACGAGGCGATCGACGCTCCAGGGCTGCTCTCCCATCAGCAGCTCGCCGACCTCGTCTCTCGGAGTCCAGTGGAAGGTTCGCGAGCCACGACGATAGAACACCAGGTAGAGGGTGCCGGTCTCCGCCGCTCCGGGATGCCAGGCTCCGAACGACCAGACCTCGATGGGACGGATGACGTCGGAGCAGCCGCCGTAGACGGTGGTAGCGGTGGGGGCTCCGGTGAGCAGCATCGCCTGGCTGCGAGGGTCCTCCAGGTCGTCGAAACGGTCTCGGGCGGCGAGCTGGTTGTGGCGCCACAGCTCCAGCGGGAGGTTGCCGCGGTGCTCGGGCTCGGGGTCTCGCACTTCCCAGAAACGTCGCAGGAAGATCTCGCGGTGGCGGTCGTCCTGCAGCTCGAGGAACGCCCGCCGTTCCTCCGCGAGCATGTGCCCGCGGAGCCCTTCGAGCCACGAGCCGTAGAAATCCTTCAATCGCGACTCGGCGCCGGTGGCGGCGTGGTGTGGCGTGTCGGGAACGGCGACGGCGACGAGGACGAGAAGATAGGAGAAGACGAGAGTCGAGCGAGACCGGGCCATGAGCATATCTCAGCACAACCGGCCGCTCTCGCCTAGGGAGTGGCCACGAGTGGCGAGACGGCGGGACGGGCGGCTACTGCAGCGGGATGTCCAGAGAGAAAACCGATCCCCGCGGGTGGTTGTCTTCGATGTGGATGGCGGCGTTGTGGTCGCTCACGATGCGGTGCACGATGGCGAGGCCGAGGCCGGTGCCGCGGCCCTTGGTGGAGTAGTAGGGCAAGAAGAGCTTCTCCTTGTCTTCCGTCGACACGCCTCTGCCGGTATCGGAGACATTGAGGCGCACCGAGCCGTTGTAGGGCCGGGTGGTGAGGGAAACCTCTCCCGGCGCGTCGGTGGCTTCGATGGCGTTGTCGAGCAGGTTGATGAGCACACTCTTGAGCTGCTCGCGGTCGAAACGAACGGTCCGGGCCTGATCGTCGATGCAGCCGCGAACCTCGACTCCGGGTTTCAGATCTTTGTAGAGGGCCAGGATCTCGCGGCTCATCTGCTCCATGTCGACCTCCTGGGGTTGGGGCCTGGGCATGCGAGCGAAGCGGGAGAACTCGTCGACCATATTCTTCAGGCTCGAGACCTCGCGCACGATGATTTCGACCCCTTCTTCCAGCATCGGTCCGAGAGACGGATCGTTCTGGCGGTACTTGCGCAACAGGCGCTCGGCGGTGAGCCGGATCGGGGTGAGGGGGTTCTTGATCTCGTGGGCGATCCGCCGCGCCACCTCGTTCCAGGTGGCCATCTTCTGCGCGTAGATCAGCTCCGTGAGGTCTTCGAGCACCACCACCCGGCCTCCCATTGCCTGGCCATCGGAGCCCGGCAGGGTGGTGACCTTGACCTCCAGGGTTTTCCACACCGCGCCGATGGTGATGTTCAGCTGGTGGTTCAGCTGCCCGCCGATGGTGAAGTCCTCGGCGAGGAGTGAGGCGAGCTTGGCACGCTCCGGATCGGCCCAGGCCTCGTCGGTCTGGTGGCCGATCACGTCCTCGGCCCGCTGGCCCAGGATCTCGAGAGCCGCGCCGTTACAGGTGAGGATCTTGTCCTCGGCGCTGATCGAGAGCACCCCCGCGGCGACGTTCTGCAACACGGCCGCGATTCTCTTGTTGGTGTGGGTGAGCTGGCGATTCTGGGTGTCGACCAGCTCCTTGTTGCGCTTCAGCTCCTGGGTCATCTGGTTGAAGGCATTCACCAACACCCCGAGCTCGTCGTCCACGGCGACCTCCACCCGGTGGTCGAGGTCGCCGCTGCTGATCCGCCGGGTTCCGTCGGCCAGGGCCTGGATCGGCTCGGTAATGCGGCGGGCCAGGCGCAGGCCGATGGAGGAGAAGGCGAGCACCACGAGGAGGGTGACCATCAGGAGATTCAGCAGGTAGGCCGCCCGCAGGTCGACCCGCTCCACGGCCAGGCGAAGGTAGCTCTGGTAGGCGAGCACCAGGCTCTCGCTCTTCTCCGCGATGTCGGGGGGCAGCACCGTGCCGGCGACGACCACCGTGTGCTCCGGCTCCGGTGGCAGCTCCGCCTCTTCCTCTCCTTCGTCCACCGTCGGCGCCGGCCGTTGGGTGGCAACCGCGGCCAGGATCAGACGACCGTCGATATCGAGAGAGTCTTCGAGATGAATGGCCTCGCCTTTCTCGGCCGCCTCGAGCAGGAACGGGCTCAGGCCGCGAAACGAAGGTGCGCGCTGGAAGCCGGAGAGGGGGTCGGCGGTGCCGTGGATGGGCTCGGTGCCGTCGTAGATGGCGAGGTAGTGGAGCTGCAGCTCTTCCCGCAGCTCCTGGAGCCGGTGCTGGAGCCCGGGGCGTTGATCGAGGTCTTCGATGTCGAACTCCGCCAGCTCCCGCAACACCCGGTGGGCGTCGCGGAGATTGGTGCTCTCGATCTGGCGCGACAGGGCATCGGCGGTGTCGGCCGCCTGGCTGACCACTTCCTCCACCGGCAGGGCGAACCACTGATCGAAGGACTCGAGCAGCAGCCGGGTGGCGAAGGGGAAGAGGATCAGGACCGGGATCAGCGACAGGGCGATGGAGGTGAGAACGAGCTTGGTCTTGAACTTGGAGCCGAGGATGCGGTGATGGCGTTCCAGGATCAGGCGGAAGACGCTCCGCACCAGGACGAAGAGGATCGCCAGTATGAGGATGATGTTGATGTACCAGAGGACGAAGAGGAGCAGCTTGTCCGACGCCATCTCGGCCGGAAGCCCTCGGCCCCGGAGCAGCAGGTAGTAGAAGATGCTGCAGACGATCAACAGCAGCAACATGCCGCCACCGATCACCCGGTTGTCCTTGCGATGTCGGAGAATCTGCTGGCGAAGATCCATGGCCAAATCCCGAGGGCTCAGAGCTTCCGAATCGTGATCAGGGTCCTGAATCGGGATCCTGGATCTGGAAGCGTGGGCTCTCCACCCAGTCGGTGCTCTGGGTTCGCGGAATGAAGAAGAGGAACATGCGGGTGCCGAGCACGGCCCGCACTCGCACCCGCAACCGCTGCCGGGCGGCCTTGCCCTCGATCGCAAAAACCGTGTAGCCGGAGAACTCGGTCATGGCCTGCTGCAGCTCGTCGAGCTCGCGGACCACCCGGCTCTCCACCAGGTCCCCGTCGTGCCGATAGTTGATCAGGTACTCGCGGGTCACGGCGTTGTACATGGCATCGACCTGCAGACGGCCGCTGTCGACGCTGCTGTCGAACCAGGACTTGCGGTCGCGCACCAGCTGGAAGTCGAATACGAACCCCGTGGGCACGCCGCTCTCGACCCGGCGCAGGAAATCCTCGGTGAAGGCGTCGTCGAGCTGGAAGGAGACCTGCACCTGGCTCTCCTCGACCTTCAGCTGCAGCTCCGAAACTCGTGGCTCGGCCCGCGCCTGCGCCAGTGTGGCGAAGGCGAGGAACAGGCCGACCAGGGCTCCCAGGGTGCGAATCACTGTAGAGTGCAATCTCATTTCGTGGGCTCGGCGCAGAGGCCTCTTCTCCAACCATCGATGCTAGCACTAATTGCAGAATCCGAGATCGAGGTGAAAGCTGCGTGAAGAGATAGAATCGGTGGAGATCCTGCACCCAGCCCGCCACGGAGATTCGAGACATGGAAGCCCAGCCCTACCATCGGCCCATCGCCACCAACCGCAAAGCGCGGCACGAGTACCACATCCACGACCCGGTCGAGGCGGGGATCGCCCTGACCGGCACCGAGGTCAAGGCGGCTCGTTCCGGCAAGGTCAATCTCAAAGACGGCTTCGTCGATTTTCGCGACGGAGAGGCTTTTCTCAACTCCATCCACATCAGCCATTACAGCCACGGCAACCGCGAGAACCACGAGCCCGAGCGTCCGCGCAAGCTGCTGCTCAAGAAACGGGAGCTCGAGCGGCTCTTCGGGCGGTCCCAGGCCAAGGGTTACACCATCGTGCCCCTGTCGATGTACCTCAAGGGCAACCGGGTCAAGGTGGAGATCGCCCTGGTGCAGGGCAAGAAGCTCTACGACAAACGCCAGGCGGCGAGAGAGCGCGAGCTCGACAAGGAAACCCGCCAGGCGATCAAGAGCGCCGGGCGCGGCCTGGACTGAAGCGGATCTTCATCGCGGAAGGCTCTCCGCCAGCTCGGCGAGGGCCCGCGAGTAGTCGATCCGGGGCTGGTAGCCGAGCTCCTGGCGGGCGCGCTCGATGGGCAGACGGTGGTTCGCCCCCACCAGGTTGATGGCCTCGCGAGTGATCGGCGGGCGCCGGGCGAAGGAATTCAGCTTCCACTTCCACAGCTGCTCGCAGAGGGTGGCCAGCGGCCGGGCGAGGACCCAGGGGGCCGAGCGCGGCGGGCGGGTTCCGGCGAGTCGCGCGAGGTCGGAGACATACTGTCGCCAGGTGACCTCGGATCCATCGGTCACGTTGAAGACCCCCCCGCGGGCGTCTTTGCGGGCGGCGGCGAGCAGTAGCAGATCCACCAGGTTGTCGACATGGCAGAGGCCGGCATTGAAGTCGCCGCTGCCGATCAGGGTGATTCCTCCCTTGCGCAGGAGGTGGATCAGCTCCTCGACCCAGGGAGTGCTGCCGGGGCCGAAGACATTGGCCGGGCGCACGATCACCAGGTCGAGGTCGGAATCCTTTTCCAGGGCCCGAGCGAGGCGTTCCTGGGCCTGTTTGCTGCGGCTATAGGGGCCGAGAGGAGCGCCGAAGGGCCGATCCTCGGGGCAGGCGCCCTTGCGCAGGCCGTTGCCGTAGACCACGATGCTCGACACGAGCACCGCGCGGGCCCCCTCCTCGGCGGCCCGGGAGAGCACGTTGTGGGTACCTTCTACCGTCACCCGGTGGTGCAGGGCCTCGGCGCCCCAATCGGTGACGATCGCCGCCAGGTGGACCACGGTGCCCACCGATTCCATGGCCGCGGCCACCGACGAACGATCCGCCACGTCGCCACGAAACACCTCCACGCCGGCCGGCTGGTCGGCGGAACGGACCTTGGCCCGCCAGCGGCTCGGGATCTGATCGCCGGGCAACACGAGGGCTCGAACGCTCCGGCCCGCATCGGCCAGGCGAGCGACCAGGTGGCTGCCGATGAAGCCGGTGGCGCCGGTGACCAGAACGGGTTCCCGGATCGTGGTCGGGAGATCAGCGCTCACGACTCGGGTCGGTGCTCGGCGATGAAACGGTGAATGACGTCTTCGAGCACCGAGAGCGGAATCGAGCCGTTGGCGAGCACAGCATCGTGGAACTTGCGCACGTCGAACGACTGCCCCAGGGCCGCCTCGGCCTGCTTGCGCAGCTCCCGGATCTTCAGCTCTCCGAGCTTGTAGGCCAGGGCTTGCGCCGGCCAGGAGATATAGCGGTCGGTCTCGGTCCGTACCTCGTGCAGCGACAGGGCGGTGTTCTCCGCCATGTAATCCAGGGCCTGCTGGCGGCTCCAGCCCATGGCGTGCAGACCGGTATCGACCACCAGGCGGCAGGCGCGCCACATCTCGTAGGTGAGGCGGCCGAACTCCTCGTACGGGTCGTCGTAGAGGCCGGCCTCGATTCCCAACCATTCGGAATAGAGCCCCCAGCCTTCTCCGAAGGCAGAGATGTAGGAGTAGCGCCGAAAGTTTGGGAGATTCTCCAGCTCCTGCGAGAGGGCGATCTGCAGGTGGTGGCCCGGAACGGCTTCGTGCAGAGAGAGGGCGGTCAACACATAGAGCGGCCGGCTCTCCAGCGCGTAGGTGTTCACCCAGTAGTAGCCGGGCTGTGTGCTCCCCGGTGGCGCACCCACATAGCGCCCGGTGGTGTACTTCGGGGCCAGGTGATCGGGCACCGGTGCAACCCCGTAAGGTTGTCGCGGCAGGGTTCCGAACAGAGAAGGGAGCTTGGCGTCCATACGTTTGGAAATGTACGAGGCCTCCTTGAGCAGCTCTTCGGCGGTGGTCGGGTAGAACCGGGGGTCGGTGCGCAGGAGCTCGAGAAACTCGAGAAAGCTGCCCTCGAACCCGACGGTCTCGATCACCGCTTCCATGTCGGCCCGGATACGCCGTACTTCCTCCCGGCCGATGCGGTGGATCTCGTCGGCCGAGAGATCGAGAGTGGTGAAGTTGCGAATACGCTGCGCGTAATACGCATCACCGTCCTCGAGCTCGGAGGCTCCGAGGCTCTCGCGGGCGCCGGGGATGTACTCCTCGGTCATGAACTCGAGAAAGGTCCGGTACCCGGCGATCACGCCTTCTCGAATCGCCGCCTTGCCCTCGGCCACGAGCTCCTGGCGAGCAGCCTCGGCGATCTGCTGGGGAAAGCGCTCGAAGGGCGCGTAGAAGAGGCTCTTCTCGACCTCGTCGACGACGTGAGACTCGATGGTGACCTCGTACCCTTCGAGCACGACCTTGGGGAGGGTCATGCCGTGGGCCAGACCTTCCCGCAGCAGCACGATGTGTTGCCGAACGTACTCCGGGAAGGCCCGTAGGCGGGCGATGTAGTTGCGGTACCCCTCCGGCGTGATGAAGGGCATTTCCGAAGGCAGGCGGGCAAAGCCGATGTGAAAGCCGGAGTCGACGGTCAGCGGGAGTCGGTAGTGGCCGATCTCGAGCTCTTCCATGCGCAGGGTCAGCTGCCGCGCGAAGATGTCGTAGTTGATGCGGTCCGGGTCGGCCAATGCCTCGCGGTCGATGGCGCGGAGGCGCTCGAGGAAGCGGCGGTCGGAGGCGTTCCGGCGTTGCAGGTCTTCCAGGGTCTGCGAAGGCAGCAGGTGATCGTATTCGTGGCGACCGACCGAGGTCGCGGTCAGCGGATCCTCGCGCAGGCGTGTCTCCCACTCCTCCGCGAAGAGCTCGTGCAGGGCAGCCGAAGCTTCGTCGGAGGCCGAGGCCCAGAGCACCGGTGCCGAGAGCCAGAGGGCGAGAAACGAGCTGGAAACGGATAGCAGTCTTCGGTTCATCGATGAGTTCCTGGTTTGGAGGGTTCGCCGGGATCTTATCGCGGGGGCGCCGGAGCCTCGATCCGGGCTCGATTCCCTCGCCAGAGCTGGCTTCGTTCGATTCGTATCGAAGAGTTACTATAATAGAGCCGCTTTCCAGGCATCGCACCAGGAATCGGGAGGGTTCCGGTGATGGGAACCGCACGACACCAGAGCTTCGCCGGACAACCGTTCCGGAACCGGGCTCGAGCTCGGTCGGAAAATCTCCAAACCGACCGGTCGTAATCTTTTTCGTAATTGGGCTTTCCGTCCGGATACGGTAGAGTTTTTTCGTGATGAGCGCGGAACAAGTATTGCAAAGAGTCCAGAGTGAGCTGCAACGTCGTTTCCGGATCGCCGGGCGCGGCGCGGTGAGTCGGGTGCAAGAACAACTGCAGCTCGGAGCGGGCTATTTTCGCGATCTGCGTCGCCCCGGCCGACAGCGGTTCGACCTCAGAATTCTTCTCGAGGCCCTCGGAGCTCTCGGCGTCGACGCGGCCGAGTTCTTCAGCACGGTGTTGGGCTCTGCGGATCCGATGGATGCCTTTCTCGCCGAGGCGGCGGCCCTGCGCTACAAGCTCAAGCGGGATCCCAAGATCCTGACGCTGGTCGACCAGCGCTCAAAGGATTTCGAGCCCATCGCCTGTGATCAGCAGGCTCTCGACGATCTGCGGCTCGAAGATTCCCGAAAGGCGATGAAGAAGATCCTCGGAGATATCTCGCGGACGGCCGATGAAGACATTCCGAAAGCGCTGGGAGTTTTCGGCTCCTGCTGTCGGCTGTTGGGTCAGGAGCAGGTCGCCCATCTGGTACTGGCTCGGGCCATGGAGATGGCCTGCGAGCAGGACGATCTCGAGACCTTGGCCGATCTGCAGCAGAGAAGCTGTTTCGTGCTGGCGAGCCGGACCGACTACGAAGGCGCTCTCGCCCTCTCGGAAAAGGCGATGTTGACCCACGTAATGGCCGGAAATCTGATCGGAATCGGTAAGAACCTGGTGAGCCAGGGTTTCTTCCTCGCCTCCATGGAACGGGCCGACGAAGCGACACGAGCCTGGACCCGGGCCATGGACTACCTGCCTGCCGACAACACCCGCCCCGACGTACGCAGCAACCGTTTTTCTTGCCATCTGAACATCGGCGTGATGCATTTGAAGAATGGAAATCTCGAGGAAGCGAAGAGATCGTGTGCTCAGGCGCGCAATGTCGCCTCGGTGATCAACAACGAAAATCTGGGGAAGGCGATCTGGCTGGAGGCTTCGATTTTCAAGAAGGAAGGCGATCTCCAGAAGGCTTGCCTGCTTCTGCACGAAGCCCTCGAGCTCTACCGGGAGATCAATCCGATCTCCGCTGCTCTGATCGCCATCGATCTCGTCCGGCTCCAGCTCAAGATCGGCCGTACGATGACCGCCTACGAGACCGCAAAGGCGATGGCGACGCTGGTCAAGCCGCTCGAGAGCAACAAGGTGGCCTCGGCAGCCATCACCGAGCTGGTGCGCTGCGCCATCGCAGGCCGCGGGCTCACCGCCAGCCTGCTCGACGACATCAGCCGCGGGATCGAAAAAGAGAGGGCGCGGCCAGCGAACCGCGCCCGGAAGTGACCATCGCCCCGATCAGCCGTTGGGTTCGGTGTAAGGCCCCCAGGCCGGGTCGGTCGGCTCATCCGTTTCGTCTGAATCGTCTCCGGCGGGGTCGGTAGGAGCTTCCTCGGAATCTTGCGTGGTATGTGGCTCGGTCGAAGAATCGCTCGAGGTATCGTTCTTGGCCGGAGAGCGGATATCTGGCGTCAGTACGGCAAGAATTTCCTTGAAAAATTCGATCAAAGAAATCTCCGGAATCGACAACCTTTGTTGTGATTTGGATATCGCAAGAGCTGGAGAAGTGATCGACAGAATCAAAGTGAAAACGATAGCTAGACTCAGTTGACGCATAAGACCTCCAATCGATGAGGGAAGGACCGGCGTCATTGCCGGCATGACCCCATCCAAGCCTAAAGCTATCGCTGTTCGCCTCGGATGAGGCGGCCTGTGGCGGTATTGTGCGCAGAATTCCGAGGCCCTCAGAGGGAGCCTCGGGGAGGGCTGGGGAGTGAGGGATCGTCCATGTCGAGGCTCTTAGAAAAACGCCTCGAATAGAAAGAGTTTTCGGAAAAGAGAGAGCGCTGGATGCCTTGCCGAAAGGCCAGGCCGGGCGCGGTCAGGTAGGGCAGGGACCGGCCTGGAGAGCGTCGCCCAGGCGTTGGAGCGCCAGATCGAGATCTTCGCGAGCGCAGGCGAAGGAGAGTCGAATACATTCATCGGCCCCGAACGCCGCCCCCGGGACGACCGCAATCCCCGCTTCTTCGAGCAGGAACTCGGCCATCTCAACGGAGCCCTGGCGTCCTTCCTGGTAGTGTGCGGAGACCTTGGGGAAGGCGTAGAAGGCGCCTTGCGGGGTCGGGCAGGTGACACCTTCGAGAGACTCCAGGGCCGCTACGACCTGCTGGCGTCGCGACGAGAACTCGGTGATCATCCGGCGGACGTCGTCTTCACCGTGTCGCAGAGCAGCGAGAGCGCCACGCATGGCGAAAGACGTCACATTGGAAGTCGCGTGACTCTGGATCGCCCCGAGCTTGTCGATCAGCCGGCTCGGTCCGAGGGCGAATCCGACCCTCCAGCCGGTCATGGAGTAGGTCTTCGAAAACGAGCTGATGAGCAGCACGGTCTCGGGAAACTCAGAGGCGAGGGCCGCCGCGCTGGCATGCTCGGTGCCGTCGTACACGAAACGTTCGTACGTTTCGTCACTGAGGAGCAGGATGCCGCGGTCGGCGCAGTGCTCCGTGATCGTACGTAGATCTCGCGGTGTGATCACCGCTCCCGTCGGATTCGATGGCGAGTTGATCAGCACCATCCGGGTCTTCTCGTCGATCGCATCGAGAACGGTCTCGGCGCGGATCGCAAACCCTTCTTCGGGATCGAGCGCCGGAGTCACCGGATGGCCTCCGGCGAAACGGATCTGCTCCGAGAAGCTCACCCAGGAGGGGCTCGGGACCACGACATGATCCCCGTCGTCGACCAGCGCGAGCATGCTCTGGAAGAGAGCGGCCTTGGCGCCTACCGTTATGAGGGTGTCCCGGCCCTGCCAGGGAGAGCCGTACAGGCGGCGGAATCTCTCGGCCAGAGCCTCCCGGAGATCCGGAATTCCAGAGGAGGCCGTATAGTTGGTGAAGCCTTCGGCGAGAGCTCGCCGTGCTTCGTCGACCGCGGCTCGCGGGGAGGGGAAGTCCGGCTGGCCGGCGCTGAGGTCGAGGATCGACCGTCCAGCGCGGCGTAGCTCGGCCGCTTTGCGGGTCACTCGAATGGTGGCGGACTCCGCCACTCCGGCTGCGCGTCGGGAGAGCTTCATAAGGTCGGCATGGTATCATCGAAGAACGGCGGAGCCCCCGCATTTCCCACGCGGCCACGGGATCGATCCGTCCACGAATCACCGTCGAATTCGAAGAATGTTCATAGGTCGAGGTTGTGCGATGAGAAGCGTACCTGGTCTCCTCTCCGTCCCTTTCTGGATCTTGGTGGCGAGCCTGCTGTGGCTACCCTCCGTTGAGACCTTCGCGGCCCAGCCACGGGCAGAGGACGAGGCCGGAGCGGCGGTGTGGCTCGAGAGCCTGCCGGAAGCCGTCGCCGAGGCGAAGGAGACGGGCCGCTACATCCTGGTCGATCTCTACGCCGAGTGGTGTGGTTGGTGCCACAAGCTGGAGAGCTCGGTGTTCTCCACCCCGGCGTTTCGGGAGTACGCGAAAGATTTCGTGCTCCTGCGGGTCGACACCGAGGACGGTGGCGAGGGAAGCCTGCTCAAGGCACGTTACAACGCCCACAGTCTGCCGACGCTGCTGGTGCTCGACGCCGACATGGTCCGGGTGGGTGCGGTCTCCGGGTTCGCACCGATGCCCGAGTACGTGTCCTACATCCAGGAGCAGATCAATGGTTACCTCACCCTGGTGACCTTCTACGATCAGGTGGCGGAGAGCCGAGATGTCGAGCTCCAGCGCAAGCTCGCCGAGGATTTGCACGAGCGCGGAGACGGCGCCCGGGCCGCGCAGCTCTACGAGAAGATTCTCGACCGGGTGGTGCCGCAGACCGAGGCCCAGGCCTGGTTGCTCTACCAGACCGCCGACGCCTGGCGCCTGGGGCGCGAGACGAGCGCTGCGGACGAGCATCTCCGGAAGGCCTACGCGGTGGCGGAAGCGCTCGAGAATGCTCGGCTGGTGGAACGCCTCGACTTTCTCAGCATTCGGGTCGCCCAGGATGCCGGCGATTGCGAGCGCACGGTCTCGAGCCTCGAGAGGTTTCTCCGCGAGCATCCCGAGAGCCTGCAGCAGAAGCTCGCCGAGCGCACCCTCGAGGCGATCAAGAAGGGTGACGCCATGGAATGCACCCGCTCATGAGCTCTTCCCTGCTTCGCAAATCGTCGCTCGCTCCCGCCCTGGGGCTGCTGCTCGTCGTTTCGGGCCTTCCCGCTTTCGCCCAGTTCGCCCGCGAAGAGAAGGCCAGCCTGCAGGTCGTGGCCGACCGCACCGCCTACGAGCCCGGCGGTACGGTGGCCTTGGCGGCCCGGGTCCGCATCGAGGACCACTGGCATGTCAACAGCAACACCCCCACCTATGAATACCTGATCCCGACCGAGCTGACCCTGACCCTGCCCGAAGGGAGCACCGAGCCCACGACCGAGTATCCGGACCATTCGATGCAGTCGTTCGCCTTCACCGAGGAGCCGATCGCGGTCTACGACGGCGAGGTGACCATCTATTCCCGGTTCGACCTGCCTTCGAGCCTGGCTCCGGGAGCGGTCGAGCTCGAGGCCGCCCTGCGGTACCAGGCCTGCGACGACAAGCAGTGTCTGCCACCGGTCACCACCGAGGTCGCGTTGTCGATCGAGGTCGGTCCGGGAGGGGAGCCGACCCACCAGAGCTGGTTCGACACCTCGGGCGCGGACCCTGCAACCGGTGGGCAGGCCGGCGCCTCGAGTGGAGGTGCCCCCGCGAGCTCCGGGGCCGGAGGAAACCTCTTGCTGATGCTGGCCATGGGCTGGATCGGTGGCCTGATCCTCAACCTCATGCCCTGTGTGTTGCCGGTGCTCTCGATCAAGGTCTTCGGCCTGGTGAAGAGTGCGGCCGAGGGGCGCAAGGAGCTGGTTTCGGGGGCTCTCTTCACCGTTGCGGGAGTGGTCGTCTCTTTCTGGGGGCTCGCGGCCGCGGCCGTGCTCGCCGCCCGGGCGGGAGCCGCGGTGGGCTGGGGGGTGCAGTTCCAGCAGCCGGGGTTCGTAGCCTTCCTGCTCCTGGTAGTGGTTCTTTTCTCGCTCAATATGTGGGGCCTGTTCGAAATCCCGCTGCCGGCTTCCCTGTCGCGGGTCGCCGGAGGGGCGCAGCGGGAGGGCGCTGTGGGGCATTTCTTCTCCGGTTTTTTCGCCACTTTGATGGCGACCCCCTGCTCGGCTCCGTTTCTCGGTACGGCGGTAGGTTTCGCCCTGGCCCAGCCGCCACCCCTGGTGTTCGCCATCTTCACCTCGATCGGCCTCGGACTGGGCTTTCCCTACCTGGTGCTCGCGGCGTTTCCGGGAGCGGCTTCGCTGCTGCCCAAACCCGGTGCCTGGATGGTCACGTTTCGCTCGATCATGGGGTTTCTGCTGGCCGCCGCTGCGGTCTGGCTCTTCTACGTCCTCGCCGCCCAGATCACGCCCGAGGCGTTGGCGTTCATCCAGCTCGCCCTGCTCGGCCTCGCCCTGGCGACCTGGTTCCTGGGGCGTCTCGAGCCGGGCTCGCCCCGGCGGCTGGTCAGCTGGACAGGAATCGTGGCCGCCGCGGGGTTGTGCCTCACCCTGGCGGTCACCAGCCCGCGAGTTTCCTCCGCCAAGGCAGCGGCCGAAGACGGGCGCATCGCCTGGCTGGCGTTCGACGAGCAGGAGGCGCAGCGCCTGAGCAGAGAAGAAGGGCGACTGGTCTTCGTCGATTTCACCGCCGACTGGTGCCTGACCTGCAAGGCGAACGAACGCCTGGTGCTCGCTTCCGACGAGGTGGTGGCGGCCTTCGAGGAGCACCAGGTAGTGCCGATGAAGGGAGACTGGACCAACCGCGACGACCGCATCACCGAGTTCCTGGCCCGATATGGGCGCTCTGCCGTGCCGTTCTACGTTCTGTTCCGGCCCGGGCAGGAGCCCTATCCGTTCGGCGAGCTGCTGACCAAGAGGTCGGTGATCGGAGCGCTGGAAAACTCCTCGTCCCCGGCCCTGGCGAGGTCCGGGCGCTGAGAGCGGCCGCGCGCTCCCGCCGTCTCTCGGCTCGGTTGCGGGGTGGGTGGGTTGCGGCCTGTGCCTTTGTGCTCTCGATATCGCCATCGTCCCTGGCTTCGGCCCCGCTGGATCCTGCGCAAGTCGCCTGGAATCGCCTGCGCTTCGAAGCCTCCAAGCTCTTCCTGACGGGGACCACGGAGGTGCATCTCCACTCCCGGACTCCTGCTGGTGAAGGCGAAGGCCGAGGAGGCCTTCGCCTCGACGTCGCCTCCTCGTTCGCCGGGCGGGACTCGGTGAGCCGGGTCTGGTTCGAGCCGGATTCGGCTGCGGCCCTCGAGCGCCGGAAAGACCGGGCCGGTTCCAGGGCCTACCGCAAGATCTTCCGTTTCACTCCCGAAGGCATCGAATCCATTCGCCTGGCACCCGCGGACACCTCGGAAGCCGGTCTCTCGCCCGAGCGGTGGAGCCGGGTGGAGGAGAGCTCCTATCCCCACCCGCGGGGGGCGGACTGCGCCTTGGTCAGCGAGCCGACTCTCTTGTTTTATCTCGTGTCGGCCGCGCGGGTCGGGCCGGGGGAGCAGATCGAGATCTGCTCGTTCTCGGGCAAGACCTTGAGTCGACTTCGACTCGAGGTCGAGGTAGGGCCGCGGCTCCGGGTGGATGCCGCAATGCTCGGCTCAGGAGGTGAAGGCCGGGTAGAGGTGGAGACCCTGAGGTTCCGAGTCCACGCCGAGCCGGTGGTGCCCGGGCAGGAGGTCGAGCTCGATTTCCTGGGCCTCGAAGGGGAGGTGGCGATCCTCGTCGACACGGAACGCCGCCTGCCGGTGCAGATCGAGGGCCGACTGCCCCCTCTCGGTCGTCTGCGGGTGCGGCTGGTCGGAGTCGATCTCGCGGAGCGGTAGTCAGATCTCCAGCATCGAGAGGTCGTGCTTGGCGGCGGCTTCGAGCATCTCCTCGTGCTCTTGGATCTGGAACAGGTAGACATGTCTCTGGTCGGGCTCGAGGAAGCCGGTCTTGCGGACCAGCTCCTCCTTTGCCTTGCGGAGGTACTCGATCGGGTCGGGAACCTTGAGCTGCTTCTGCTCGAGCCACCAGAACGCCTTGTAGAGGCGGAAGAACAACCGCTCGCCGCGGTCGGGAAACGTGAGCTCGGACAGGAGCTCGTCGAGCTGCATGCCGCGATGCAGAATCGACTCGCGGTCGCCTTGGATCAACGCCAGCTCGAGCAACCAGGAGATGTCGATCGCTTCCGCGTGCCGGTCTTGGTGGCAGCGGTGGATGCGGAGCGCATTCTCGAAGGTCTGGTGACATTCTTCCCACTGTCGCCGAGCCAGGAGAATCTGGCCCAGCATCCGCTCGGCGTCTCCGAGCACCGTGATCTCCGGAATCAGGCTGAGCTGAAAATGTGCTTGCCGGGCTTCTTCGAGAGCGTCCTCTACGTGCCCGAGATCGAGCAGGTTGTTGGCGATGTCGAGCCGGGCGCTGGCTTCGTTGACCACATCGTGTCCGTCGGAGATCTCGAGGGCCTGGCGCAGGGACGTAGCGGCTCCGGAGTAGTTGCCGAGATGGTTGAGGGCACGTCCCGATCCTCGGCGGGCGATGCTCAGCTCCTCCCGTCGCCCTTTGACATCGGCCAGGGCCTTCTCGGCCTCCCGGTAGAAGAGGAGAGCCTTGGCGTAGTCGCCGAGGACGAGGCTCACGGCACCGAGTGCGGAGAAGGACGCCCCGAGAGACGATTGCAGCCCCAGCTCTCGGCGGATCCGGAGAGCCTCCTGGTGGTGCTCGAAGGCGTCCGCGAGCTGGCGCTGGGCAAGGGCGACGTTGCCGAGGTAGAAGTGGGAGGTGGCGATCAGCTCCTGGTGTCCTCGCTGCTCGACGACGGTGAGAAGAGCTGCGAACATCTCGCGCGCCTCGTCCCAGCGCTCCCGCCGCATCAGGAGGTCTCCCAGCCGGATGAAGATCTTGGCCCGGTGCCGCTCGTCGCTGCCCTCCGAGGCGATCAGAGCCTGGCGCAGCCTCGCCTCGGCCTCCCGGAACCGGGCTTTTTCCAGGTCGAGGTCGGCTCGCAGGGTCAGGAACGCGGAATGCCTGCGCGGATCCGTCCCGGCGGTGAGCTCGATGGCGTGGTCGAGATCTTTTTCCAGCTCCTGGAGTCGGCCGAGGTGCCGGCTCATGGGCAGCATCGACCACAGGAGTCGGATCTCCACCTCGGGGTCGCCTCCGCGCTGGCGCAGGAGGCGGTACTCGTTGATCAGGGCCTCGAAGAGCTCCTCCCGGGTCGATGCGTCGAGGGAGTCTCGGCTGAAGTCGAGAAGCGACGGCAATGCTTCCGGGGAGCCGGCGAGAAGTCGATAGGCCTGCCAGTCGCTGGCGGGTGAGCTGGCATCGCCGGCCATCACCCGGCCCAGCGCATGGCGCAGGGCGGCGATCGATTCCACCGGCAATGTAGCGGAGAAGGCGCTGCGCAGGGCTTCGCTGGTGAAGCTCAGGCCCGTGCCCCAGGCCGATGGGGTCGAGCCCAGCCAGCCGGCGGCGATGTACGGCTCCTCCCAGCTCGGGGTCAGCTTCCGCCCGAGGTCGGCACAGGCCAATACCAGCTGCTCGGCGGGAACCGTGAGCTTGGCCGCGGCGAGTAGCCGAAGGGGAAGCGGGGAGCCGAGCCGATGGGCTTCGGCCTCGACATATCGAATCCAGCTGGCAGAAGGGCTGAATCCCGTACCGGTCTGGCCGTCGAAGAAGTAGCTGCCGTAGACACGGCGGATCAGGCCCTGGTGGAGGAAGGCCAGGAGGCCTTCCTCCAGGGCGAGGGGGATGCCCCGGGCAGCCTCGCCGAGTATGGCCTCGGTGCCGGTGTCGAAACCGAGCCCGGCGAGGAGCTGGTGGCGGTGGGCGTTCGATTCTTCCTCGGTCAGCGGCGAGAGGTCGAGGGGCAGGAGATCGTCTCGAGGCACCTCGTCGCCGAGGCCCGGGCGGCTGATCAGCAGGATGCGGCACAACCTGCGCAGAGAGGCATCTTCCAACAGGAATCCCAGGAGCTCGTGGTCGATGGTGCCGAGGCTGTCGACCGGGTCGCAGACCAGCCACGGGGAGGTGCCGAGCTGCTCGCGGGCCTTGCGCAGGGCGCGGACGATCAGGTCGATCGCCCGGCTGTTCTCGAGGGTCTCCGGCCGCCGGAGCTCCCCGGTGGCGACCGGCAGAGCTCTGGGGGCGATCCGGAACAATCCGTCGAGGAGGTGGCGGGCGAGCTCACCCGAGCCGGGTAGCGCATACCCGGCGTCGCTCCACAGAAACGGTACGCCGAGCCGATCCAGAACCCGGTGGGCCAGCCGGGTCTTGCCACAGCCGAGTGGGCCCTGCAACAACACGCCTGCCGAGCGATCCGGCGTCGCGCCGGCCTCCTCGATGCGTGCGGCGAAGGCCGAAGTCGCCTCGGGCCTCGGGATCTCCTCCACGGTCCGCCCGAGGAGCTCGGGATTGTGCCACGGGTGGGTCGAGGGTCTCTTCTCTCCCAGGAGTCGGAAGAACTGGAAACGCCGGCCCGATGGGGCGTTGTAGAGATCGACGCCTTCGAACCGGTATCGCTGTTTCAGGGAGCTGGTGGAGTAGCCGGTGAGAAAGAGACCTTGCGGCGGGAGATGCGGAGCTTTCTTGTCGAGATCGGCGAGCAGAGTCTCGTCGACAGCTTCGAGATGTCTTCCCCGGACCACGATCTCGCCGGGGAAGATCAGGATGCCCGAGATCTCGCGGCCGGTACCCCCGCGTAGCAACCGGGCGAGAAGGCGACCACCGAGCCGGATCGACGTTTCGAAGACGTTGCCGTGCCTGGCGGTCGGCAGAGCGGCGAAGAGGCCTTCCTCGAGTCGGGCGATTCCGGGGATTCGCGCGAGCTTCTCGGCGATCGTGAGGGCCCAGCGGTAGTCTCCGTCTCCCGGCCAGAAACGCAAGAAGGCCACGGGCAGCTTGAGACCGAGTTCAGGCATGCAAGGCGCTCTCTCTCATTTCTTCGTCGCGACGGCTGGGTTCCGAAAAGAAATCCACCAGGCGTGAGCCGGCAGATCGATGAGGAAGTGGCTCCCCGAGGCTTTCCGGGCTCACGACTCTCCGAACCTATACGGGAAGATTCGGCCGAAAGATCCCACGGCCTTGTCGGGAAGGTGCCGCGGGGAATAAATCGAAGGCTTTTCCGCTTCTTTTGTTATGATGCTCAGTTCCGGGCAGACGACCGCTCCCTGGGTTCGTCGATCCGCCCCGGATCTGGCTCGAATTCATCGAAACGAGGTCCAATCGTCTCGGCCGACCCCAAGCATCGAGCCCGTGGGCCCGTCTCTGGATCGATCGAAGAGCTCCCGTGAAGAGATTCTGAGTATACCCTGGCCCGAGCGCCACGTTCGGCCCGAGGAGGAAATCATGAAACGCCGTCTCGATAACCATCTCTATTATTTCACCGTCGAGGACGAGAGCCTTCTCGGTGAGACGTTCCCTCGTTTCGAGGACGACACCTACGCGATCGCCTTCAAGGTCGTCGGTACCGACGACGTGTTCGTGACCACGGCCGAGACCAAGGATGCGATGGATCGTCACGATGTTCCCTATAACCAGCTGGCCCAGGAAGACGGAATCCGGATCGGTGTCTTCCACACGCCGCTGTCCTTCGAAGAGCTGGGAGAGTACGAGGAGCATCTCAAGGCCCTGGCCCTCGCCTACCGGGCCATCGGGCTCGCCTGCGTGGGTGTGAACGGCACCTCGAAGCCCGACTTCTCCGATGGCATCGAGAAGTTTTCCTACTTCACCGCTCCCGCCGGCCACACGTTCATCTGGCGCCTCTTCGGCGATCGCGACGATGCGTTGCAGTTCGTGAACAAGTACCACACCGACGACGACGCGGCCCTCGAGTGGGCGAGCACGCTGCCTCTCGAATCCTCCACGGAGCTGATCAGCTACCACTGATCGGGAGCGTTTCCGGGGCTTCCGGAGGTAGAGGCGTGCCATGGGCTTCGACTACTCGGTCTCGCAGCTGACGCAAGAGATTCGCGAGTTCCTGGGAGAGGCCTTTCCCGGGGTCTGGGTGGTGGGCGAAGCCCAGCGGGTGTACACCAGCCGCAACGGACATCTCTACTTCGAGCTGGTGGAGAAGGGGCGCCGCGACGAGATCATCGGCAAGCTCGACTGCGTGGTCTGGCGCCGAGACCTCGAGCGCCTGCGCCGTCTCCTGGCCCGCAGCGGCCAGGAGCTGGGGGAAGGGCAGCAGATCCGCTGCGGCGGGCAGATCGATTTCTACGGAGCCGGCGGCCGGCTGCAGCTGATCGTCCGGGAGCTCGATCCTCTCTTCAGTCTCGGAAAGCTCGAGCAGCGTCGCCGCCAGACCCTGGAAGCGCTGAAGAAAACCGGCCTCCTCGACCGCAATCCCCAGCTCGTGCTGTCGGCCGTGCCCCTGCGGATCGGCCTCGTCACCTCTTCCGGCAGCGCCGCCTACCACGACTTTCTCAGCAGCCTCGAAGGAAGCGGCTTCGGCTTTCGTCTGCTGTTGGTACACGCGGCGATGCAGGGCCGCGAGGCGGAGCGCGAGGTGGCCTCGGCCCTGCGTTTGTTGAGCGAGCCCGAGGTCGGACGGGAGCTCGACGCGGTCGTCTTGATCCGCGGAGGCGGAGCTCGCAGCGATCTCGCGGTCTTCGATAGCCGGTCTATCGCGGAAGCGGTGGCCCGATGCCCTCTCCCGGTGCTCACGGGTCTGGGTCACGAAACCGATCGTTCGATCGCCGACCAGGTGAGCCACACGGCGTTGAAGACCCCCACCATGGTGGCGGAGTTCCTCAGCGGCCGGGTCTATCGCGCCGAGCTGAAAGTGAGCCGCTGTGGCGAGGCCATCGGTCGCCTCGCTCATCGGGCCCTCGAGCACAGCGAGCAGCGCTTGCGGCGTTGCGAGGCGTTGGTGCCGAGCGCGCGGCTGCGCCTGCTCTCGGCGGCGCGGGACCTCGAAGAGCTCGGGTCGGGTCTGCGCCAGGCGGGCCGCCGGGGACTCGAGTCGGGGCACCGCAAGCTCACAGAGCTGGCCCGGGCCCTGGCCCGGGCAGCACCGCGCCAGCTCGATCACCACCGGGGGCGCCCGGAGCAGGCCGTACGCCGCCTCGCCGATCTCGCCCGGGGGCGCCTGGGCCGGGTCACCGCCGAGGTCGACGGTATGGCGCGAGTGGTCTCCCAGCTGGGTCCGGACCGGGTCCTCTCCCGCGGGTTCAGCATCACCCGTGATTCTCTTGGTAGGATCGTTCGCGATCCGGAGGCGCTGCGTGCCGGCGACACCCTCTCCACTCAGCTCGCGGGCGGCGAAGTGAAGAGCCGCGTAGAAGATCCCGAACGGGTACAGGAGCCAGTATCTTGAAGAGTTCCGAGGAAGAAGTGAGCTTTACCCATGCCCTCCAGGAGCTGGAAGCGATCCTCCAGCGAATCGACAGCGACGGAATCGACATCGACGCCCTGGCGGGTGAGCTCCGGCGCGCCACGGACCTGCTCGAGCTCTGCCGTGGGAAGATCCGCCGAGCCGAGGTCGAGGTCAGCCAGATCGTACAGAGGCTCGAAGGCTCGGCAGGGTGAGATCCCGTGGCGAAAGCCGCGCCGAAACCGCGCCGACCGAGCCGGTTCCAGCCGATCTGAGCGTTCGCCGTCGCCGGGTCTGGTCGCCCCGGGTCGCGGAGGACATCACCTCCCTCAAGACCGTCGCCATGCCGCCGGCCCTGCGGGAGTCCCTGCGGCGGTCCCGCGCCGGGGGCTCCGGCGAAGATCGTCCGGCCTGGAGGTTGGCCCTTCTGGTGGGGATCTGGCTGGCACTCGGCGCTCTCTTCGTCGGCCCGACCCTGGCCTTCGCCTGGATCGAGGGGATGCTCATTCCCTGGGGGCAGGTCACCCGCCAGCTCCTCGGGTGGCTGCTCTGGGGCGCGCTCTTCCCGGCGGTCTGGGTCTTTACCCGCCGCTTCCCCCTCCAGCGGGAAAAGCTCTTCCTCCGGCTTCCGATCCATCTCGCCTTCGCCTGCGGGATCACGATCGTCTTCGTGGTGCTCTCCCTGGCCAAGGATCGGTGGATCCTGGGCTCGGGAGAGGATGGCCTGGCGCCGCCCACCCTGGCCGAAGCCCTGCCCCGGCACCTGGTAGGCGGCATCGAGTACTACCTCTTGATGTACCTGGTGGTATTCCTGGTGTGCCTCGGATTCTCCCGCTTCGACGTGTCGCGGAGCCGTGAGGTCGGTGCCTCGAAGCTCGAGGCCCAGCTGGCTCTGGCCAACCTGGAAGTGCTGAAGATGCAGCTCCACCCGCACTTCCTCTTCAACACCCTGAACGCGGTGTCGGCGCTCATGCACCGCGACGTGGACGCCGCGGACCGGATGATCACGCTTCTTTCCGACCTCCTGCGGCTGGCTCTCGAAGACGATCGCCGACACCAGGTGCCCCTGAACGAAGAGCTCGACTTTCTCCGTAGCTACCTGGCCATCGAGAGGATCCGCTTCCGCGATCGGCTGGTGGTCGAGATCGAGGTCGATCCGGCGTGCTCGCGGGCGCTGGTGCCGCGGTTGATCCTGCAGCCTCTGGTGGAGAACGCCATCGGCCACGGCATCGCCATGCGCTCGGCGGCGGGGCGGGTCGAGGTCCACGCTCGGCGGCAGGGAAGCCGGCTCGAGGTTCGAGTGTGGGACGACGGGCCGGGGATCGCCGATCCCTCGAAGCTGGAAGAAGGAGTGGGGTTGACCAACACGCGCTCCCGCCTCGAGCAGATGTATGGGCGCGACCACGTCTTCGAGCTCTCGCGAGCACCGATCGGTGGGCTCGAGGTGTACCTGGAGGTACCCTTCGAGCAGCGGCCTCGATTCGAGGCCCACGGTGCGGGGTGATGGATTTTCGTGATTTCTTCGCTGCTGGCGCCTCGAAGAGCCGCGGCCGTTTCGCTTGACAGAGAACCTGTCTTACAATGGCGACAGATGGAGTCGATCCCTTCTCTTTTGATTTTGCCGTGTGGTTCCCGGAGCCCGGGGATCTGGTTTGGAGATCCGAAACAAGGTGGACAGCCAGGCGCGACGTAGAGAGCAGATCCAGGAAGCCGAGAAGATCCTTCTCGGCTATATCGAAAAGCAGAAGAAGCAGCTGGCGGAGCTCGCGTTCTCGACCCTGCTGGAGCTGGATCCCGACCATCCCAAGAAGTCCGAATACGAGATCTGGATTCGCGACCTCGACCAGGAAGTCGCCCTGCAGCAGCGGCTCGACCGTGAGCTCCGGGGCGGGCGCACCGCGTTGCTCAATGGCGAGATCGAAGAGGCCAAGAAGCACCTGGCGGCGCTGCGCAAGATCGACTCCTGGTCTTCTCTGGCCGACTCGCTGGCGTCGGAGATCGCGGCTGCGGAGCAGGACGAGGAGCAGACCGGGCAGATCGGCCAGCTCAAGCAGCAGTTCGAAGACTCGCTGGCGAATGGTACCCTCACCGCCGCGGAGCAGCAGCTGGTACGCCTCGCCCAGCTCGACGTACCCAAGGTAACGCTCGACTTTCTGCGTCTGAAGCTGGAAGAATCCCGCATCCTGGCCCGCGACCAGGCCGACGCCTCGGAGCTGCAGGCGGCATACGACGAGGCTCTCGCCCGGCGAGACTGGCAGGCGGCTCGAGAGGCGGCTCATCAATTCGGGAAACGTTTCTCCGGAGACGACCGTGCGGCTCGCCTGTTCCATCAGGTGAGCGAGATGGAAGCCTCGGAGAGACGCCAGCAGTCGCTGCGCGAAGGAATCAGCACCCTGGAACGTTTTGTCGCCGAGGGCAAGAAACGCGAAGCGGAGCTGGCGTTGAAGCTGCTGCACAGCCTCCGGTTGGACCCCCAACAGCTCTCCACGCTCGAAGAGAGGGTCCGGAAGCTCTGAAGCGCGAACGGGTGCTCTGGCTCTACACCTGTGCTCGTCGACAACCCAGATCGTCTTCTCCAACTCAGCTACAGGATCCGACCACATGATGCCCAAGTCTCTCCTGCACTACGCCTACATGCGTTTTGCTCGCGATCTCGATCTCCGATTCTCCGCCATGTTGAAGACCGGGCGTCTGTCGAAGTGGTACAGCCAGATCGGCGGCGAGGCCACGACCGTCGCCGCGGGCCTCGAGCTCGAGAGAGGAGATGTCCTCTGCTCCTTGCATCGAGACCTGGGCGCGATCCTCGCGGTGTACCTGGATCCGGCCCGGGCATTTCCGGGCTTCGGCTTCGGCGTGCCCGACGACACCCGACCCGAGCCCGAGCAGATGCTCTACCGCCTGTGCTGCCAGCTGCTCGGCCGCGGCGACGGATTCTCCAACGGCATCGAGCGTTCGTTCCACTACGCCCACCTGGCACCCGAGGCGGGAATTCGCCACATCGGCATGATCAGTCATCTCGGCGCGATGATCCCGGTCGCCGCCGGGGCCGCGTTCGCCCTGCAGCAGGAGGGTACCGACCGTGTCGCCATCAATTTCATCGGCGATGGCGGCACCTCGACCGGCGATTTCCACGAAGGGCTCAACATGGCGGCGGTCTGGCGGCTGCCCCTGGTGCTGGTGGTCGAGAACAACCGCTACGCGTTCTCCACACCGGTCGAGGCGCAATACTCGGCGAAGCGGCTGAGCGACCGCGGCGTAGGTTATGGGATCGCCGCCGAGACGGTGGACGGCAACGATCCGGCGGCGGTGGGCCAGGCGGTCGAACGGGCGATCCAGCGCGCCCGGAGTGGGGAAGGGCCGACCCTGATCGAGGCGATGCTGGGTCGAATGCGAGGCCACAGCGAGGGCGACGACTCGTTGAAAGTGGTGCCCGAAGACGAGCTCGAGGCGTATGTCGAGGCCGACCCGGTGCCCGCCGCCCGCCGCCGCCTGCAAGCGGACGGCACGCTGACGCCGGAGATGGAGAAACGCCTCGACGAGCGCCTGGAAGAGCTGATCGAAGGGTCGGTCGAGGCGGCGTACGCCTCCGCGGATCCGCCGATCGAGAACGCGCTCCGGCCGACCCTGGTGCCAGTGGCCGGCGAGCCCGGGCCGGTCCTGGCGAGCGGTCCCCCGGCCGAAGGTACGGAAACCTATGTGGAGGGAGTGCACCAGGCGCTGCGTGAAGAGATGGAGCGCGATCCCAAGGTGCTCTTGATGGGGCAGGACATCGGGGTCTTCGAGGGGGCATTTCGCATCACCCGGGGGCTTCATCAGCGGTGGCCCGAACGGGTTCGAGACACTCCCATCGCCGAGAGCGGAACCCTCGGCATTGCCGCCGGAGCGGCGATGCTCGGCTATCGACCCGTGATCGAGATGCAGTTCGGCGACTTCATTTCCTGCGGCTTCAACCAGGTAGTGAACGTGATCGCCAAGATGTTCTACCGCTGGGAGGTTCCCTGCCCGCTGGTGATTCGGCTGCCCGCCGGTGGCGGTGTGGGAGCGGGACCTTTCCACTCCCAGAATCCGGAGGCCTGGTTCAGCCACGTGGCGGGGCTGAAGGTGGTGTGCCCGGCGACCGCGGCCGATGCCAAGACCCTGCTCAAGGCAGCGATTCGCGACCCCAACCCGGTGATCTTCTGCGAGCACAAATTTCTCTACCGCCGCATCAAGGGAGCTCTTCCCGGGGCCGAGGTCGAGCCGATGCCGCTCGGTCGGGCCGCGGTCCTGCGGGAGGGAGCCGATCTCACCCTGATCGGCTACGGTGTCACCACCTGGACGTGCCTCGAGGTGGCCGACGTTCTGGCCGAGGAGGGGGTCGAGGCGGAGGTGGTCGATCTACGCACCCTGGTGCCCTTCGACGAGGAGACGGTGCTCGCTTCGGTGCGCAAGACCGGCCGGGCGGTGGTGGCCCACGAGGCCCAGCTCACGGGAGGGTTCGGGGGCGAGGTGGTGGCTCGGATCGCCGACCTGGCGTTTCCCTGGCTCGACGCCCCGGTGAAGCGGGTTGCTCACGAAGATCGCCCGAGCCCGTTCCACAAGAAGCTGGAGCAATCGCTGCTGCCTTCCCGCGACCGAGTGCTGGCGGCGGCTCGTGAGGCTCTCGAGTATTGAGTCGGTAGCCCGCTGGGCCGATCCGAGAGAAGCGCTCGCAGGCATTTCTCCTGGGATTCTCTCGAAATCTTCGAGCTCTCTTCGGGTCGGATAGAGCCCTTTTTCATCGGCGTCCGTATCTGTTCAGAAGTTGAGTGTGAGCATCTCACGTCTGGAGTGCTCCGTCGGTCCGAGTCGTGAGGCCGATGCTCGATTTGATCGGCAGGCCGGGGCTCGAGGGCCTCGGCGGGGGGGCTTCGCCAATGTTCGTGCGGCGAGAATCGGCGCGCCGCGAGGGAAAGGACACTTTACTTATCATGTCGTTGCAAGAGACCAAGAGACCGCGTCTTCGTCCCATAGATCCCGATTCGATCTCCGGAACCTCCGGAATCGTGTCGGATTCCGACCTGGCGAGTGTAAGAAGAGCCGGCCCGGCGGTGCCGCAGTTCACGGCCACCGACGCCCCCCTCTATCGTCAGCTCAGCACGATCCTCAAGGAGCAGATCCTCACCGGTGCCCTGGCTCCGGGAGACCAGCTGCCGACCGAGGCCAAGCTGGTCGATGCGTATCGAGTGAGCCGAATCACGGTGCGGCAGGCTCTGAAGATCCTCGCGGAGGAACGCCTGATCCGTCGCGAGGCGGGGCGCGGTACCTTCGTGTTGGAGAACCGTGGGAGGCTGCCCGAGGCCTACCGCCTGAACGGCTCGATGGCCGACCTCGTGGCCATGGAGCAAGGCACCGAGGAAAAGCTCCTCGATCGCCGAGATGTTGCGGCGGAGCCGAAGGACCAGGAAATCTTCGACCTCGGCGAGGAAGAGCAGGTCACCCGCTGCGAGCGTCTGCAATTTCTCGGCAAGGAGCCTTTCGGGCTGAGCATCAACCGATTGCCACCGGACATCGTGACGAAGCTGCATCCTGACGACTGGCAGGAGGGCTCCCTCTTCCATGCTCTGACCCAGCGCCTCGAAGAGCGCCTGCTGCTGGCGGAGCAGACCATTCGTGCCACCCTGGCAGACGCCACCCTGGCGCGGCTCCTGCGCGTCCACATCGGGGCTCCGGTGCTGGCGGTCGAGCGATTGATCCGGGCGTCGACCGGACGGGCGGTGGCGAGGGTGTCGTCGCGGTACCGGGCCGACCTCTTTTCCCTCAACGTCCAGTTCGAGCCGAACGTGAGGGAATCCGCGGCGAAAGAGTAGCCCGGCTCCTCCGAGGGGGTAGAATATGGGTATGAAAGCACTGAGGCCCATTCATGCCGTATTCCTCGTGCTGGTGCTCGGAAGCACGATCCTGGTGACCGACTACGCCCTCGAGGGTGGGTTCAGCCGTTCCGACTACCAGATGGTCAAACCCGACCGCGAGGGCCTGGTCGTTCTCGAGGTCGGCGACCTGGAAACCGGCGAGGTGAGGTTCTTCCACTTCATCAACGCCGGCAACCAGGAGGTCCGGTTCTTCGTCGGCCGCGACGCCGCGCGTACCGTCCACGTCGCGTTCGACGCCAACGAGGTCTGCTACAAGCTCAAACGCGGCTATCGGCCCGAGGGCGACTGGGTCGTCTGCAACAAATGCGACAAGTCGTTCCGGCTCGCCGAGGTCAACGAAGGCGGAGGCGGCTGCAAGCCGGTGCCCGTGGTCCACGATCTCCAGGGCGATCGCCTGGTCTTGCGGGAGACGGACCTGCTCGCAGGCTGGCGCCTCTTCCGCTGAGCAGAGCCCGAGATCTTCATGGCCGGGTCGCGCGAGGAGTGGATCCAGCAGATCGAAGCCGCGATCGAAGCGGAGCACTACACCGAAGCGCGCGAGATCCTCGCAAACGCCGAGCGGCAGACCGGGGAGCCGTTCGCCGAGCTCGCCCGACGGATCGACGAAATCGAGCGGCTCACGCGCTCCGCCCAGGCCGGCGACCTCGTGGCTCGGGCGCGGGCGGAGATGGCCGAAGCGAACTACGAAGCGGCGGTCGACTCCCTGCAGCGGGCCCGGGCACTCGATCCCGCCGACCCCGAGCTCGCGGGTTTTCTCCAGCGGGCCGAGAAGGCCCTGGAGCGGCAGCGCGAATCGGTGGTCCGGAGCCGGGCGATCCACGAGATCGGGCGCGAGATCGAAGCACAGCTGCAGAATGGGGATCTGGCTCGGGCCCGCCAGGAATTGCACGATGCCGGTGTGAAGTTCGGCCGGCAGCCGATCCTCGTGGCCCTGGAATCCCGCCTCGACGAGCTCGAGAACGATCTGCGCCGGCAGCAGGCCCGGCAGGGTATCGACCGGGCCAGGACCCGCTTCGAAGCCCAGGACTGGCGGGGGGCTCTCCAGGCTGCGGCAGAGGTTTTGCGGCTGCAACCCGGCAATCACATCGCCAAGGAGCTGCAGAAGCAGGCTCGGGCTCATCTCGAACGCCGGGAAGGGCAGAAGCAGCGACAGGAGGCCCTGGAAACGGCGCAGGACGATGTCGAGCGCCTGATCGCCGCCCGGGAGCTGGGGCAGGCGGCGGCACGACTCCGCGAGGTGAGGGAATCCCTCGGGCACGAGCCGGTCTTCGACCAGCTCCAGCAGCGGATCGATCGGGCGCGCTCGGATCTCCAGTTTCGCCAGCGGATCGAATGGGCCGAACGCCGCGCCAAGGAGGCGGAGCGGCTGATCCAGGAAGCCTCGAGCCTGTCGCTACAGGGCGAATACGAGACCGCGGTCGAGCGGCTGGAGTCGGCCCGGGAGCTCGATCCCAGCCATCCCGACCTGGCGGATCTCCTGGCCGCGGCCGATACCGCGCTGGAGAAACAGCAAGAGCGTCGGCAGCGGAGCGCGACCCTGGCGACGTACCAGCAGAAGGCGGGGCTCCTGCTCGACCAGGTACGGCTGGACGAAGCCGAGGAGGTGCTGCAATCTGCGGCGGAGGAGCTCCCGGAAGCCAGGGAGCTCGAGTCTCTACGCCATCGCCTGGAGCGGATGCGGGCAGCCCAGCAGGGCAGCCGGCAGCTCGCCAGCGCGGGGTTCCGGAGCCTGGAATCTCGGGATCTGAACGACCCCGGCGTGGTGCAGGCCTTGCGAGAGCAGCAGGTGCTCTGGGGAGCCTACCCCTGGGACCAGGCTCTGCTCTTTCCCTTCCGTGGCTCGGGCCCTGCTCTCTTCGCGGCTCTCGTGGGGCTGGGCCTGGTGGTGGATCTGACGGTCGCCCTGGGAGCCCCGGCGGTGCTCGCGCTGTTGCCGGTTCTGCTGGCCGTGGGTTGGTTGCCGATTCTCGTTCGCTCCACCCTGGCGGGTGCCAACGAGCCGCCCGAAGCCAACGAGCTGATGATCCCGGAAGCCTGGACGAAAGACGGCCCACGCCTTTTCGGATTCCTCGCCCTGCTCTTCGCGCCGCTGCTCCTGTGGATCTACCTGCGCCAGCAACACGGCTTGCTGGGAGCCGAGAGTGGCTTCGTGGGCTGGTTCCTGGTGTCGATCCTGGCGTGGGTGGCCTGTGCCTTTGCCGTGCTGGGGTTGGGGGCCGGGGGGCTCTTCGGAGGTCGATTCACCTTCCGCTGGCGCCACCATCTGCAGACCCTGTGGAACGCCTCTCTCGACGCACACCTGGCCTTTGCCCTGCCCTTCGGGCTCCTGGTGGTCGTGGTGTGGGTCCGAGCGGTGGCTCTACCCGAGCTTCCCTGGCTCGGCAGCCCGCTCTCCCGGTGCCTGGAAGCCTACGGCTGGCTCACGGTTCCCCATGCCGCGGGTGTGCTCGCCCGGTCCCGGACCCTCGTCCTGGCACGCACCTACGGGCTCTGACTCTCCTCCGACTCCCCGTCTTCCGCTACCCCCGTCTCCTCCTCTTCCTCGGGCGGAAACAAGACCTGCTCCGCCAGGTCCAGGGAGGAGACGGCTTCTTCGACTCTTGTGGCGAGGGGAACGAGGGCGAGGTGATGTAGGGCTGC
>CAZMEL010000058.1:0-32698 GCA_964565225.1 uncultured Thermoanaerobaculia bacterium | reverse complement strand
CGCCAAGCCTTGTATATTCAAGAACCTACGGCCTCTCACGACGAAGCCTGATGAAGAATCCAGGCTAAGCGTCGGCGTTGAGCCGATCCAAGAACCCCAGACACCTCTCTACCACCCAATCCGGGTCTTCCACCACCAGGCCGTGGCCGGCGGCTGGGTGGATTTCGATTGCGGCATGCACGGATCTGGCGAGGGCGAGGGCGTGGGCTTCGGCCATGACTCGGTCGTGGGCGGCGAGGAGGGCGAGGGTGGGGCAGGGGTTTTCGAGGTTGGCGAGGCCGGGGCGGAGGTCGAAGCCGTGGAGGGCGTCGAGGAGCTGGGAGACGCCTTGGAACCAGGCTCTGGGTAGCAGGTCGACGCTGCGGCGGCGGCCCTCGAAGGCGGCGGTCTGGGCCTGGCGATAGGCCGGGGAGTAGACGTTTCCGAGCAGGACTTCGAAGAAACGTTCGCGGGTGGCTCCGGCGGCGACGTCGGCGAGGATTTCCTGCATTTCCTCGCTCTGGCGACGAAACTCGGCGGTCTCGTGGTCCATGGCGGTAATGGCGACGAAGGAGCGGAAGCGGTGGGGGGCGCGGGTCAGGAGCTCGGTGGCGACTTCGGCGCCGAAGGACACGCCGACGAAGTGCGCATCGGCCCAGCCGAGGTGGTCGAGCAGGCCTTCGAGATCGTCGGCGTGGCCGGCGAGATCCGTGGGGCCGAGGCCGAGGGCGAGGAGCTGGCCTCGGAAGTCGAAGCGCAGAACCTCGAATCGTTCTTGCAGCGGCCCGGCGATGGGGTTCCAGCTGTCGATGGTCATCATGCCGCCGTTGAGCAGCACGAGGCGGGGGCCGCTGCCTTCGATCTTGTGGGGCAGCGGCGGAGCGGTGGTCATTGGGCGTCGCCCTCGCGTGGGTATCGGTTGCGCAGCTCTCCCTTGACCACCTTGCCGTAGGCGGTGCGGGGCAGCTCGTCGACGAAGACGAAATCCCGGGGTAGCTTGTAGCGGGAGAGATGCTCGGCCAGGAACCGGCGGAACGAGTCGGCTCGGGTGTCGTCGGATTGGTCGTCGCTCGAGGGCACGATGAAGGCAACGCCGACCTCGCCCCACTTCTCGCTCTCGACACCGACCACGGCAGCGTCGCGGATTTCGGGATGCTGCAGCAACACGGCCTCGATCTCGGCGGGGAAGATGTTGACCCCGCCGCTGATGATCATGTCCTTGGCGCGGCCCGCGATGTAGTAGAAACCGTCGGTGTCGCGGCGGGCGAGGTCGCCGGAGCGGAACCAGCCGCCTTCCCGGTGGGCCTCGGCGGTGGCCTCGGGCCGGTTCCAGTAGCCGAGAGAGACGTGTGGGCCGCGGAACCACATCTCGCCCACCTCGCCGTCGGCCACCTCGTGGCCCTCCTCGTCCACCAGGCGGACGTCCGTATACATCATGGGTTTGCCGATGGATCCCAGCTTGGCTACGGATTCTTCTTCGGTCATGGAGAAGCAGTTCACTCCCACCTCGGTCATACCGAAGCCTTGTTTGAACGTCGCGCCCCGGCGTTGGTAGATCTCGGCGATCCAGGTGGGCAGAGGCGCACCTCCCGAAATCAGGAACCGGATCGACGAGAGATCCGCATTGGGGAACGCTTTGGATTCGGCGAGCATCTTCCAGATCGTGGGCACTCCGAGCAACACGGTGGCCCGTTCCCGGGCGATGGTATGCCAGATCTCCTCTTCGTCGAAGTCTCGGTGCAGCACGATGATGCCCCCGGCGGTGAAGATCGGGCCGAGAAAGGCCATCAGGCCACCGGCATGGTAGAGCGGCGTGAAGATCGGCGAGACGTCGTTCACCGTCAGCTGCCAGCAGCAGGCCGTGTTCACTCCGTTCCAGGCGACTTGCCGGTGCGGGATCATGACCCCTTTGGGTTGACCGGTGGTGCCCGAGGTGTAGAGCAGGCAGTAGACATCTTCGGGATCGCAGCGGACAGGCTCGAAGCGCGACGGATCGGCCTGGGAGAAGAGCTCGGGGTAGCTCGCCTCGGCAGGATTGCCGGAAGGAGCTGATGGGTCGAGGCAGATCCACAGCTCGGGGCCGGGCTCGGCGCGCCGTAAGGCGGCCACGGTGTCGCGGAAGCTCGATTCGTAGAGCAGCGCTCGGGCGCCGGAGTCTTCGAGAATCTGTGCCAGCTCCCGGCTCGTGAGGCGTGTGCCGAGGGTCACGAGCACGATGCCGGACTTGCCGGCGGCGAAGAAGGCATCGAGGTATTCCACCCGGTTGTGAGAGAGGATGGCGACCCGGTCTCCCTTGCGGAGCGCGAGCTGCTGCCAGGCCAGCGCGCAGCGGCGGGCGCGATCGTCGAGCTGGCGGTAGGTGAAGCGTTGGGCCGGTTCGACCACGACCAGGGCTTCGGCCTCGGGGCTCAGCCGCGCTCTTTCGCCGAGAACGTCCCCGGCGATCACGACGAGCTCTCCTCTGGATCTTGTGCGGGCTTCGGCTCGGTTGCCGTTGGCTTCGGCTCGGGGGCGGGAGCGGCGAGGATTCGCCGGAGCTCGGTCGCCAGCCGTTCCGGGCATTCGGCGGTCATGGCGTGCCCACACGGTTCCACGATCGAGAGCCGGCTCGCGGAGAGCAGGGCTTCGAGGCGTCGGCCGTAGCTGGGTGGAAACATCTGGTCGGCGACGCCATAGAGCAGGTCGGTCGGAACGCCGATCGCGGCTACTCTCGTTTCGTCGAGAAGGTGCGCGACAAGACCGTCCGTATCGCGGCTCAGCCGGGCGATGGGGCCGGTTTGGCCGCGACGCACGAGGGCGTCGAGCACGTGGTCGGGCACTGCAGGAGAGTCCGGGTGGCGGATCTTCTCGATCAGGCTCGCGGCTTCTTCCCGAGTCTCGGGCTGCAGCGAGATGTCCGCCGCTTCCCCCGGCAGGGCGCCGCCGGCCACCAGCACCAGTCGCTCCACCCGTTCCGGATGGCGCTCGGCGAGCAGAGTGGCGATCCAGGCACCCATCGAAAGCCCCACCACCACGGCCGGACGCTCCTCGGTAGCGGTGGCCAAGATCCGTTCGGCACCGGCCACGATCGTCGCCATGGGCAGGTCGCCTGCGACCGGCTCGCTCTCGCCGTGCCCCGGCAGGTCGGGGATGTAGACCCGATACCGATCGGTGAAGCCCGGAGCCACCCGGGCCCAGGCGCCGGCTTGTTCTCCCACGCCGTGTAGGAAGAGGAGCGGAGGCCCTTCTCCGGCTGCGAAGAACGCGAGATCCTCGTCGAGCTGCTGTTGCTCGAAGCCGGCGCTGGCCAGGGCGCGCCTCTGCATCCACTTCCCTACGGCGAAGGGGTAGCGAAACACGAGGCCCACCGCGAAGAGGGCGAGGCCGACCAGCAGCAGGGAGGCGATGACGACGATGCGCAGTCCGCGGCGGCGAGGCACGGACCGGGCCTTACGGTCCACAGACATCGCCGTATCCGGAGCAGCAGCCGGTGCCGGTGCAGGAGGTGGTCAACATGTTGACCTGGATTTTGCCGGTGTTGTTCTTGGAACGGAAGTGCCCCACGCCGTCGGCATCGCCCCCGGCGAGGTTGAAGATCGTCCAGTCGGCGAGGTCGAAGTCGAGGCCCACCGCCGAAGTGCCGTGGCCGACATCGAGCTGGGAGCGCACGTTGGATCGGCTGTCGAAGCGGGCGGAGCTGCCGCAGCCCGCAACGGAGCTGGCGGTACCGCAGAGCACCTGGTCGTGGATGTCGGCTCCCAGGCTGTAGAAGAGCGTGCTCTTGCCCGCGGGGTCGTCGCGGAAGCCGCCGTTGCCCAAACGTGGGTTCCAGGACCACCAGCTGTGGGGGTAGAGGCCGAAGATCCGCGAGTCGAACACGTTCTGGCTGCCGCAGGTGGTGGCCAGCGGATTGGCATTTCCGACCCAGGCACAGGCCGCGAGCCCGCGCAGTCCACCGGCGATGCCGATGTACCGCCGGGTAGAGCTCCAGAGGTTGCCTTCCTCGATGGCGAAGAGACCCATGGTGGCACCCAGGGAGTGGGCTACCACGTCGACCTGCGCGGCGCCGGTGTAGGCGCGGACGTCCCACAGGAAGTCGGCGATGAGGTCGGCCTTGGAAGGCTGGTGGAAGTTGAGGCTCGGGGCCGCCCGCTCGGCGGGGGAGAGCCAGTTGATACCGAAGAGCTCGCAGTCGTTGTATCCCGAGGCGCGGAACTGGTCGTACACGGAGGCCACACCGGTGGAGGTGGGGAAATCCCAGTTCCTGGCTTCGTCACCGTTGCCGTGCAGGAAGACCACGGGAGCACGGCTGGCGCTGCACGAGCCGCCACCGAAGCCACCCCAAGGGGCGTTGGAGGGCTGGAATCCACCCGCGAACTGGTTGGCGCCGCCCTGGTAGTCGAGGGCTGGCAGCGTGGCGGGAAGGGTCAGGGCGAGGAGCAGGGCGAAGGTCGACGGGAGCTTCGGCATGGGCGGGTCCTCAGGGTCGGGAGTGGATGGGTTCGGGAAGCCGCAGAGACGAGGTGAGGCGGAAGATCGCCCCCGCCTGGTGGTAGCCGACACCGGTTCCGAGAAAGAGCACCCGGTCCCCGGGGCCGGCCTTGCGGTGGCGCAGGGCGTCGTGGAAGGCCATGCCGATACAGGCGGAGCCGGTGTAGCCCTGGTCTTCCATGATCATGTGGGCCCGTTCGATCGGCTGGCCGAGCTCGGACATCACCCGCTCGATGGTGGGCCGGCGGACCTGGGTGAAGACGAAGAGATCGACGTCGTCGAGAGCGAGGGATCCTTGCTCGGCCAGGCGCCGAGCCATGCGTGGCCAGCCGCGGTCGTTGATCTCCGGCGGGTAGCGTTCGAGCAATCGCACCTTGGTGCGGCCGGCCGCGAGCGCCTCCTGGCTGGCCGGCTCGGCGGTACCCCCGGCGTAGAGGCCCCAGTTGGACCGGTAGGAGCCGTCGGCGTGGGTGGCGGCGCAGAGGAAACCCGGCTCGTCGGAAGGCTCGATCACCGCGGCGCCGGCGCCGTCGCCGTAGAAGAAGATCGTCGGATCGTCGGGATCGGCGTGGCGGTGCATGAGGTAGGCGCCGACCACCAGGACCGTCTCGATGGCGGGGTTGGTGGCGATCCAGCCCGCGGCGGTGGCGAGGGCGGTGGGAAACGAGGCGCAGGCACAGCCGATGTCGAAGGCGCCGGCATTCGTCGCTCCGAGCTTGTGTTGCACCACCACCGAGGTCGAAGGTGTCACGAAGTCTGGAGAGTCGGTGCCGAGCAGGATCAGGTCGACCTCCTCGGGTTTGCGCCCCGCGAGATCGAGGGCCTGGCGAGCGGCACGCACCGCCAGATCGGAGGTGGCCCAGTTGTCGGGGGCGTACCAGCGGCGGCGGATGCCGGTGGCCTGGTGGAATTTGTCGATCACCCCGGGCTCGCCCGCCTGTTTCGGAGGGAAACGCCTGGCGAGATCTTCGTTCGTGATCTCGGTCTCCGGCAGGTAGGAGCCGGTAGCGAGGATGGCCGCGTGACGCGGCTCGAAGAGTCGATGCATTCCTTGTCTCCTAGCGAGGCTGTCCCGGCGGAATCCCTTCGAAGCGAGTCGTTCGTTCCCTCCGACAGGTCTCAAAGGCTCGTGCCAGCTGCTCGGGGCTTCGAAGGCTTTGTGGGCACTGTGTGCTTTGAGTGCGGCCGCCATTGCGGTTGAGCCGTTCGACCTGTCTCCGGGATCGACGACTCTCTCCTGGCTCTGAAGCGGTCTCTTTCGGGCTTCGATGAATCGGCGCTGGGACTAGGTTCCGAGCACGAGCCCTCCGTCGACCGAGAGCACGGCGCCGTGTACGAAGGAGGCGGCGTCGGAGGCGAGCCAGAGGTAGGCTTCGGCGATGTCCTCGGGCCGGCCCATGCGGCCGAGAGGGGTGCGGGCAGCCATGTGGTCGAGCACTTTTTCGGGCATGGCTTTCACGATGTCGGTGGCGACGAACCCGGGAGCCACGGCGTTGACCCGGATCTGGTAGCGGCCGAGCTCCCGGGCCCAGGTCCGGGTCATGGTGATCAGGCCGCCCTTGGTGGCGGCGTAGTTGGTCTGGCCGAAGTTGCCGTTGTGAGCCACCACCGAGCTGGCCGAGATCACCGAGCCGCCGCCGCCGCGGATCATGTGGGGCACGGCCGCCCGGGTGCAGAGGTAGACCCCCTTGAGATTGACGTCGATCACGGTGGCCCAGGCGTCTTCGGAGAGCACGGAGACCACCTCGCCGTTCTTCCACTTCACCAGCTGGGCGTCGCGCACGATGCCGGCGTTGTTGATCAGAACGTCGACCCCGCCCCAGCGCTCGACGGTGGCGGTCATCGCTTCTTCCACCGCCTCGGCGCTGCGGACGTCTACCGAGCGGGTCTCCAGCTCGCCGCCGAGGGCTTCGATCTCTCCTCGGTAGGCGTCGTCGAAGTCCGAAACGTCCCAGGCGGCGACCCGGGCTCCCTCCGCCGCGAATCGACGGGCCACCGCCCGGCCGATCCCGGCGGCGGCCCCGGTGACCACCACTACTTTTTCCTTCAGTCCGGTTTCGATCATCGGTTTCTCCTACATCCAAAAACAGAATCGGCGGTCCTGGGCTACACCCCTGGATCTCGACCGAGCGGTATGCTTCTCGCTGAGGAGCCTCTGCCTGCTGGGCAAGGGCCGCTTAGAAGGCTCGACTCGGCTCGCGGAGGAAGAGCGGAGGCAACTGTTTGAGGCTTTGCGAGTTTTTGCCGGAGCCCGGAGCGAGCCGATCCGGAAGGCATGATCTTGCACGCAGGCTGCGGCGGAGCAGCGAGAAGCATACCGCTCGGCTTCGCCAAACATACGATCCTGCGATGTCTCCAGCGTGGCTCTGCTCAGAACCGGTATTCGAGAGTGGCGGTGACGGTGCGGGGCTGACCGACGGAGCCCTGGACGATGCCGAGCACGGGGATGTTGTAGCCGTTGGTGAGGTACTCCTCGTCGGTGAGGTTCTTGGCGGCCACACCCACTCGCCAGCTGGCGTCGGGGGAGAGCCAGCCGAGCCAGGCGTCCCAGAGATCGAAGGAAGGTTGTACCAGAGGCAGCAGGGGCCGGGTGGGGTCGCGCGGGTCGGGGCCACCTTCGTTGGTGAGCACCGAGTCGTCGCGATAGCTCACACCCAGGCTCCCGGTCAGCAAACCGCCGAAGGCCGGGAAGTCGACGTTCAGGCGCAGGGCGCCGGTGAGCTCGGGGGCGTTGGTCACCACCTGGGTATCGAGGAAACCGTCGCCGTTGGCGTCGAGCCGGTCGGCGTCGGCATCGAGATAGCTGACATTGCCCGAGAATCCGAGCCAGCTGTTCGACGACCAGTCGAGCTCCACCTCCAGGCCCTGGATCGTGGCGTCACCTGCGTTGAGGAAGTTGCCGAAGAATGATTCGTCCTGGCCGTCGCCGTCGCCGTCGAAAGAGGTGAAGGTGCTCACCTGGATGTCGGAGTAGTCGCCGTAAAAGGCGGCGACGTTGAGAACCAGGCGGTCGTCGGCGAGCTGGGACTTGATCCCGATCTCACCCACCGTCAGCTCTTCGTCGTCGAAGGGCAGGGCCGATTCGGGAAAGGCGTTGGCCTGGGCGCGGACGTTGAAACCGCCACTCTTGAACCCGCGGCTCAAGCTGACGTAGCCCATCACGTCGTCGTTGAGCTGGTAATCGAGGCCGAGCTTGGGCGATACCGACTCGAAGGTCTCGGTCTCGTCGAAGTCCGCGGTCACCAGGATCACGTCGGTGAAGGTGGCGTCGCTGTAGGCGGCGTTGAAGGCGCGGCCCCGCTTTTCTTCTTCCGTCACCCGCAGGCCGAAGTTGAAGTTGAGGCGATCGGAGAGGGCGTAGTTGCCCTCTCCGAAGATCGCCAGCGAATCGGTGTCGACCTCACCACCGGTGCCGCCGAACTGGAAGTTGAGGAAGTTGTTCAGCACCTGGCCGCCGGCCGTGCCGTCGAAGTAGTAGAGGCCGAACACGCCATCGAGTCGATCGCCTCCACTGTAGATGAGCTGCAGCTCCTGGGAGGTCTGCTCGTCGAAGTAGGTGGCGATCACATCGGCGATCGGAGCCGGTGAGGTGTCGAAGTCGATGTTGTTCTCGGTGTCCGACTCCCGGTACGAGGTGATGGATTTCAGCTGCCAGGCGGAGCTGATGTCCCAGGTCACGGTGAGGCCGTACCCCTCCGAGTCGGTGCTGTTGAGCGGCTCCAGTCCGCTCTCGGTATCGAAGGGATCGGCGAAGGGCTCACAGGTGAGGCCGAAGAGCGGGCAGAGGCCGTTGGTCTCGAGCCGGGTGAGGCCCTTGGGCTGGGCGTCGTCCTGGGTGCGGTCGAGGCTGAGTTGCACCTTCACACGGTCTGTGGGCAACCAGTCGAGCGCGGCGCGAAAGGCGGTGGTGTCCTTGTCCGAGACGTCTTCGCCGGTGAGCAGGTTGGTGCCGAAGCCGTCGTGCTGCAGAGAGGCGAAGGCCACCTTGCCGCGCAGCTTGCCGGCGACCAGCGGGCCGCTGAAGCTTCCCTGGATTCCGAGATTGTCGAAGCTGCCCGGGGTCACCGAGAGCCGGCCGTCGAATTCGTCGGTGATCTCGCGGCTCACGTACTTGATGGCGCCGCCGATGGTGTTCTTGCCGTAGAGAGTCCCTTGCGGGCCGCGCAACACCTCGATCCGTTCGATGTCGTACACGTCGAGCAGTGCGCCCTGGGGGCGGGCGATGTAGACATCGTCGAGATAGAGACCCACGCCGGGATCGACCCCCCAGAGCGGGTCCGCCTGGCCGATGCCGCGCATGAAAGCGGTGAGGGTGGTGGACTGGTTGCGCCCCGGGTAGATCGACAGGTTGGGCACGAAGCCCTGGAGCTCCGAGATATCGGTCGCGGCGCGATCTTCCATCACCTCCCCGGTGATCAGCGAGACCGCCACCGGCACTTCCTGGATGTTCTCCTCTCGCTTGCGCGCCGTCACCACGATCTCGTCTTTCACCTCGTCGCGGCTGGCCTCGTCGTCGGCGGATTCGGCGGGCACCGCGGTCGCATCGTCCTGCGCCAAGACAGGCGTGGGAGTGGGCAAAATGAGCAGGCCACAGGCCAGAGACCAGAAGAGCGCTCGCAGGGTAGACGGAAAGGGCTCGGTGTGCTGCGACATGGTGGTTTCCTCGGTTGTGGGATGGCGTTTGCGTCAGATCAGGGGGCTCTGGCCGCGTCGCTCGGCCCGAAGTTGAGATTCGGAATCAAGGTTGTCCGTCGCCAGGCCGCGGGAGCAGGCCGAAGCGAAGCAGGCGGATGAATTCGTCGACCGCCTGCTTCGGGGTCATTCCCAGGTGGAGAGGAACCCCGAAGCATTTCTCGACAGTGAAGTAGTAGAAGAGCCAGCGCGTGGCCATCATGGCGGCGACCATGGGGTCGGCCTCTCCGAAGTCGCCACGTTCGGAACGCTCCCGGAATCGCTCGCCGTAACTCTCCTCGAAACGCTGAGACATACCCTCGTAGAACGAGCGGATGTGCTCGCCGCGAAACTCGATGACGTCGACATAGATCAGGAGAATGTGCTCGACGTTGTCCTCCACGACCTTCTCGATCTCCTCGGCCATCTTCTCGAGATCCTCGGGGAAGTTGGCTTTGGCAAAGAGCTTGTTGAGCGGCAGCTCGGGGTCGAGCAAGCGCTCCCAGTAGCGATCGAAGAGCCGCTTGTAGACCTCGTGTTTGTTGGGGAAGTGGTAATAGATATTGCCCACCGACAAACCGGCCCGATCGGCGATCTGCCGCAGGGTGGTGGCTCGGAAGCCCTGGGTGGAAAACAGGGCCAGGGCTGCATCGAGCACCGCGCTCATCGACGCTTCCGACTTCTCGATCTGTCTCGTTCTCGGGCTCATACCTTCTCCGCGAGCGGGTGGCCATCAAATAAAAACCGAACGTTCATTTAGTTTTATAGTGGCCGACCAACGAAAGCAAGCCGCAATGCGGCAAGATGGAGAAGAAAGCACCATTCGGACGCAGGGAAGCTGCCCGAGATCGAGACGAAGGGTCTTGTGGGAGTCTGGAGCAAGACTTCTCGGGCGCCGATTCTGCGCGCGAGGGGTAGCAGCCCGTGGTGAAGCTCGAACCGCGCTGCGAGCGGCTCCGAGCTCTCTCCTGGCGCTGTGTCCCGGCGGCATCTTCGGCATGGTCTTCCTCGACCCGCTCGACCTGGCTCCAGGAACGCCGACTCTTCCGAGCTCGGTTCGTAGTTTGACAATGTAGAAGTAGGCTGGAGAATGGCTCAGGAAAGAAAAAAGAGGCTGGATTGCTCCAGCCTCTTTCCGAGAAGGTCTCGATGGCCGAGCAGGGCCGGTGAGCCTTCAGCGTCAGGGAAGGTCGGCCTGGGCTGCACAGCTCATGATTGCGCCCTTTTCGGCTCCGGTGATGATGCGGGCTTTCTTCAGGTCGTTCGTGAGGTGGCTGACGCAGCGCACGAACTGGCCGTGGTTTCCTACGCCTTCGGCACACTCGCCGATCAGATCGGAGAGCGTACAACCGTCGGCGCCGAGCGAATTGTCGACACCGCTGTCGCAGCCGTCGATCACCACGGTGGGGCTGAGGTCGGAATCGGGGCAGGCATCTTCGTCGTCGGGAATGCCGTCACCATCCGTGTCGATGACACCTCTGCCGAACTGGAGGTTGTCGTAGACTGGAACACCGCCGGCCGCAACCGAGACGCTGGTGATGACCGCATCGGTCTTGACTCCGAAAAACGTCGCCCCAACCGGGTGGATGGCCGTGCCCAACAGAGCGCCGCCTTCGCCGAAGACAGAGACCGTCATCGGCGCTCCGAAGAAGCTGAACAGGTCGAAGCCGACGGCAAACACATCGGGGGCGGTGAAATCGAAGAGAGAACCTGCCGCAAACAGATCCGCCGCTACCCAGGAGGTGGGGTTGACTGGAACGATCCCGGGGCCGAGCGAAACCGTGATGCCGGTCGTGGCACTGAAAGAGAACCCGTCGACGAGCTCTCCCGGGAGAAAACAGGCTCCGGGAGTGCTGTTGGAGAGGGTCGATGGGCATCCGACGACTCCACCGGGATTGGCTGAGCCGTTCTCGAAGTCTTCCAGGGTCAGACCTGGAGCTGCAGCCGAGAAAGCGGCCTGATTGTTGAAGAAAGTGACCATGGCGAGCTGGGTAGGAGTCTCGGTCTCTGCAGAAACCGTACTCGGTGAGGAGCCGACAGAAGCTCCGTTCGGTGCCCGGAGCAACTCATCGGTTGCCATGGTGCTGAAGCTACCGGAGTCACCGGCCATAGCGGCAGTAGCGAATGCGATGGAGAGGAGGGTGGCCAACATGAAGAGGCTTCGAGTGCGGAAATTCTGTAGCTGCTGGAACATGAAAATTCTCCCGGGTTTGGATGACAGCTCTCACCGATCGATCAGGCTCTCGCAAGAAGACCTGACCGGGATTCGATTCGTTCTGACTCTGTGCCGGGTCAGTTTGATGGAGGCACGGAGCGGTGTCGTCAGCCAGATGTTGAATTTTGACTCGACAAAGACTCTCGCCTCGATTTCATCTTGTGGAGCCAGGGGTTTTGTGCTGTTGAGACGCAGCGCGGCAAGGAGTGGCCTTTGAAGGGCCCGGCCGAAACGCCTGAGCCGAAGGACGAGTCCGTTCAGGACGAGCCGGTTCAGGTCGAGGCATTCGCTCGACTGCGCCGGCTCGGTCGGAATGCCGAGGGTGAGAGTGTCGCCGGCTTGGTGATCACCAAGTTCTTTGACGAGGCCACGGGTTGGAAAAGAGCATTGCGTGCCTCGCTCTCGACCGGAGACCTGGCCAACATTCAGCGAATCGCTCACACTCTCCGTGGCAGCGCCTCGATCTTCGGTGCGGTGCGCTTGGTAGAGATCTGCGGAGAGCTCGAAGTCTTTGCCTTCAACCAAGACGCCGAGGGTTGTGAGTTGCGGCTTCCGTTGTTCGAGGACGCATTGGAAGAGGTCTTCTCGGCTCTCTCGGACTTGAGGTAGGTCTCGAACGATCCCTGGCGAATCCCGACGCTAGAAGGTGCACGATTTGAAAGTGCCAGATGTATAGTAAATCTGTCGGCGCATGCGCTATTTAATAAGCTCTGCCGGTTCGGCAGAGTCGGTGGCAACCGAGAGGGGAGGTGTTGGTGTGACGCAGAGGCCAATTCGAGTGCTCGTGGTCGACGATCACTTCATCACGCGCAAGGGAATACTCAGCCTGCTCCATGGCGCGGAAGGTATCGAGATCGTGGGCGAGGCGGAGAACGGCCGAGAGGGGATCGAACAAGCCAGGCTCCTGGAGCCGGATGTGATCTTGATGGACCTGGTGATGCCCGAGATGGGAGGAGTCGACGCGATTCGCCAGATTCTGGCCCACCGGCGCGATACGGCGATCGTCGTTCTTTCCGGCAGCAATCTCGAAGGCGAGGTCCTGGTCGCCGTTCGTGCGGGAGCCCTGGGTTATTTGACAAAAGCTGCCGGCCGGGCAGAGATGGTGGAGGTGATCCGCCGAGCTCATCGCGGGGAGCCGGCCTTGCCGCCGGATCTCAACCGCAAGCTGCTGGGTCATACGGTTCCCAATTCCCAGGTGATGGTGACGGAGGTGCTGACCGATCGGGAGCTCGAGGTGCTCACTCTGGTGGCGCGAGGGCTCAAGAATCCCACTATCAGTGAGACTCTCTGCGTCTCGCAGGCCACCGTTCGTACCCATCTCCGCAACATGCTCTCCAAGTTGGGGCTGGAGAATCGTGTCGAGCTCGTGCTGTACGCTCTCGGCCAGGGTTGGGTTGCCCTCGATCAATGCCTGGAGAATGGGCCGGGCGATCGGCCGACGTCCAGGGTCTGCCAGCCACCGCCGAGGGCGCGGTAGAGATCGACCAGGCGGAGAACGACGCGGGTCTCGCCGGATGCGAGGCGTTCGTCGACGGCGACGAGGGTGCGTTCGGCGTCGAGAACGGTGAGGTAGTCGTCGAGGCCCTGGTCGTAGAGCACCCGGGCGAGCTCGGCGGCGCGGCGAGCGGAGTGGGCGGCGGTCCGCAGCTCCCGGCGCCGGAGCTCTGCCTCGGCGTAAGTCACCAGCGAGCTCTCCACCTCTTCCAGGGCCCGAAGAACCGTCTGCCGGTAGGTGGCGTAGGCCTCGTCACGTCCTGCCTCGGCAGCATCGACGGCGGCCCGTAGCCGGCCGCCCTGAAAAAGCGGCCAGACCATGCGTGGACCGAGAGACCAGGCCCGGCTGGCTCCCTCGAACAGATCGGCAAAGGAGAGGCTGTCGAGCCCCAGGGCTCCGGTGAGAGAGAACCGGGGATAGAGCTCGGCGGTGCGGATGCCGACATCGGCGGTGGCGGCGGCGAGCCGTCGTTCGGCGGCCCGAAGGTCAGGGCGGCGCAGGAGCAGCTCCGACGGTAGTCCCGGAGGTACGAGCTCGGGGAGTTGGGGGAAGGGGCTGGGAGCGTCCGGTCGCGACAGCTCGTCGAGGAGGGCCGCGGGTGGTCGCCCGGTGAGCACCGCAAGGCGGTGAGCATGCACCCGACGGGCGGCGCGCAAGGGCGGAAGCAGCGCTCGGGTGGTTGCGAGCTCCGAAGCGGCGCGTTCGCGGTCGAGACCCGAGGCGAGGCCCGTTTGGTGCTTGTCGCTCACCAGGCGGAAGGTACGCTCCAGCAGGGCGACGTTCTTCTCCGCCAGGGCCAGCCGCAGCTCGGTGCCTCGCAGCTCGGTGTAGGCGCTCACCACCTCGGCCACCACGCCGATCATCACTCCGCGTCGGGTTTCGTCGGCCGCGGCGAGGCGGGCGTCGGCCGCCTCCGCGGTTCGCCGGATCCGGCCGAAGACGTCGAGCTCCCAGGTCGTCTCGAAGCCGAGGTCGTAGGCCTCGCCCTCGCGTTTCCCGAGGCCGGCCTGGAGAAGGCTCTGGCTAGCGCCGTTCTCGCTCTGCTCGAACGTGTCAGCTCCGACCCCGGCGTCGACCGAGGGACGGCGTTCTCCCACCGCGGCTCGTCGTGCGGCTCGCGCGCGGCGAACCCGGGTGCGGGCGATCTCGAGGTCGAGATTGCTCGCGACGGCGTCGTCAACCAGTCGATCCAGGGTGGCGTCGCCGAGCACCTCCCACCAGGCCGCCTCGGGAGGTGGCGCATTCGGTGACGACTCTTCGGGCGCCACCGGGTTCGAAGGTCCCACGAAGCTCTTCACGGTCCGGAGCTCGGGACGGACGTAGTCGGGGCCCACGGTGCAGGCGGACGCGAGCAGGGCAGACAGCAGGAGTAGGGGAGAGCGGTGCTTGCGGAGCCTCAAACGATACCTCCGGCGGGAACCGGAACCAGGTCCGGGGCAGAGTTCTGCCGCCGCGGGGTCATCAGCAGTCGATGGGCGGCGGGGATGAAGGCGAGGGCGATCAGGGTGGCACCGGCGATTCCGCCGGCCAGCACGATCGCCAGGGACGGCCAGAAGTCGCCGCCGACGAAGAGCAGCAGGGGCAGGAATCCGCCGATGGTGGTCAAGGTCGTGGAGAGAATGTGCCGAGTGCTGCCCATGACGGCGTCGACCGTGGCTTGCAGACCTCCCCGGCGGGCCGCGGGGCGGCTGCGGATGGCCGCCAGCACCACGATGCTGTCGTTCAAAGAGACGCCGATCAGGCCGAGAATCCCGAGCATCGTGTTGAAGCTGATGGGCAGGCCGATCATCGCGGTGGAGAGGAAACCCAGACCCACCGACAGGAACGCTACCGCTCCCAGCACCACCGCCAGGCGAAGGCTACGGAAAGCGAGGATCAAGGTCGCCACCATCAGCACCACCAGCAGCGGAGCGTTGGCGGCCAGGCCCTGCTTGGCGTCGGCATCTTCCTGCACCTGTCCTCCGAGCTCCAGTCGGTAGCCCGCGGGCAGGGAAAGCTCGCCTTCGAGTCGGCTCATGACAGTCCGAGAGACGTCGAGCGGGAGGGCGCCGCGGCGAGTAAAGCCCTTGATCACCAGAGCACGCTCCCCGTCGTAGCGGGTCAGGCCACCGACCTCCGGACGCAGCTCGAGCTCGCCCACCGCGGGAAGGGTGGTCCAGTCGCCCGAGGGGCGAAGCAGGGGCAGCGACTGCACGGCGGCGAGGTCGGAGCGTCGGCTGTCGGCATGGCGCACTCGCACAGGGAGCTGCTCCGGCCCTTCCACTACCCGACCGCCGAGTTGGCCTTCGAGGCTCGATTCGAGCTGCCCGGCAATGGCGGTGAGAGGCAGACCCGCCAGCCGGGCTTCGTCTTCGTCGGCCCGCAGCCAGAGCTTGGGCTCGCCGCCGGGCACCGAGGTCTGGGTGTGCAGCACGTCGGGATGCTCGACCAGGGCGATGCGGGCTCTCTCGCCGAGGCGCCGCAGCTCTTCGAGGCTGGTTCCCACCAGGCGAAGCTCGACATCGGCATCGACCGGGGGGCCCTGGCCGAATTGATCGACCACGATCTGCGCCCCGGGAAATTTCTCGTCGAGGGGGCCCTGGAGCTTGTCGATCAGCCGCCGAGCTTTCTGGGTCGAGCCGGCGGTGACGATGCCATGGGCATAATGCGGGGTGTCGTCGTTGCGCATCACCAGGTTGTAGTAGACGGAAGGAAAGCTGGCGCCGACTCGCCAGAAGACCCTCTCGGTCTCGGGCATCTCGCGGATCGCCCGTTCGATCGCCGCGACCTCGGTGCGTGTGGCGTCGATCGGAGTGCCCGAGGGCAGCCAGACCTGCACCTGGAACATGTCGCGATCCACGGGCGGAAAGAACTCGTTGCCGAGGCTTCGCGCCACCAGGAAACCACTCGTGGGCAGCACCAGGGCCAGCGCCAGGGCGAAAACCGGGCGACCGAGGGAAAATTCCAGGGCACGGCGGTAGGCGGCGGACAGGCGGCCGGAGTGAATACCATGCTCGAGCCAGCGGCGCCCGGAGGTCTCGGCATCGGCCGGTGCGTCGGGGAGGAAACGCCCGGCGAGAGCCGCGGTGATGGTGAGGGCGATCAGGAAGGAGGAAACCACCGCGAGGATCACGCTGCCTCCCACCGCGCCCACGAAGTCGCCGACACCGCCGGTCAACAGCAGGATGGGGGCGAAGGCGAGAACGGTGGTCAGGGTCGAGGCCAGCAGGGGAAAGAAGAGATGGCGCACGGCCCGAGCCACGGCCGCGGGGGGACCATGCCCCGCGGCTCGCTCCTTGGCCACCTCGTCGGCCACGACGATGGCGTTGTCGATCAGCAGGCCGAGGGCGATGATCATTCCGAAGATCGACATCTGGTGGATCGCCTCACCCTGGAGCTTCCAGCCGAGCAGCACCGCGGAGACCACCAGGGGCAGGGCGAGGCCAACCACCAGCGCCAGACGCCAGCCCATCAGGAAGAGGATCACCACCACCACCACCAGCGCTCCGGCGAAGAGATTGGAGCCGAGGTCGCCGAGCTGGCGAGAGGTGTAGCTCTCCTGCTCGAAGATCGGGTCCACCACGATGCCCGATCCGGCCTCCAGGGCAAACGAGTCGACGGCCTTTTCCGCGGCCCGCGCCCAGAGATCGATCCGCATCGACGGCTCCATCCGGGCGGCGACCAGGACGGCGCGATCCCCATCGATCAAGGCGACGTCGCGAGTCGGTTCTTTCTCGTGCCGGGTGATCTCGGCCAGGTCTCCCAGCTGCACCAGCCGGCCGTTTTCCTCCACCAAGGGAATGGCCGCGATACGCTGCAGGGAGTCGAGCTCGCCTTCGACCTCGATCAATACATCGTTGCCCGACCCGCGCAGGATGCCGGCGCTGCCTCGCGAGTCGGCGGCGGCGACTCGTCGGGCCACCGCGGCGGCGTCGAGCCCCAACTCGGCGAGCTCCGGGCCGTCGACGGTCACGGTGATCTCCTCTTCGGGGGCGCCGTAGAGGCGTACGAGCTCGGTGCCCTTCACCTGGCGCAGGCGATCGGCCAGCTCTTCCGCCAGGCGGTCGAGCAGGCCCGGAGACACCTCGCCGGTCGCGGCGCGCAGGCCGAGAATCATGGTGAAGCCGGCGGGATCGCGCTTGTCGTCGAGGATCGGCTCCAGGGCTTCCGGCGGCAGGAGCGGTCGCGCCTCGGCGATCTGGTCTCGAATCTCGGCGTAGACCTGCTGGTTGGTGGTCTCGTCGACCGCTTCGACCAGCTGGATCGCCAGGACCGAGACACCGGCCCGCGAGGAAGATTCCAGGTGTTTGATCTCGGCGACCTCCTGCAGGGCTTCTTCGAGCACCTCGGTGACCAGCGACTCGACCCGTTCGGCCGAGGTGCCGGGAACCGGAGTGATCACCACACCGTCGCGATTGGCGATGCGCGGATCCTCGAGCCGGGGGAGGGTCAGCAGGGCCGAGAGCCCGCCGATCAGGAGCACCACGATCGAGAGCCCCAGAAGGTAGGGGTTGCGAGCGAAGAGGTTGGAAAGATCTCGGGGAACCGAGAGATGGTCGCGCATGGTTTCCACCTCTCGTCTCAGGAGTCCGCGGGGACCACCCGCTGGCCCGGAGTCAGGCGATGCAGTCCGGAGATCACCACCCGGTCACCGCTTTGCAGGGCGCCACGGACGAACACCCGGTGGGCTTCCTGGTGCAGCAGCTCGAGCTGCCGGCGAGCCAGTGTGGCTTCACCGTTGTCCGCATTCTCGGCCACGTACACCGCCCAGAGGCCCCGGGCGCTCTCGGTGAGGGCGGTCATGGGGACCCAGAAGCCGGGAGTGTCGAAACGACGTTCGAGATCGAGCCTGGCCAGATCGCCGGGGCGCACGGCACCGAGCTCGGTCTCGAGCCGGAAGATGGCGTCGACCGTTCGAGTGCCCTGCTCGCGTACGGGGAGCAGGGCGCGAACCGTTGCTTCGGTGTGCTGCTCTCCGATTCGCAGACGGTGTGCCTGGCCGACTGCCAGTTGGTCGACCAGAGGCCCGGCGACGGCGAACCGGGCTTCCGGCGCGCGGCTCTCCAGCAGCTCGACCACCGCAGTGCCGGCGGAGAGAACCGTACCTTCGTCGATCGTTCGGCGGACCACCACGGCGTCGAAGGGGGCGCGCAAGACGCTCTTGCCGAGGTCGACCTCGAGCGCTTCGAGGCCGGCGCGGGCTCGCCGGGCGGCCGCAGAACGGGCGCGCACACCGAGCTCCGCCTCGTCTCGAGCCTGGCTGGAAACGGCGTCGAGCTCACGGGCTTCGATCACCCGTTCGAGGGTACGGCGGGCGAGCTCGAGCTCGGCCTCGGCCCGGGCCCGGTCGGCCCGGAGCTCTTCGCGGCGTGCTTCGAGGCGCTCGGTGTCGAGCCGGGCGAGGGTTGCTCCCGCGGCGATGTGGTCACCTTCTTCCACAGCCATTCGAACCACTCGCCCCGGGAGCTCGAATCCGAGCTGGCTCCGGCGCCGGGCCTCCACCCGGCCCACCAGCTCGCGGTGGGTCGTGTAGCTCGGCGCCTCTTCCGCCAGCAGGGTGGCGACGGTCAAGGGCCGGGGCGCCGGGTCGACGCTGGACGGAGTGGCTCGGGCCCAACCCACGAGAGCCGTGCCGGTGGCGGTCAGGATTCCCGTGGCAAGGGCACCCAGGGCCCAGATTCGAAGATTTCGCTTGCCGTCGGTTGCAGGGGTCATGATGCTGGTTCCTCGTGCTCGGCTGCGTTTTCGAGAAATGCACATTCCACCATTTCGCGACTGCCGGCGAGAATTCGGTCGGCCAGCTCCGGCGAGTCGACCGCGCGCGCCAGGGCCATGCCGCCGACACAGGCGACGATCACCGCCAGAGCCTGCTGCTCGCGCTCGGGGTCGGAGCCCGCGAGGTGCTCGGCGATCGACTTCTGCCAGCCCGCGAGGTTGGCCTCGAAAGCCTGTTTCGGTGTCTCGCCGGCACGGCCCAGCTCGGAGACCAGGGGCGGCACCGCACAGCCCGTTTCCAGGTGCTCGGCATGTTTGCGACTCAGGTATCCGCGCAGAAACGCTCGCACCCAGGCCGGGCCACTCTTGCCCTCCGTCCAGCTGCGGTGCATCTGCTGCAGATCGAGCAGGGCCTTGCTCACGGCTTCGGAGAACAGCGCCTCTTTGTTGCGGAAATGAGCATAGAAACCGCCGTGGGTGAGCCCGGCTTCCTTCATCACCGCGTCGACTCCGCCGCCGTGATACCCGAGGCGCCGAAACACTCGGCCCGCGGCGTCGAGAATCCGGTTCCTTGTTTCGGCCTTGTGCTCCTTGGAGTACCTCATGGATGGTGTCCTCGTTGTTACCGGTCGATTGAAATGATGGTCGTCATTTTATCGAACCAAAAAAAGGGGCGAATGCCTCGGCGATGGATCGGGGCTGCGGCCCGCGATGAGTCTATTGTATGTCGAACGTCATTTCAAGGCAAGTGGATGTGCCGAATCGGAATTCGGCACGCAGATCAGAGCGCTGGCGTGTGGGGTGTGTCCGTACCCACCTCGACCTCCTGGCTCAGGAAGGAGCCGGAGCGGCCGAGCTCGTCCCAGAGGCCGAGGGCGATGCGTTGGGGGCCGGAGGTGAGGGTGAGGTGGACTTTGTGGGCGTACTCCAGGCGGGTCGGACCCTGGAGGCGGTCGGCGGTGACCTGGAAGCTGATGGGTATTTCCTGGACTCCGGTGGTGTCGCCGCGGTGGTCCATGGTGGTGATCAGGAGCTTCATCCGGGTCTGGCGGATGGCGGGATCGGTGGTGGGCAAGAGGGCCAGGTTGTGCACGGGCACCCGGAGTCGAAGGTGGAGGAGGTGTCGATCGTCACCCAGGGGCTCGTCCTTCTCGAGGTCGATCTCCATGGCGAGGGGATTCTGGTCCTCGCCGAAGAGCAGGGTGGCGTTGAGCCGGTCGCGTAGGCGCTCTTCGGGCGCGCGATCGACATACCCCTCCCGATACCGCACCTTCAGCTTCGGGCGATCGACCTCGACCTCGATCTTGTGGGTGCCGCGCTTGCGGTCGGGTCGCGGTGAGAAGGCCATGGAGTACACGGCGCCGAAGTCGGCCCGGGTCGCGTCGAGAAGGAGCGAGGGATCGGACCCTCCCGACTGGCAGCGGCCGCCGGTCGATCCCGACATCAGACAAACGGCTTCCTTGGTTCGGGCGATTCGGTGGCTCTGGAGGCTCTGCCGCAGGTTGACCGGGCCGGCGCTGCCGACCTCCACGTCGGCCACTTCGTCGCGTAGGGGTGGGGTCAAGGTGTAGAAGGTCACCCGGTTGGCGTTGGCGTGATCGATCAGCTCCTTGAAGTCGTAGTAGAGGGCGGTGTCGTACTGGCGATGGTTGAAGCTCGCCAGGTCGGTGCCGCTGAGCTGCAGGCCGACCTCGGCGGCGACCCGGGCGTTGGCGGTGGGGTCGAGGCTGAGCCCATCTCCCACGTAGATCATGACCTTGCGTCCTTCGACTCCACCGAGGCTCTCGACCAGGCGCTGCATGGCGGCGAGCACGTTGCGTGTGAGCTGCCGCTGTTCCAGGTTCTGGGCCTCGAGCTCGGCGAGCACCGAGTCCTGCCTCGACTCGGCGGAGAGCAGGTCTTCTTCGAGCCCGCTCCGGGCCGCGCCAGTGAAGCTCTCGCTCACGTCGTTGATCGCGGCAACGGAGTCTCGACGATTCTGCCGATCGCTGCTCGAAGGCCCTCGCCCACGGAGAGTGCCTTCGAGCCGGTCGACGATCTGGCCCGTGTCGGACGTGAACATGTGGTCGATGTACAGGGAGCGGTTGTAGGTCGCCAGCATGAGCTCGGTCTCGGGTGGCAGATCCTCTCCGAGGAACGCCTGCAGCGACCGGGTCATCTTCTTGCGATGAAACGTGAGCATGCGGGTGTTGTCGACGAACAGCACCACGTGCAGCGGCGGTTGGGCGGATGCCTCGGCCCGGGGTGAGGATTCTTCGCTCGGTGCCGAGGATTGTGGAGCCGGGGCCGGTGGCTCTTCTTCGGGGCGTGGCGGCGGAGGCACGAAGTGGGTGATCTCCACGGGCTCACCGTCTTCGTAGATCGTGAAGTCCTCGCGGGTGAGATCGGTGACCGCCCGGCCCTTGCGGTCGGTCACCACCACATCGACGTTGACCACCTCGACCTCGAGAGAGTCCTCGAAGCTGGCGAGCTCCACCTCGGGATCGAGGATCGCCTCCTCGACGCCGGGGCTGTCGAGCTCTGCGGTCGCCGTGACCGTGCTGGCGGTCCCTTCCCCGGTGTCCTCGGAGGCTTTTTCGAGCTCGGCCAGCTCGGGCTCCAGGTTCGTGGGCACGTCGAGATCGAGGGCTCCTTCGGGAGAGGCTCCGGCCAGCCGGAGATGCTCCAGGGCCTCGGGAGCGAGCCGGACCTGGTGAGGGAGATGCAGACCTTCGAGCCACACCACGGTCTGGTGGTCGAGCATCTCCCGGAGCTTTCCCATGGCCAGAAACATCCGGTAGGGGCTCGAAGCCTCGACCACCGAGGGGCCCCAGGGATGTGGAGTGGACTTCTTGACCCGGAAGGGAGACCACACCTGCAGCGGCACCCGCAGCTTCTGCAGGTACTCGCGCACCTGGCTCGCCTCGAAACGGCTCGAGTCCGGGCTCTCGGCATCGGCGAGGAGAACCACGGCCCGGGGGCGCCCGGCCCGGGAGGCTGCGAGCCCGGCGATCGCCACCGCGTCGGCCAGCCGGGGGTTGGCAATGGCTCGATCCCAGATCCCCGGATCGCCGGGAATGTAGCGGTAGAGGATGGTCTCCATCAGGCCTCGCTCGAGGTGGCCCAGGTTGGGGCCGAGAGGAAAGAGCTCCACCGGCACGGCGGTTTCCGCGGACGACTCCGCGGTGGGCATCATGAATCGGAACCAATCACCCTGGCGGATGCCGGCGGGGACATTGCCGATGCCCTTGGTGAGGCGGATCTGGGCCAGGCCCTGGCCCAGCCAGCGGAGCTTCTTCTGGGTGCGAAGGGAAGGGTCCTGGATCATGATCACCTCGGCCGGGCGATGCTCGAGGCCGGCCACGGTCAGAGCTTCGCCGCCACGTAGGAACCAGCTGGCGATCTGCTCTCGGTCGATCCGCTTGCGACCGAGAGAGATCACCGGGATCGCCGTGAGCTCGGTTTCTACCGATTCGCTGTAGGTGCCTCCGAGGGTGATGGCGGCGCGATGGGTGAGGTCCGGGAAGACCAGCTCGGCGGCGAGCACGTGGATCTCCGAAGGATCGTAGGCCGGCAGAGGGATCGATCGAGGGTCGGTGAGGGGGATCGGCTCACCGTCGAAGGTCACTCGCAGGGCTGTGGGGTGATGCCCTTCGATGGTCTGCCACACGACCTTGGCCGTCCGTGGGAGGCCCTCGGGAGCGTCTTCGAGCAGGATGTCGAGAGAGGTGCGGGCGGTGGGCAGGTTGACCCACTGCTGCTGGCGGGTCACCTCGCTCCCGTCCCGGTCGTAGCCGATGGCCAGGAGCTCGTGGGGTGAGAGGTCGGGACCGAAGTCACAGACCAGGCTGTAGGGCTCTCCCCGCAAGGTCCCCAGGGTCTTGCCGTCGAGCCGTAGCTCGACCGCCACTACCGGATCGCCCACTGCCACGGTCACCGGGTGGGCTCCCGTGACCAGGCTCAGGAACAAAGTGACAAATGTAACCATCTCTGTCCTCTCCTGTGGACGCGCTGATCGGCATCCGAAGCCAGAATCCCGCAAGGCACGGTCCGGCCCGAGTCGGACCGTCGAAAGATCTCTGGTTGCAGCAAGATCCGAGCCAGGCACGAGGGACACCGGCCGGCTCGGTCCCTAAGAGAGGGGTCGGCGGGCTGGGAGGCGGCGAAAGGAGAGTGGGCTCAGGGACTGCTGGTCGACCAGCGGGTCGTGTCGCCCGACTCGAAACCATCGGCGAAGATACCGCCGATCTGGAAACGCTGGCCGCTGATGCTGAAGTCGTCGGTGTCGGAGCCCGGGCCGGATTCGGTGTACCAGACCACCAGGAAGGTCTTGCCGTCGTCCGAGACCTCGACCTCGGGGCCCAGCTGATTTCCCGTGGTGAAGGTGTTGACCCGAAATTCTTCGCCGCGGGGAGTCCCGTCGGGCGCGAGGAATCGACCGCGGATGCCTCGCTCCTCGTCTCCGGGAGGGCTATGGGTCGACCAAACGACCAGGAACGAGCCGTCCCCCGCCCGGGCCAGACGGGAAGACGTGTCGAACGAGGAGGTGAAGATGTTGACCCGGGTCGGTCCCGCGGCGTCGGGTGCGTCCATAGTGTCGATGCGACGGCTGTAGATGTCGGTAGAGAAACCGTAGAACGCCTCGTAGCCGTTCCACACGGCCACGAATTCGCCGTCCGGTATCGTCGCGACATCGATCGAATCGCCTCCGGCGAACTGGAGGCTCGGATGGAGGGAAAAACCGGAGCCCAGCGAGACACCGTCGGCATCCAGGCGCAGGGCCTCGGCGGTCGAGTACTGGCTGACCAGGTAGTCGGCCTCCATCCAGGCGATCACGAAGCCGTCGTCTTCGTTGCCATCGATCTCGCTGTAGAAGAACGCGAAGCTGGAGTCGCCCAGGGTGGTCGACTCGAGCTGGTTGCCGTCGGCGTCGAATCGTTTCTTCTGGAGCGTGCTCTGGTAGGGGCTCACGGAGTTGTTGTAGAAGTCGCTCGAAACGGTCACGAACTGGCCCTCGGCGGCTGCGGCCACATCGTGTTGGGTGATCGTGGTGTAGATGTTGGGCACGATGTCGACCTGGAACTCGGTGCCGGCCCCGGTGCCGGAGGCATCGAACGGCCGGGCCTTCAATGCGGTGACCGGGCCCTTGTTTCCGGGCACGATCGAGCTCCACTGCACGATGAAAGAGCCATCGGCCCGGCTCGAGATCCTGGCGTTTCGCTGGGCGTAGGTCGTCACCAGGTTGACCTGCTGCTCGTTGCCCACCGGCGAGCCCTCGCTGTCGATCTCGCGGTGCAGGATGGAAAAAGAGTCCGAGTCGTCACCGGGAGAGAACCGGCTGTGCCAGACCACGCGAAATCCTCCACCCGGGCTGGCGTCGACATGGGGCGCCAGCTGGCTGCCGAGGGTCGTCTGGTTGATCTGGATCTCGCTGCCGAGAGGAGTGGCGTCGGCGCCGCCGGGAGAGCAGACGGTGAGGGCGGTCAGGAGCCCGGCGACGAACGTAGATCTTCGGAGAGCGATCTCGGTCGGTGTCTCGGACATGGCTTCTCCAGAGTCGAGCTCGGTGGTGGCGGGGCGAAGGGAGCTCTATTCTCCCACAAACCACCACGGGCGGAAGGTGTGACCCGGGAGGGGGAGGTCGTCGAGAGCCGGCATCAGTCCTGGAAAGCCGCGTCCGAGCGCCTGCGGAACCACTTGCGTGCGCCGAAGATCTTCCATTCCGACTCGCCGTCCTCGAGGGCGAGGGATGCCGAGAAAGGACCGCGGCGGAGGAAGACGACTCCCGAGGGCTCGCGACCGACCACTTCGAGATCGGCGAGAATCTCGAGCCCGTCGCCGGTCAGCTCGAGGCCGGTGATGGTCACCGAATCGCGGGACAGCTCGAATCCGCTGCGAAGGTCGAGGTCTTCGACTTCGAGAATCGGCCGCATCCAGCGTAGCAAGGGTTTCCTCTGGGCCACCAGGGCCACGAAGGGCCGAGAATCGCGGAGCCTCGCGATGAGCCTCGCTTCGAGCTCGAGCGGGTGCCCCAGCCGTACCTTTCCCTCGGGAAGATCGAAGTGGGCCCACCAATACCTGGCCTCCCCGGTCCCCGGCTCCTCGATCAGCACCTGTTTCAGCTCGAGCCGGCTGCCGGAGAGGTCGAAACGGCGAGATTCCGGGTCGGCGTCGGTGAGCCGGCTGCGCAGCGTCACGTCGCCGACGATCCTCATCCCGCTCAGGGTGGCCGCCACCCGTTTTCCCCGGAGCAACAGGTGGCCCTGCCCGGAATCGGTCAGAGTGGAGAGCTCCAGGTGGCCTTCCAGGGTTCCCTTGCCCGATTCGAAACGAAAGCCCGAGCTGTCGGGGATGTAGGTGTTGTACGCGGTCAGGTCGATGATCTCCGAGGTCGGAAGATCGATGCTGGCCTCGAAGTCGGTCGGAGGATTCACCAGGTCCGTTCCGGGGCTGGAGGCGCGCACCTCGAAACCCGATCCGCGGATGTGTGGAGTCTTCGCACCCTGGCGGCGCAGGTCGAAGGTCGAGAGGCGTGCTTCCATCACCGCCCGGGGTGCCTCCGCCCCTTCCTCGACCCGCCCCGAGAGCCGGCCCTCGCCGGTGGCCCGGAAGTCGAGGTAGTCGAGCTCGAATTCACCGTCTTCGGCCTCGATCCAGGTGCCGGGCAAGAGCTCTCCGCGTTGCATCACTCCTTCGGCTGCGATCCGGCCGGTGCCGGCCAGGGCCAGCCACTCCGCGCTCCGAAAATAGTGATCGAGAATTCCGATGGATGCCCGGGAAGTAGAGATCCTGGCCTCCGCGTCGAGAAAACGCAAGGAGTCGAGGCCCTTGTGCTCGCGGAAGACGAAGGGGTGGAACCGAGCCTCTCCGGTGAGCTCCACCTTCTCGGCCACGGTTTTGTTGCCGGAGGAAAGGTCGCCACGCAGCTCGATCTCGGCCTGCTGCATCTGGAAGGGGCCCCGGATCACGAACTGGCATTGCCCTCGCGCTCGGCCCTCACCAGCGAAGTGGTAGGCGTCGAGCCAGATTTCCCGGATCTGCCGTACATCGATGCCCCGGAGCTCGAGGGTCCAGCGAGACTCGGGGGGGGCGCGTGGCTCCGGATCCTGTCGCGGAACATCCTGGAGATTCGGAATCGGAGGCAGGGCCTCCGGAAGCGGATGCTCCTCGCCGGGATCGGGTTGCAGAACATGGCGAAACACCACTCCCTCGGCCTCGATCCACTCGGTTTCGAACCGCCTGGAGAGCAGCGAGAGAATCCGCACGCTGAGACGTGCCGAATCGATTTCCAGGTACCAGCGGGCCGACTTCTGGGTGCCGCGGATACGAAAGTTTCGAACCTCGACCCTACCCGGAACCAGAGTCCAGGCGCGGTCCCAGCCCATCAGGGACTTCTGCGGCTTGCGGTTGAGAACCAGGGGCCCCAGCTCGGGGAGCAGGAAGAGATTGGCCGCCAGGAGATACAGCAGCGGCAGGGCAACGAGGAACAGGACGAGCCGGCGGAGCCATCGCCATGGCGAGTTTCCGCTGGAGGCTCGGGCAGGGTTGGGGTCGGAGATGGTCGCGCTTTCCCGGGAGTCGAAATCTGCCGAGAGCCCCAGGGTCCACCGTGAGCCGACACGTTGTCAGCGCCCGGTGGAGGGCCAAAGAAAGAGTCTATCCTTTTCGCAGAGAGCCTTTCTCTACGGCTGTGCCGCCGTCCAGCGGAAAGAATCACCGCTCTCGAAGCCATCGGCGGGGAGTCGTTCGATTCCGGTACCGAGACCTCGTATCGCGCGCGGCTCTGCGCTCAGCACATCCTCCGGCATCACCTCGCTGCGTTCGGATTGGATGGACGTCACGAGATGGGTGGATTGTTTGCTCTCGGGGTTCGTTACGACGAAGAGCTTCCTGGCATTTCTGCGACTGAGCGGTAGCCTTTTCCTCAGTCGAGCTCGGCCTTGAGCCGGGTGAGGCTGCCGACGAGCTCGTCGAGGTGGGAGGTCTCGTGGGCGGCGGAGATCTGGACCCGGAGGCGGGCGGTGCCCTCGGGAACCACGGGGTAGCCGAAGCCGATCACGAAGGAGCCCATGTCGAGCAGGCGGTTGGAGAGGGCGATGGCGCGGGCGGTCTCGCCGACGATGATCGGGCAGATGGCGGTGGGGGACTCGAGCACCTCGAAGCCGGCCTTGCGGATGCCCTCGCGGGCGTAGGCCACATTGTGGCGCAGCTTCTCGACCCGCTGGGGCTCGTTCATCAGCACCTGGATCGCCTTGCGGGCGGAGCAGGCGACGGTGACCGGCAGGGCATTGCTGAAGAGAGTGGGGCGGCCGCGCTGGACGATGAGCTCGATCGCTGCGCGGGTACCGGCGATGTAGCCGCCGGCGGCACCGCCGAGGGCCTTGCCCAGGGTGCCGGTGAAGAGGTCGATCTCGGCGCCGGCCAGGCCGCAGTGCTCGTGGGTGCCGCGTCCGGTGGCCCCCATTACCCCGGTGCCGTGGGAATCGTCGACACAGAGCAGGGCGCCGAATTCGTTGCAGATCTCCCGCAGCTCCTTCATCTTGGCGATGTCCCCCTCCATGGAGAACACACCGTCGGTGATCACGAAGATCACGCCGGTGACCTCGGGATTGTCGCGGGCCGCCTGGAGCTTCTCGCGCAAGGAGTCGAGGTCGCTGTGTCGGTAGACTCCGCGGTGCACCCCCTTCTTGATCGCTCCGGTCAGGCGGATGCTGTCGATGATGCAGGCGTGGTTGAGGGCATCGGAGAGGATCAGGTCGCCGGGCTCGCAGAGGGTCGGAAAAAGAGCTTCGGTGGCCGTCCAGCAGGAGACGAAGGTGTAGGCGGCCTCGACCCCGAGGAACTCGGCGATGGTGGCTTCGAGCTCTTCGTGGGGCACGAAGGTGCCGCAGATGAAGCGCACCGAGGCGGTGCCGGCGCCGTAGCGCCGGAGACCTTCGATCCCCGCTTCGACCACCTCGGGATGGTTGGCCAGGCCGAGGTAGTTGTTGGAGCAGAAGCAGCCGACCTCCCCGTAGCCTCGCAGGTTGACCGTGGCGTCCATGGGGCCTTCGATCGTCTGCAACTTCTTGAGCTGACCGGTGGTCTCCAGATGATCGAGGATCTCTGTGGTTCTCGTCGTGAACTGGCTCTGCGCAGTAGGGTTGGAAGGGCTCATCGGGTTGCCTCGGTTGAAGGTTGATCGGAGCCCTCGATGCTACGCCATGGAGTCCGGAATCTCCACCGTGGATCTGGTGATGGTTGAGGACGGAGAGCTGCAAAAGAAAATGCCTCCCAGGGGGAAAGGGAGGCAGCAGGGGAGGACAGTGGACTGCCGAGCTGACCGGCCCCGGGGGGAAGGGCGGTAAGAGAGGGGGGACTCGGCGTGAAAAATCGGATCAGACGTCCTTGCACTCTCCCTCGAGTGTGGATGGATCGATGCGACGGGCCTGGAATGGCGTCCGGGGCCCGACAGCGATCCGACCGTGCCGGAATCGTTCGCGGTCTTCTTGGGTGGGGATGGCTCGGGGTGAGGGAGTGGATAGCACCTTGGGGGGTCTCCGAGCCGGGAATCTCAACGGGTCCAAGGCTTTTCCTCCACGACGAGATGAAACGAAGAGAGCGGGAAGGCTCGCGCTTTCCTTTATAGGTAAACGCGCTCTTTGCCGGCCGGGTGGGTCAGTGGACACAAGAAAAAAGCCTCCCGGCAGAACCGGGAGGCTTTCACAGACCGGCCCGAGGTTTCCCTCGAGCCGGGGGCCGACGATTCGATCAGTTGTCGCAGATCGAGACGTCGTCGATACCACACTCGACGATGTCGCCAGGGCCGGCACCGTCGGAGCACTGCACCCGCAGGGCCACGTTGGAGCCCGCCGGAATCGAGGCGGTCGCCGTCGCCCAGGCCGCGTTGGACTGGGAGTCGCCGTTGGAGCGCAGGGTGGTCCAGGAGGAGCCACCGTTGGTGGAGTACTCGAGGCGGAAGAAGTCACCGCTCGGGTCGTCACCAGCATCCCGCTGACCGTGCCAGTAGGCCACGGACAGGGTGGAGGCATCGGCCACCGACCAGGTCGGCGAGCCGAGGATGCAGTTGCCGCCGTCGACATCGGCGTTGCCGATGCTGGTGTTGGTGGCGGTGAAGATCGAGTTGGTGCCCGAGTTCGAGCCGCCGACCTGGGTGGTCACGCCGCCGCCGGACTGGGCCGTCGGGTTGCCGACCACGTAGGCTCCGGTGGAGCAGGTGCTGGCCGCGTCGTTGAACCAGTCGGGGGCGCCGCCCTCGAAATCGTCGTCGACCGTGCAGCCACCCGGAGGCGGTCCACCGTCGGTGATCCGGACACAGCTGAAGTTGCCGTTGGCGCTGGGGCCGGCATCGTCATCGTTGGTGAACACCAGGAACATGTTGCCGGTGAAGGTCTGGCCCACCGGGATGCTGAAGCTCTGGGTGCCGCTTCCGCTGTAGCCGGGGGTCACCACACCCGCTCTGCCGGTGCCGGTCCAGTTCTGCGTACCGTAGAACTGGAAGTGGGCCGGAGCGTTGTTCAGGGTGTCGTCGGCGTCGAAGCCGATGGCGTGGATCTCGCCCTGGTCGGTGGAGGAGAAATCGAACTCGATCACCGTGTTGGGCGTGACGTTGAACGTCTGGGTCGAACGCACCCAGGTGTTGCCGGTCAGCTGCAGGGTGTCGCCACCGTTGGCCACCGACACACCGTTGCTGACGTTCTGGTTCGAGTACGAGGTCAGCGCCAGGCTGTTGAAGTCGATCGAGCCGGCCGGGCAGTCCGACGGCGGCGGCGGATCGTCGCAGGAAGCGGGGATGTTGAAGCCGTTCGTCGGGTTGGTGCTGTTGGAGCCGCCGGACACCGCGTTGGTGCCGAGACCGTAGGCAGCGAAGGCCTCCCAGAGCAGGCAGACGTCCTCACCACCGAAGTTGTCGGCAGCGGCCTGGATCATGCCGTCGCGGTTGGCGACGAAGGTCGGCGAGCACGCGGTGTTCTTGAGACCTTCGTTGAGGTAGAGCATGGCGCGCTGGTTGCCGGCTCCGCCAGTGGCGTTGTACTTGTCGGCGCTGAAGCCATACTTGTCGACGAGGGCCCAGTAGACCTCCCAGGCGACCTGGGCCCAGCGGGAGCCCACACCGTGGGGGATGCTGGCACCACTGATGGACTCGTAGGTCCAGTTGTTGACCGCGTTGCTGGTCGAGTAGGGAAGGTCGCGGATACCGCCACCGTTCGCCGACTCGTTGAACAGGTAGGCGCCCACGCCGCGAGCCTGCGGACCGGTGTCGCCGGCATCGGCGGTGTACCAGAGCGCGAGGTAGTCGCTCCAACCCTCACCCGCCTGCTGGCTGTTGTTGAGGCAGCTGGAGTTGCCCGGGCCGCCGACCTGGCGAATGGAAACACCGTGGCCGTACTCGTGGGCGATCACGCCGTTGTCGTAGTCGCCGTCCCGAGAGGGGGTGGCGCGGTTGCAGGTGAACATCTGCATGCGCGGGTTGCCACCATCCGTCGGGGTGGAGAAGTTGGCGTTGCAGTTGCCGGAGCCGTCCTGGGCATCGGCGTTCACGGAGTCGCTGCCGTTGCCGCCGCGGCCGAAGTTGTTTTCCTGGAAGTTGCCACCGGGCTCGTCGAAACCGTACTGGTACTGCACATCGTGAATGATGTTGTTCCAGTAGAAGAGGTTGGTGACCGCGGCGCCGGTGGAGGCGCTGGGTGCGGAATTGAGATTGATGGCAAAGTCGCAGGTGGTGCCGGAGCAGCTGATCTGCGGGGTGTCGCAGCTGTTGTTGGCGTTGGCATCGACACAGGCGTGCACATTGTTGCCGTCCATCACACCACCGGAGAACCAGCCGTTCGGCGAGGCGGTGGACTCTTCGGGATTGACCACCAGGGAGCGGGCGTCCGAGGGCGGCAGCGGCGAGGTGTGGATCGGGCTCTCGACGGGCTCTTCGTAGACCCGATAGGTGCCGGAGTTGGTCCAGTCGAAGCGGGTGAGGGTCTCACCGCTGTGCGCGTCGATGGTCATGTCGTACCAGTGGTCGTAGTCGAGGGTCTGGATCTGGAAGTTCCAGACCAGGCGCACGTCACCAGCACGGACCGGCAGCCACATCAGCTGGGCCTCGATGGCGTCGAGGGAGAGGCCGTCGCCGGAGAGACGGGTGACCTGGCGATCCCCGATGGCGCCCGCGATCACCGCCGGAGCGGCTTTGAGATCGACACCGAGGTGCAGCGCGGCGGCGACCACGGCCTCGTCGGCCTTGAGCGATGGGGCGGCGCTGTTCACCGCCGAAGCCAGGTTCGGCACGAAGGCGTTGTTGACGCTGATGATCTTGCCATCGCGATTGATGTTGATGTGCAGCTGGCCGTTGTAGACCGGCAGCCCTTCATGGGTCTGGCGCAGGTAGATGTGGGTGGCGCCAGAGACCTTGGAGAAGACATTGTCAGTGACCTCGAAGTCGGAGAGGTCGGCGGCGGAGATACCGAGGGCTGGCAGCTGCCCGGTGACGTATTCGAGCGCCGTTTCCATCGGATCGCGGGCGGCGCTGAGTCCGTCGGTCAGGTAGCCGGTCTGGTTGTAGATCGAGCGGGTGACGCCGGTGGTTTCGTCGAACGTCACGCCCAGCTCGGGAACCTCGGCATGCAGGGCGTCGAGGGCCTGCCGCTGGAGGGGGGTGGGCTCGATGGCGGCAAAGCTGTTGTTGGCCTCGATTCGAGCGTCGTAGTTGCGGTTGCCCGCGGCTTTGTCGTGATCGTGATCGATCGCCCAGGCAGGGCTGATCACCACGGTTGCCGCGCCGACCGCAAGGGTCGCGCGAAGGAAATTCTCGAGAGGTCTCCGCAACTGCATCTTTTGTACTCCTTCAGGTCACTGATCGATGGACCAACACGGTTTGCCAGGGAACAGACGATCACTGAGGGCCCTTCTTCCGGAAGGCCCGATGAGTCCCACAAGGATTGGATTTGAACCGTGAAAGACTTCCCTGACTTCAGATGTTTCAAGTCATAGCAAGAACCGGGCCAAGTTGATGCCCAGAGTTATTGCCATGTCTTTATGAGAGAGCTGCTGCCCTGGGAGAGAAAAGTTGCGAAATCCGAGAAAAAGGATGAAAGGCATGACCTGTCTAGGCAGGGGAGTAGATCTCAACTTTGAGAATGGACTTGCTTAGCATTGATAATGCAAATGAAAATTCTTTATTGTTTAATGGCTCCGGCGATGGTTTGCGCATAGAATTCGTTCCCATGCAACCTCACTTCGCGGACCTCTTCGTCACTCGCTCTCGCGACCTCGGCCACCCTCTCTGTGTCGGGCTCGATCCCCACCTGAACCTGATCCCGGAGATCTTCGGCGGCGGAGACCTGGACCCGGCCGCTCCCGAGACCAGCCGGGTCGTGACCTCTTTCCTCCTGGCGATCCTCGACCGCCTACCCGGCCGGGTGGCGGTGGTCAAACCCCAGATCGCCTTTTTCGAGCGCCTCGGCTGGAGGGGGCTGCAGGCGTTGGAGACCCTCGTCGGGCGGGCTCGGGAGCTCGAGCTCCTGGTGCTCCTCGACGCCAAGCGAGGCGATATCGGCTCGACCGCCAATGCCTATGCCGGTGCCTACCTGGAGCCGGCATCCCCACTCCCGGCCGACGCCCTGACCCTCAATCCGTACCTGGGCCTGGACTCCCTGGAGCCTTTCTTGCGCCGGGCCGACGAGCACGGCAAGGGGCTGTTCGTTCTCGCCAAGACCAGCAATCCGGGCTCGGGGGATTTTCAAGACCGCACTCTCGATGGCGGAGCCTCTCTCTTTGCCACGGTCGCCTCGTCCCTCGCGGAGAGGGCGGAGGTCCTGCGTGGCCCCGAGACCGGCTGGTCCAACCTCGGAGTGGTGGTGGGTGCGACCTATCCCGGGGAGAGCGAGTCGGTGCGGGAACGACTCCCGAGCTCCCTCTTCCTGGTTCCCGGGTACGGAGCCCAGGGAGCCAGCGCCCACGACGCCGTCCGCGGCTTCGTCCCCGGGCCCGGTGGCTCGCTCGAAGGGGGGCTGGTGAGCTCCTCCCGGGGTATCCTCTTCCCCGCGCTCGACACCGCGAATGGCGGCAACGCGGCGGCTCGGTGGGAATCGGCAGTGGACTCGGCGATCGACCGCGCCTGCGACGATCTCGGACAGGCGATTCGTAGATAAGGGTCGGCGCAGAAATAACTTCACATTCGGGGGTAATTGCATCACCTCTCGCTG
>CAZMEL010000057.1:0-33265 GCA_964565225.1 uncultured Thermoanaerobaculia bacterium | reverse complement strand
GCGCCAACCTCGCGGCGGTCCTGCTCGGCGAAGACCCCGAACGAGCGGAAGAGCTGCTGGCTCTCGCCCTCGAAACCTTCGACGCGGCATACCCCGGCGGCTGGCAGGCGGCCGTGGCCCGAAGCATCCTCGGCGAGCTGCGGACCCGCCAGGGGCGGTTCGACGAGGCCGAGGGGCTGCTCACGGCGGCCGAACGGCGGATCCGCGAGGTCCGAGGGGCCGGCTCCCTGCCGAGCCGGCTCGCCAGGGAGCGCCTCGAAGGGTTCCTACGCGCTCGCGCTTCACTCGCTGCGGGTATCGAGGCGTAGGGCGTACAGGCCGGCGCCTCCGTCCCTTCCGGTTGCTTCCAGGTAGTAGGTGCCGGAGAGGAGCCCCCGGAATCGGGCCACGGAATCGCTCCCGGGCACCAACGGCCGGGTTTCCGGCTCGAGAAGGAAGCCACCGGCCGAGCGCAGTCGCAGCTCGACCTCGGTCTGGGCGGCGAGGGCGAGCCCCACCGAATGCTTGCGGCCGTCTCCGGGCACTCCGAGCTGGAAGGTGAAGAGGTCGCGGTCCATCCCGTTCGAGTCACCGAGCGCCGCCACCAGCTCGAGACCGGGCGTGAGCCGTGTTGCACAGGGCCAGAAGTCGCCGTGGTCGTCCCGGGACAAACGCCGGCAGAGAGAGCGCACCATGGGCGACGGAGCCTGCACCGACTGCTCGTCTCCGCCTCCCCACAGGCCATCCATCTCGATTTCGATCTCCCCTTCCTCGCTCTCGGGCGGGTCCGCCAGGGCCACGCCACCTCCCAGGATCCAGCTCGCCAGCACCAGCCAAAGGGTCGGGAACAAAAAGTTGCGATCGGTCGTCTTGCGTTCTGTCGACATGATGTCTCCTACCTCGAGCCTGGGGCTCGAGCCCACGGGTCGTTTTGTTCGTCTGTTCTTCCATTCCAATACCTCGCAATGGCTCCGGCTCGTGCTGGCCAGCTTCGATCGATCAGGGAACCTTGCGAGGTCTTGTGTCAAACGTTTAGACGGACCCGAGAGTGGAGATTCGATAACTTTTTCTCTGTAAAACCAGGCTCGAAAAAGATTGAAAAAGATTGGTGGTTTTTGCCGGCAGATTGCGCTGTAGAAAAGGGTGAGGTTCGGCCCGGAGAGCTCGGGGCATTCGATACAGACCGATCCGGGCTGTATCGAAGTCTTGAAAAGGTTTTTTCGAGGAAGAGGAGCGGGTGCGGAATCCGGCGGGTGCAACAAGCGGTGCGTCGGGTGATCAGGGCTCGACCAGCGACCAGGCGGAAGTGTCGCCGGTTTCGAAGCCGTCGCCGAAGAAACCTCCGAGCTCGAAGACGAGAAGGCTGACGTCGAGCACGATGTCCGTCCATTCGCCGTCGTGGTTGGGAGCGGAGCCGGGAATGTCGATCATCCCGAGGTCGTCTTCGGTCACGAGCACGTCCTCGAAGAGCTCGGGCTCGAAGCCGGAGCACGGCTCTGCGAAGTCGAGGCTCCGGTGCAACCTCCCCGGCCAGGACTGGCGAAGAAAGATTTGCCGGTCGAGAGAATCCAAGAAAACTGGCTGGCTTGCAGATCTTTCGTAGAGAGAATCTATTTTATCTACGGATTCATCTTCCCGATCTGCCTGTCTCTGGAGCGCGAATACAGGATGGTGCCGAGGGAAGGTTGAACAGGAATGGGCAGAGCGATAGGCTTTGGGAGTTCCATTTCGTTGCAGGTTGTGTGCTCGAGCGACCATGACCTGCGGAGCTTTGTCTTCTCGACTGGCCACGGTTTTTCCACGCCCATCTGTGGAGAGCCAAAGGCATCCATGAGATCTCTTTGTCTATAGGAGTCGCTTATTCTATGTCACGGGAAAGTTGCGAGACCTCGGTCTCATCCATCGCTGGTGTCGGCGTCGCCAACGGCACCTTCGGTGAGCTGTTGCAAGGAGCCCTGCCCGGCGACGACAGTCATTTTCTGGTCACCCTGCCCATCCGCCGATTTTCCAAGGTCTCGTTTCGGGCCGAGCCCGAGCACAGGGACCTCGAAGTGCATCCCACCCGCAAGGTCAAGACGGCCCGGCTCGCCCGGATGTTGCTGGAGCGACTCGGGTTTCCCGTCCGTGGGCGGATCGAGGTGCAGAGTCAGTTGCCGGAGGGGAAGGGATTGGCCAGCTCCTCGGCAGATCTCGTCGCCACGGCTCGGGCGATCTTCTCTTCCTTCCGCAGCCCGGTGGAGGAGAAGACTCTGCTGCACCTGTTGCGAGATATCGAGCCCACGGACGGTGTGATGTACCCCGAGCTCGTTTCGTTCTTCCACCGGAGGGTGGAGCTGCACCAACGATTGGGCCTGTTCGAGCGACCGCTCCACGTGGTGGCGATCGACGAGGGGGGCATGGTCGATACGGTGGCCTACAATCGGCGTTCGTTCGACTACTCGGAGCCCGAACGCAAGGAGTACGAGGGGCTTCTCGATCGCACCATCGAAGCGGTGGAACGCCAGGATCTTCGGTCTCTGGGGGAGATCGCGACTCGCAGCTCGGAGATGAACCAGGTGCGCAATCCGAAGCAACACCTCGAGACGATGCTTCGGCTGCGCGAGGATTCGGGGGCGCTGGGGGTCGTGGTGACCCACAGCGGCCCGTGCCTGGGCCTGCTCTTCGACGACTCCGAGAACCATCGGCAGGCCCGGGGGTATGTGGTCGAAGAAGTCGCGGCCAGGGGCTTCGAGATGCTGGAGCTCTCTACGATGGTGCCGGAGCATGTGCCACCCATCGGCTGGGATCCCCTTCCGGCCGAGGCCCCGATCCCTCTGTCGCCACAATCCTGATCCGTGCTCGAGAACGTAGGGGTCGGCGCCGCCCCATCACGACCAGGTGGGGACCGACGCCGGCCCGAGAATTTGTTACCCTCTGCCCGAATTGCAGGAGCCTCAACGTGACAACTGCTGAATCACCCCCTCTGGCCGTGGCCTCGTCGAGCTCTGCCGAACCCGAGCTCCTCGGCCAGCTCGCGCAACGGTTGGCGGAGACTCGCCCGATCCTGATCGTGTCGCCGCCTCGCAGCGCTTCCACGGCCTTCGCGCAGGCCATGCAGCAACACTCGAGCATCCGCAAGTACCACCACGAGCCCTGCGGGCTCTTCTCGTACGAAGACACCTCCTTGCAGTCGGTGCTCGACGAGCTCGCGGACCTGGCTCCCGGGGGGCTGATCAAGGAGATGACGTTTCAGTTTCGCGAGCTGGCGGTCGCCGAGTGTTTCTTTCGCCACTGCGCCACCCCGACCCTCTTCCTGGCTCGCTCGCCGCTGCTGACCGTCGAATCGCGCGTACGCATGGTGCTGACCGACCTGATCGAGGATCCGGCCACCACGGAGGTGGATCGGGATCGAGCCCGAGCCGCGATCGAGGCCAAGGACTACTCCGAGCTCGACGACCTGCTCACGGAAGGCGTCTTTCCGCTCTTCCGTACCGGCTGGACGGATTTCGCCCACCAGGCCGACCTCTGTCGGCGCCTCGGGCTCGACTTCGCGGTGGTCGAGACTACCCGGTTCCGGGCCGATCCCGAGGCGACGTTGCGGCATCTCTGCCCCCGCCTGGGGCTCGACTACGAAGACGGCATGTTGCAATGGGAGGCGAGCAGCGCGCTGCCGCCGGGTGCCCTGGAGCGGCACGCCAACTGGTATGCCCGGGTGGGTGCCAGCACCGGTGTGTTGCCGCCGCAAGAGCGGGTCCTGGAGCTCGCGCAATTCCCTCGCCGTTTCCGCGAGCATCTGCCGGAGGCCCTGGCGACCTATGAGCTGCTGCTCGACGGGGCGATCCCATGAGTCCGGTGCTCGAAGCTCCCGCGACGCCGGGTACCTTCGCCCGGCAATCCGATGCCATGTGTCGTCCTCAGCTGATCGAGATCGAGAAAGGTCTGATCGCGGCCTCGTTCCGGCTGATGAAGCTGCTGCCGGCGAAGCACGTGGTCGAGAAGGCGGTCCGCGAGGGGCGCCTGACCCCCGAGTCCGGCCTGGTGGAGACGTCCAGCGGCACCTACGCGCTCGGGCTCGGGATCGTCTGTGCCGAAAACCGGATCCCTTTCGTGATCGTCAGCGATCCGGCCATCGACGACTCCCTGCGCCGCCGCCTCGAAGATCTCGGGGGCGAGGTGCGGATCGTCTCGAAGTCGCACTCGGCCGGCAATCTCCAGGTGCTGCGCCTGGCCGAGGTGAAGCGCCACCTGGCCGAGCATCCCGGCGCCTTCTGGCCGAGTCAGTACCACAACCCCGAGAATCGCGAGGCCTACCGGATCGTCGCCGACCAGCTGCACGAGACCGTCGGGGAAGATTTCACCCTGGTGGGCACGGTGGGTTCCGGCGGCTCGACCTGCGGCATCACGGAGCTGCTGCGCCAGCGGTTCGCCCTGCGGCTGGTCGGGGTCGACACGTTCGGCAGCGTGCTCTTCGGCTTGCCCAACGATCGGCGGGTGCTGCGCGGCCTGGGAAACTCCATCTACCCGCGCAACCTCCTGCACCCTCTGTACGACGAGATCCACTGGGTAGGCGCCGCCGATGCCTTCCACCACACCCGGGAGCTCCATCGCCGCCACGCCCTTTTCCAGGGGCCGACCTCCGGGGCCGCCTACCAGGTGGCGCGGTGGATCCACCAGCGCCATCCCGAGCGCACGGTGGTCTTCATCTGCCCGGACGAGGGCTACCGCTACCAGGACACGATCTTCGACGACGCCTGGCTCCGGGAGAAGGACGTGTACTGCGAGGTACCCACCGCCGGCCCGCTGGAGATCGACGCCCTGGAACGAGCGACTCCGCCCTGGAGCTACCTGACCTGGAACCGGCGCAGCTTCGAGGAGCTGGCCGGCCGCTCGATTCCCGAGGACGCTGCTTGATGGCCACCGTCGCTTTCCTCGAGAGCAATACCACCGGCACCGGTCGAGTGCTCGCCCGCAAGGCCCTCGCTCGGGGCTACGACGTCTGGTTCCTCAGCCAGAACCCAGAGCGTTATCCCTTTGTGCGCGAGCTGATGTTGCATCCGCGGGTGGTCGACACCAGCGATGCAGAGGCGATCCTCCGCGCCCTCGAAGGGGCTCGGGACCTGGCGGCCGTGTTGTCGTCGTCGGAGTACTACCTGGAGATGGCGGCGCGGGTTGCTCGGGCTCGGGACCTGCCCGGCGCGAGCCCCGAGGCGATCGCCACCTGTCGCGACAAGTGGCGCCTCTTCCGGAGCCTCGAAGCCGCGGGAGTCTCCCTGCCGCGGACCTACCGCGTGACCCGGATGGAGCACGCCCGGCAAGCATGGGAGCGGGAGAACGGCCCGGTGGTGGTCAAGCCGGCGTCGGGCACCGGCAGCCTCGGAGTACGGCTGCACCGGCAGCGCTCGACCTTCGAGGCGCACATCGAGGAGCTGCTCGCGGCGACCGAGAACGAACGCGGCCTGAAGGTCGAGCCGGTGGTGCTGGTGCAGGAGCTGGTCGAAGGCGACGAGGTGTCGGCCGAGATGCTGGGCGCCGAAGACGGCATCCGGCGCCTCGGGATCACCGCCAAACACCTGGGGCCGGCGCCTCACTTCCTCGAGGTCGGACACGATTTCCCCGCACCCCTGGATCCCGACCTGGCCGAGCGGATCGAAGCCACCGTGCGCGCTGCCCTCGAGGCCACGGGCATGACTTTCGGCCCGACCCACACGGAGCTGCGCCTGCGCGACGGGGAGCCGGTGGTGATCGAGATCAACCCGCGCCTGGCCGGAGGCATGATTCCGGTATTGATCGACCAGGCCCTCGGGATCGACGTGCTCGAGGCCGTGCTCGACACGTTCCTCGGGCGCGTGGCGGCGCTCGAGCCCGGGCTGGCTCGCACGGCTTCGATCGCCTTCGTGATCCCCGAGCAGGCGGGGCGGCTGGAGGTGATCACCCCGCCGGTCGCGGGTGAGGGAATCGCCGATGTCTTCGCCAAGGCGAAGCCCGGCGACGAGCTGGTGCGCGAGGGGAGCTTTCGCGATCGGATCGGCCATGTGATCGCCTTCGGGCAGACGCCCGAGGAGAGCCGCCAGCGGGCGGAGGCGGCGCGAGATGCTTTCGTGGTCGAGGTCTCGGCCCTGGAAGGGAAGACTGCCGGAGACGGCGGAGAGGGCACCGGCCGCCTGCGTCGCACCCTGCACCCCGAGGCGATGAAGATCGTGCGCAAACCCCCGGCGCCGGAACGTCGACGGTGGGAGCTGCGCCGCCTGGCGGCGATCGACGAGGCCCATCTCCTCATGTTGCGCTCGGAGAAGCTGCTGCCGGAAGCGTCGGTGAAGGCCGTGCTCGGTGCCATTCGGGAGCTGCAGGACGGTGAGCTCGAGGGCCTAGCGACCAGCGTCGCGCCGCGCGGCACCTACCTGCTCTACGAAGGCGCCCTGATCGAGAGCCTCGGTCTCGATCTCGGGGGCATCACCCACCTCGGGCGGTCCCGCAACGATATCAACGCCTGCCTCTTCCGCCTGCGCCTGCGCGAGTCCTTCACCCGGGTCTACCGCGGCCTCTGGCGCCTGCGCTCGGTGCTGGTGCGTCGGGCGGCAGGAGCACGAGACCTGGCGATGCCGGTCTACAGCCAGTTCCAGCCCGGCCTGCCGGGCACCTTCGCCTTCTACCTGCTCGGGGTCGAGCGGGCCCTGCGTCGCGACCAGGAGGCCCTGCAGGAGCTGCTCGGTTCCCTCGACACCTCGCCGATGGGCGCCGGGGCGGGCGGCGGCACGACCGTGGCCATCCGCCCCGAGCACACCGCGGAGCTGCTCGGCTTCCGCGGCACCTGCCGCTCGGCTCTCGACGCCGTGGCCAGTCGCGACCTGGCTCTCCGCCTGCTGGCCGCGGTCTCGATCTCGGGCATGCACATCACCCGCCTGGCTCAGGACTTCCAGCTCTGGACCACCCGGGAGTTTTCGTTCTTCACCCTGCCGGACGAGCTCGCCGGCGGCTCGTCGATGATGCCGCAGAAGAAGAATCCGTACCTGCTGGAGATGATCAAGGGCCGGGCCACTCGAGGGGTGGGGCAGTGGGTGAACGCCGTGGCGACCATGCAGGGCACGCCGTTCTCGAACTCGGTGGAGGTCGGAACCGAGGCCCTGAGCGGGCTCGAAGACGGGCTGCGGGACTTCGACGAAGCCGCGCGCCTGATGGCCCTGATCGTCCATGCTGCCGAGCCCAACCCGGAGAGCATGGCCCGCAGCATGGAAGAGGGAACCGTGATCGCCGCCGCCGTGGCCGATGCCCGGGCCCAGGCGACGGGTGCCCCCTTCCGTCAGGTCCACCACGAGCTCGGCGCGGCGGTGTCCGAGGCGCTGGAAAACGGTACCTCGCCCTACGCAGCCGTGGCCGCCCAGATGCCTCCGGGCGAGGTACCGGACACACCCCTGGCCTGGGCTCAGCGCTACGAATACGGCGGCGGCCCGGGCGCCCGCTCTACCCGCGACGCCCTGGCCGCCGCCGAGCACGAGCTCGACGCCGACGCCGCCTGGCTGCGAGCCGCTCTCGGCCGCTGGGAGGCCGCCGACACGGCGCGGCGCCGGGCGGTGGACGAAACCCTGGGGAAAGACTGATGGAGCCGCGCCTCCACCCGGCTCTACGAGGTTTCTCCTGCCTGCGTTGCGACGAGGAATTCCCGGTCGGCGACTACCACGAGGGTTGCCCGACCTGCGCTGCCCGAGGGCACGCGTCGAGCCTGGTGGCCACCTATGCACCCGAGACCCCCGCGCGTGAACGCCTGCCGCTGCTCGGTGGGCCCGACCTCGCCGAGGGTGGCACGCCGCTGCTGGGCCTGCCGGCGATCGCCGAGGAGCTGGCGATGGACGGGGTGTGGATCAAGGCCGAGGGGCGGAATCCGACCGGCTCCCACAAAGATCGCATGGCCGCCTTGGTGGTCGCTCGCGCGCAGATGCTGGGTTGCTCGCGGGTGGTTGCGGCTTCGTCGGGCAATGCCGGGGTCGCCCTGGCGGCGTTTGCCGGTCGTGCCGGTCTCGGTTGCACCATCTGGACCAAGAGGGGGTTGAGCGGCACCTGGGAGCGAGACATGCTCGAGCTCGGGGCCGACCTCGAAGTGGTCGCCACCGGCCCCGAGCGCTGGCAGCGGGTCGCGGAAGTCGTCCGGGCCGGTGAAGGGTACCCGGCGACCAACTACCTCACCCCGCCCGTGGGCAGCAATCCCTTCGGGGTCCAGGGGTACAAGACCATCGGCCACGAGATCGCCGCCGACCTGGCGGAGAGCCCTCCCGACGCCGTGTTGGTGCCCACGGCTCGGGGCGACCTGCTGTGGGGAATCTGGGAAGGGCTCCGGGAAGCCGAGCTCGAGCCCTTGCCGAAAATGATCGCCATCGAGCCCTTCGTACGCGCAGAGCGCATTCTCAGCGGGGAAGAGGACTACCGCGCCACGTTTCCGGGAAGCACCGACCAGGCGGCCATCGCCGGGCCTACGGTTACCTGGCAGACGGTGTCTACCCTCCGCGCCAGCGGCGGCCTGGCGATCGACGTCGGCGACGCCGCGGCGAATGCGGCGCAGGTCGAGCTGGTCAACCGGGGCATCGCCCTCGAACGCTGCTCCGCCGCGCCGCTGGCGGCTCTGCGCAAGCTTCGTGCCTGGGGAGTCCTGCCGCGGGGCTCCCGAGCCGTCCTTCTCGGCAGCGCCGACGGCCGCCGCGAGGATCCCATCGAACCCATCGGAGTCTCTCCATGATCGATTTCCTGAGCGATACTGTCACCCATCCGACCGAAGAGATGCGCCGGGCGATGGCCGCAGCCGTCGTCGGCGACGACGTCTACGGCGAAGATCCCACCGTCAACCGCCTCGAGCAGATGACGGCCGATCTCCTGGGCATGGAAGCCGGCTGTTTCATGCCCAGCGGCACGATGGCCAACCTGACCAGCGTGCTGGCCCACTGCCCGCGAGGTTTCGAGGTCCTGGTCGGCGACGAGTCGGACCTCTACCACTACGAGGCCGGTGGCGTGTCGATCGTGGGTGGAGTGGTGTTGCATCCCGTCCCCACCCAGGCCGACGGACGCCTGGCCCTGGACGATCTCCGCGCTGCCGTGCGCGACCCCACGGACTTCCAGATGGCGCGTGCGGGCCTGATCTGCCTGGAGAATCCCCACTGCCGCAGCGGCGGTCGGGTGTTGCCGCTCGATTACCTGGTCTCGGTGCGGGAGCTCGCCGACGAGCTCTCCCTGCCGGTGCATATCGACGGCGCCCGCATCTTCAATGCCGCCCTGGCCTCCGGGGTGCCGGTCGCCACCGTGGCCGGCTACGCCGACTCCGTGCAGCTCTGCCTGTCCAAGAACCTGGCGGCTCCGATCGGCTCTATGGTGGTCGGCGGCGAAAGCTTCGTCGACGACACCCGCCGCCTGCGCAAGATGCTCGGGGGCGGCATGCGCCAGGTGGGGATCGTCGCCGCCGCCGGCATCATCGCCCTCGAGACCTCGGTCGAGCGCCTGCCCGAGGACCACCGTCGTGCCCGCCACCTCGCCGAAGCTCTGGCCGAGATGGACGGTATCGAGCTGAACCTGGACGAGGTGCAGACCAACATGGTGTTCTTCCGCGTCCGGGATCCCAGGTACGACAACGAAACCTTCCTGCGCGGCCTGCAGGAGCGGGGCGTGCGCATGGCCGAGCTCGGCCACGGACGGATCCGCGCGGTGACCCACTACCAGATCGACGACGAAAGTATCGAGCAGACGATCCGGGCCTTCCGCGAGCTCCTGGCCTGAGGGAGCTCGCTTCCATTTCCCATCCCTCGCTCCGCTTCGAAGCTATGGCGGAGATCGCCCAGTCGGCGAACCCTCTCCCCAGGACCCGGCCGGCGTTGCTTCGGCCGCCTACGGGCCGGCGCGGCGTGCCGCCCGCATCGACCCGATCGTCGTCCCGGGCTCGGCCGGTACCCGAGCCGCGACCCCAGGAACCGGGCTCGACGGATCCCCCGCAGCGGGTCGGAGGATCCGTCGCCCCACGGGCTACTGGCAGCTCTGGGTCTGCTCGGAGCCGTCGTGGCAGGCTTGTGGCGGTGGGGTCGTATCCTCTTCCGTTGCTCCTTTGAAGAAGCCTTTCAACAGTCCGCCGGTAATGGCCGAAACGGCTTTGTTGCCGAAATTCGGAAGGAGGGCCGTGGTGACTCCGGTCTTGAGGGCGCTCTCGAGGTCACTGCTGGTGATCTCGGGGAGCTCCGAATCTCTTCTTGTAAGAGCTCGGATGACCTCTCCCGCCTTGCCGGCCAGGGCGCCCACGGCACCGAGGAGCCCTTTTTCGGCGGCCGTCCCCGCGGCGGCTCCGAGCGAGCTCGTCTCGGCGGTAGTGAGAGTGGCGGCCGTTCCCAGGGAGACGGCTGCGGAGGCGTAGCCGATCACGGACAGGGCCACGACCTGCTCACCCCGCTCGATGAAGGTCATCGTTTCTTCGGTTGTGATGCGGTCCAAAACCTGTACCTGCGGATCGTTGCGGTCGGGTTGCTCGGCTTCGATGGTTCGCTGGAGAGCCTCCTTGAAGCTCAAACCGGTCAGGTCGACTTTCGAGCCGTTGCGGTATCGGCTGGCCTCCCGATACTCGTTTCCGTCCGGGTCGACGAGGCGCAACGGATTGCCTCTGACATAGGCGTAGCGATTCCAGCTCTGGGGTGCCTCCGGGCGCCCCAGCACGGAGTCCACGGAAAGGAATCGGCGCAGCAACGGCGTGTAGTAGCGGGCGTGCATGTAGTCGAGGTCGTCTTCGCGATCGGCACCGGTGCCGTCGAAGTAGACGAGGTTGCGGTCCCGCTCGTGGCCGGTGAACTGGATCGGCTCGTCGTCCTGGTTGGGGTCGGTGAGCTCCCAGCCGAAGGGCAGGTACTCGTGGTACGAGACCACCTGGCCGGGAATGGCGCGGTTGGTGATCAGCCGGGGGGTACCCAGGTGGTCGTTGTGGAAGTAGCGAATCGTCTCGTTGTCGCCCCCGCGATCTTCGATCGTGGCGAGGAGCCCGGAGCTGCCGCGCACGAAGTCCTTGGCGTGGCTCCACGTGCCGGAAGATCTGGTCACCTGGCGCAGGAGTTGGCCATCGGCGCCGCGCAGCGACCAACGCTGCACGGTTCCCCCATCGGAGCGGTCGAGCACCGCGACCCGCTCCCCAGAAGCGTCGTAGAGGTAGGTCTTGTCGACCCCGACCCCTTCCATGGTCGTCACCCGACCGAGAGGGTCGTAGGTGAAGGTCGAGGTGCCGAAGCGGAGCAGATTTCCCTGCGGATCGTAGGGGTGCTCGCTACCGGGTAGGAGGCGGTTGGTGAAGGGGTCGACCTGGAAATCGATCGCGGAGGGCCCACCGTCGACCCGGAGCAGATTGCCCTGTCGATCGTAGCTGTAGCTCACGGTCGCCGTCCCGGTTCCCAGCGAGGAAGGATATTCGACGGTCGCCCGGGTCAGGCGGCCGACCCCGTCGTAGGAGTACTGGTCGTTGCCGACCCGGAAGAGATTTCCGGACGGGTCGTACTCGATGGTGCCCGAGTCCCAGTCGCCAGTATGGTTTCCAGCGGAGCCGACGGCATTTTCGGTGAAGATCCGGGTCGGCCGGGCCATTTCTTCGGCGCCGATCTCCTGGTTCCACTTCACTCCGTTGGCGAAGCTCATCGAACGGATCAGCCCGTTGGGGTGGTACTGGATCGGCGGCTCCGTGGTCGACGAGACCACCCCCAGGTCGGACCATACGCCGCCCGCCCGGCGCTGGGCGGAGACGGAGTGGAGCTGATCCTTGTCGTAGGTGTAGGTCACCCGGCGCGCCGGGGCCACGCCGGCACACTCCGCACCGGAGAAACACACGGGATATTCGACCGTCCGCACATTGCCGCGCCGGTCGTGGGTGTAACGAGTGAGGAACGAGACCCCGGTGTTGGTGCGCAGTCTCTCCTCGTTCAGGCGCCCCGAGCTGTCGTAGTCGAAGAGCCGGGTGATCACGACATCCCGAACCGAGGGGCTCTCGCCGTCTCCGTCCGGATCGACGGGAATCCAGTTGTGTCGCTTGGCGGCCAGGAGCCGTCCCGTGCCCGGCTCGAGGGTGTGCTCCGAGAGGTCTCTGCCGGCCAGGGAATCGCGGGTGCGCACCAGCCGCCCGATCGGGTCATAGTGGAACGTCAGCATTTCCACCGTGTTCCCGCCTTTGCGGTGGTGCCGGTACCCGGGCTGGCCGTGGGCGTCGTAGTCACCGAAGATCACTCGGCCCGCGATCTCCGGGTGCTCTTCCCAGCGCAGAAGACCGGCACCGTCGCGGAGGAAGCGCCGTTTGCGATTGCCGGGAACGTCCACCATGAGAAGGGCGCCGTCGGCCCCGTAGTGGTAGTCGGTCTTCAGGAGTGTGGTGAGACTGTCGCCCGAGGCTTCGCGCACCTGCAGAATCCGGCCGTGCGGATCGAAGACGGTGAGGCGAGAGGTAGCGCTCGTGCCCGCCTCGGTGTGGACCGAGAAATGATCCCACCGGGTACGGACCCCGAACCAGTCGGTCTCGATCTGGCGTGGATCGGAGGCCGAGTGGTCGGGTTGGGTGACCTCGAAGACCCGGCCGAGGCCGTCGTAGTCGGTGCGGGTGAAGCCCGGGGGGCCACCGGGGCGTCCGTCCTGGAAGAGAGTCGACTCGCGCAGCAGGGGACCGGCGGCGTAGTAGTCGATCACCCGCCGGGCGTGGCCGGCGTTGGCGGGCAGGGCGCGCAGCTCCTCCACCGGGCGTCCGAAGCCATCGAGGGTCTTCTTCTCCTCGGTGCCGTCGGCCGTGCTCACGTCGCCCTGCTTGACCACCACCCGTGCCGGCGAGGTCGGGTTGGTGCCGCCGTAGCGCAGGTACTGGAAGATGATGGGATCGTCCGAGCCGGGCAGGTCGAGGCGCGTCATCCGCCCGCGGTGGTCGTAGTCCGCCGTGGTCACCAGGCCGGCGGGGTCGACGCTCCGGGTCACGAGACCGGTCCGGCGCTCGATTCCCGTCAGGTGCAGGGTGCGGAGCACGTCGTCGCCGGAGCCGCTGCAGGCATCCTGCACCCAGGTGGTCTGTCGAATGCCGGTCTGCCAGCCGTTGTCCTCGTAGTACGAATGGCTCCTCTGAAAGGCGGGGGCCTCGGTGCCGAAGGCGCAGGGATCGGCGTCGTCGGTCGGGAGCTGCGCACCGTCGCCACCGAAGAGACGCTCGGCGACCAGATTGCCGAGGGCATCGTAGTCGAAGATCGTCAGCTGGTCGGTGGGAGCCAGAGCCGGGTCGTCCATCCGCTGGTCGGGGGCCGAGATGGCGGTGGAGACATTGACCGTGCGCCGGGTCCGGGCGCCGAGCAAGACCCCCGTCTCCGCGCTGAAGCAGGTGTCGGTGCGCAGGCTCTCGAGATAGGGGCCCTTCAACTCACCGTTCGTACGGTCGACGTCGACCTTCTCCTGCACCGACGTGCCGAGACTGAGCTCGAGCAGCCAGGGCTCGCTCGGAGCGGGGATCCTCACGGGCGGCTGGCCCGAGCCCACGGACCCCGCCTCGGGGTTGAAGTCGTTGGAGACGACCCGGGTCGCCCATTGGTCGGGCTCGCTCACCAGGTAGCTCTCGCCCTCACGGTCCCAGTTCCCGGCGGTCACCTGCGTACGGTAGTGGCCGAGGCCGTCCCAGTCGCGCAGGGTGGTGTCGACCTTGCTCTGGGCGACACCGTTGCGGAACGTCACGGTTCGGCTGGCCTCGAGACGCCGATTCTGGTCGAAGAACGCCGGCTCGGGCAAGCTGATGAGGAAACCATCGAGGGTGTAGCGCACATAGCTCGCTTCGAGCGGCTCACAGCCCATGCCGGCGAGATCTTCGCGATCACCGGCGAAGGTCGCGGGATCGAGAGGGTTGCCGCCGCCTTCACATTGGTAGCTCTCCCGCGAGAGGAAGAGCTCGCCGTCTCCCGGATACAAGGGGTCTTCGACACCGCGATCTGCGGGGCTCAGGGCCTTGGTGTAGGGCTGGGAGAGATCGAAGTCCGTCCAGGGCACTCCACTGTTGCTCGTGGTGTCACCGACGAGGTATTGACCGTAGTAGTAGACCTCGGCCACCCAATCGTTGCCGGTGCCCTTGCTCCACGGGGAGAAGACGAAGGTGCGGCTGTCCTGGTAGTTCCGTAACAGGCAGTTGGGCACGGGGCCACGATCGGTGAGGAGGTGGTGGTAGAACCATTCGGCGGTGGGTGCGTCGAAGGCGTCGCCTTCCGGATTCCTCACCGGATCCCAGGTCGTCTTGCGCCGCACGCCGACGTTGGAGTGGGTCGGTGCGATCACGTTCTGGCAGGTCCCTGGGGTGAAGGGTCCGCAGCTGGCGTCGACCCTGGCCTCGTTGGGAAAGTCGTAGTCCTGGTACTCGTACCCCTGCTCGCCGCCGGTGGGCAGACGCAGCCAGCCCAGCTTGCCCCCCACCTGGGTCGAGGTGGGCGGATGGGTGAGACCGTCCGGGTACTCACCGTAGTAGGCGAACCGGAAGCGCTCGCGTTGCGGCTCGGGTGTCTGGGCCCCGGGCCCCGGCAGGATCAGCTCGGTCAACAGCGGGACGTCCTCCGCCGGGCCGTTCCAGGGCTCCCACTCGGCGTGGTGACCGTCGGGCCGGCCGACGCTGGCCAGCTCATAACGGAAGAGGTATTGCAGGGCGTTGGCGGTATCCCCGTTGCCGTCGAATCCCGCCAGGCTCAGGCCTTGGACCACCCGCGGGTAGTGCGGCCCGGCGAGATCCGGCGCCTCGGAGAATTCCACCCGGTGGCGACGCCCCTGCTCGTCGCTGACGATCCACACCCGCTCCCCGGACGGGTAGCTGATCACCACCCCCTCGCCGTCGCCGCGCGAGAACGGGTCGAAGATGCGCACCAACCGCCAGCGGCCGTGATTCTGGTCCGCGGTGGGGTCGAAGTTCTCGAACAGATAGGTGAGGCCATCGCCGGTCTCGACCGTGGCGTGCCCGGGCGGGTGGTCGAGAGGGTTTGTATGCAGCCGCGCGAAGGTACCGTCGGTGGTGTAGAAGATCTCGTCTTCGATCGGCACACCCCCGTTGCCGTCGGGGTGGATCCTCCGGGTATGGAAGGAGTGCCTGCGGCCATCGGGGGCCACGAACATCCAGGCTTTTCCCTTGTTGGGGTTGCGGGTGCTGACATCTCGGTACGGAGCGGGCTCGTCGACATCGTACAGCGGCGGATAGAGCTCACCGAGCGTCAGCTTCCAGCCCATGCCGGCATTGGCATCGAGCATCGGAATCCCGATGCCGGCGATGAAGGTGCAGTTGTCGGGGTCCGAGGTGTCGGGATTCCGTGCCTCGTCGAAGTCCCAGTGGGTCGCGTTGTAGGTCAGGGTGAATCCGTAGGTAAACCCTTCGCGGATCGTGTAGTGAGGGCCCAGGGGTAGGGAGATCGTGAGATTGCCGTTGTAGGTGTTGATGGAGTCGACGAGGCCGGGTACGTAGTGTTTGGTCGGATCGAATCCGCGTCCCAGGGTCTGGCTCTCCAGGAACCATTGGTTGGGCTCCATGGCCCATGTGGAGCCGGCGATGACGGGGATCGAGAGGAGCCACAGCAGGGCTCGGAGAAGGCTGAGCGGTCGTTTCGTTTGCATGGTGTATCCAGACTCCTCTCACTGCGGTGAGGAAGGGGTGAGCGTCGTGGTGTAGGTCGAGACTTGGTTCGAGGCATCGCGCACCGCGAGGGTGACGGCGTGTTGCCCGTCGGGGGTCAGGAAGGTGTAGGTCTGTACCTTGCCGATGCGGCGGATCTGGTCGCCGAAGTCCCACTGGTACTCGGTGATCTCCACGTCGTCGGCGGAGGTCGAGGCATCGAAGGTGCAGGTGGCATGGGCCGAGCATTCGTAGGTGAAGTGAGCGATCGGAGGGTCTCCCGGTTGCTCGGGATCCGCCGAAAAGGCAGTGGAGACCTGCGCCGAGCGACTGCCGAGATCGGTGACCGTCAAGGTCAGGGTGTACTCCCCGGCGGCAGGGAGATCCAGCAGGATCTCGGGCTCGGAATCGCTGCCGGTCTGCGGGCCTCCGGGGTCCAGGGCCCACGAGTAGCTGGCGATTCCCAGATCGTCGCTCGATTCGGTGGCGTCGAAACGACAGTGCAGCCCATCGCAGAACGACCGGGCGACGGCGACCGGCGGGTCATTGGGAATCACCGTGACCTCGACCGCGTTGGACGCCTCGTTGCCGTCGGGGTCGGCGACGGTGTAGCCGAACGTCTCTACACCGATGAAGTCGGCCTCCGGCGTGTAGAGGACCCTGCCGTCGGCTCCGCTGCCGACGAGGATGGTCTGGCCGGTGGGAGGTCGGGTGACCGCCACCAGATGCAGGGGGTCGCCGTTGCGATCTCCGTCGTTGGCCAGGACATCGATCTCGATCGCCTGTCCCTGGAAGGTCTGGGCGAGATCGTATTGCGGGATCGGGGCCCCCGGCTCGACCACCACCACGACCCGGGCGACCACGTGGGGAGCGATGTGATTGCGGTCGACGACCCGGTAGGTGAAGGAATCCACGCCGACGAATCCCGGCGGTGGACGATAGGCCACTCCTCCGTGGCCGGTGAGATGGGTGAAGGCGCCGACCCGCGGCCGTGAGAGGAAGACGGGATCGATATAGGGATCGGTTCCCGGCAGGGCCGAGAGCTGGTCGTTGTCCAGCAGCAAGTTGTACCAGGCGTTGCTGGTGCGGCCCTCGACGGTGCGGATCAGGTCGTTGTAGGCGTTGTAGTTGCCGGCAGGATCGGGAGCGCGCAGCTCCGAGGTGCCGATATCGCTGCTGAGGTCGTCGGCACGGACGATCTCGTAGTCGACGGAGTCCCAGTCGTTGGCGGGTGGTACCGAGGTGTTGTGGTACACGACGGCACCTTCGTGCTCGGCGGGTGGCAGCTCGCTGCCTCCGTAGTCGTAGCCCGGGGAGAGGATCTCGATCTGGCCGTGAGGCAAGGGAATCGGATCGAGACCCTCGGGGAACAGGGTGCGCAGCCGCAGGTTGGTGCCTTCGGCCCAGGCCATCAGGTCGGACCACAGGAAGGCCGTCTCGTCGAGGGAGGAGGCCAGCAGAGAGCCCGAGACGGCACGGGTCGGCGGTGGGTCGGGCCCTCCCAGGTGCTGCACGTCGAGCCGCACCTTGGCGGTGGCGTGGCGGAAGTTGGCGTCGCCCACCGTGTACCAGAAGCTGTCGGTGCCGCTGTACCCGTCGTCGGGGATGTACCAGAAGCCTCTGCCGTCGCAGCAGAAATCGAGCCGACCGTGGGACGGCTGCCCGAAGGCGAGGACGATCGGAACGAGGTCGGAGTCGGGAATGTAGCTGCGGTCGTTGCCGAAGAGATTGGGCTCGATCTCCGGCGTGCTCGGGTCGTCCTCGAGATGGAGAAACAGGCGGCCGTGTTTCGGTACCACGAAGGGCCCGTCGAAACCGGCCGTGGGAGGGTCGATGATCGTCTTCACATCGAGGGTGACGGTGGCCGGAGCGGAGGCGTCCTCGCCGTCGAAGACCTGGTACTCGAAGGAGGCGGCGCCGAGAAAGCTGGTCTCCGGCTGCCAAACGACTCCTCCGTCCTCCACGATCCACTGGCGGGTGACCGCCGGGTCCGGCTCGGAGAGCAGCTGCACCGTCAGCCAGTCTCCGTCGGGATCGGAGCTGCCGTCGAGCAGGGAAGCCCACGAGAGGAAGGTACGGGTCGACTGGGGAATCTCGAAGAGGTGGTCGGCGGCGGTGGGGGGTGCGTTGGGAGGGCCGGTCCAGCCCTCGAGGAACAGGTGCACCGTGGCGAGGCCGGAGAGGCCGTCGGGATCCACCGCCTGGTAAGTGAACTGGTCCCAACCCTCGAGAAAGAAGTCGGAGCCGGGAAGGTAGGAGAGCTGGACCAGGCCACCACTCGCGGGATCGACCAGGTCCACTACCAGATTTCCCCGCAGAGGCGAGCCCAGGGTCGGCGGATCGACGATCAGAAGGTCGGTCTGGCCGGGGTCGAGGTCGGTGTCGTTGGCCAGCAGCTGGGCAGCCGTGATGTGATGGGCGGTGCTGCCCTCGGGCACCACGATCGTGTCGTCTCTCGAGTCCGGGCGATGGTGGGCCGGGAGATTGTCGAACTCCCAGAGGTTCAGAGACGCCGAGACCGGGGCGCTGGTCTGGGAGCCGCCGTCGTCGACCGTCGTGCGATACGTGAACCGGAACACACCCTGGAATCCGGCCGGGCGATGATAGGTCACGGTGGAGTCGGGGTTGACCTCGAGAGCCCCGAGGCCCTCCGGCGTCTGCACGCCATCGATCACCACCGACATCGGCAGGCCGTGGGAGTGTCTGTCGTTGGCCAGGACATCGGCCATGACCGGATCGAAGCTGGGAAAGACGAAGCTGTCGTCGGTGGTGTGGATCTGGGGCGCCGTGCACTGGTCAGCCCTCGAGGGGGGCCCGCTCGTGACCATCGATACGAACGCGATCAGGGCGGTGGCGCGAGCCATCCGGGTCGGCCAGGCCCATGCTCTGGGGTTTCTCACATTGATTCCTCCGGCTCGGCGTCGCGGCAGACGGCCGCCCGGGTGAGGGCGGCGAGACTCGACGCTCTGGGTCGTTTCGACAGACAAGCTCCAACGCTCGTCGGCGATCCCGATCCCGCTCGTCGGAGCGGAGTAGACGACTTCTCGCGAGGGGCGGGCTCGGGCCTGGCACGTACAAGCGCAATCGAGCCGAAGAAACGTTCAGCCCCATGGAAGCTCTTTCTCTCGTCTCGAGGTCGAGGTCTCGAATTCCGGCCCCGGGCTGGAGAGAGAAACGCCTGCTCGACCTAGGTCAAGGTCTCGGAACGGAGGGAGAAGCAGGGGTCCGGAGGCTTCGTGCGATCCGCAGCCCGAGGGCGGCGAGCAGGAGCACGACCTGGAACCAGAAGGCGCGCGAGTCCGCGAGCAGGCGGCCGTAGGTGGCGAGGAAGGTGAGAAAGATCAGGTAGCTGCCGAGGGTATGCACCCGGCTCCAGACCTTGGGGCCGACCCAGGCCGCCGGCCGGTCGAAGGAGGTCACCAGCATGAAGAGGATGAAGCCGTAGAGAACGCCGGCCCCGCTCAGGCCGATCACCCGTGCGGTCAGGGAGCCTCCGCCGGTACGCACCGCCAGGGTGATGATCGCCGCGCCGTGCACGAGATGAGAGAGGGCGAAGGCGATCCCGACGTACCGCCGGTTCGCGAGCAGCCAGCGGGTCGTCTTCGAAGGTAGGAAGAGGGCCAGCGACGAGGCGGAGAAGGCGGCCAGGAAGAGCGCGAACGAGCTTCTCGCCGTCACCCGGATGACGCCGCGCAGGCCCTCTTCGCCCCAGCCGTAGCGGAGCGCCACGAAAACCAGGCTGGCGGCGATCCCCGCCGCTGCGAGGCCGACGATGCGCCATCCGTGGAGGAACCCGCGGCTCTCCGGCCGCCGTCCGGATCCGTTGCTCATCGGGCGTAACCTATCAGCCTGGAGCCTCAGCCTGGAGCCTCGCCTCGCCTGGTATCGACTCGGTGTCCGACGCTTCGGCCGTCGGCCCGGATCGTCTATGGGCCGTTGGCGTCCGGCCGTCCGACGTGCGGGGCCCGCCGAAGCGGGCCTCCGCGGCTCAGACTTCCATGGCCTCGAAGAAGCGGATGCTCATCGGCGCCTGGAGCAGCTCCTCCAGGCCACCCACGGCACCGCTCTGGGCCCGCCAGGCGAGGTACTCGTCGTACTGGCTCTTCGAGTCCCACTGCTCGACGGCAACGACCGTCACCCCGTCGTCTTGCAGGTACGCCTCGAGCCCGCGGCACCCGTCGGCCGCGCGGGTGGCCGGCAGGCCCATCGCGAGCATCTTCTGCAAGTCTTCGACACGATCTGGCTTCGCCATTGCTTCGACCATCACCATGATTCCCATGGCAAGCTCCTTCCCGCTCTCGGCGACGATACGTCGCCCCCAAACTGGGTGTCTCGTTTTCTGATGAACCTCGGACCGGGAACAGAGTAGCCAGCGAAGCGCCCGGAGTCAACTTCGGAGAGTACGGACGCCACTTTCGGGAAGGCTGCGGACCCCGCCACGTCGGCGTCGGCGCCATCGCGCCACCGCACTTCCACCCGGAAACGCTCGCTGCCGAGGCACAGCGCCCGGTGCGCCGGGGAGCAACCGAGAGGGAAGGGGCTCAGCGCCGATCGGTGCCAGGGAACCCGTGGTGGGATCCCGAAGCAGGGCGGGGACGGACCCCCGGCACTGACGCGGCCCCGGCGTCGAGGACGAACGAGCAGAAAATACGTCCCCGGCGGCATTCATCGAGACAGGACCGTCGAGGAGAATTTTCGGGTCCTTTGCCGGGAAACCGGCAGACCCGAAACACTTTTCGACAAAGGAGTCCTCATGTCTCTCGATAGATGCCGAAGATCCGTATGGGCGAAGCTTTTCCTCTGTCTCTTGGTCATCGCTCCGATCCGGCCCGCCCAGGGCGCGGTGGAGCCCGATACCGTCTGGGCCATGACCGGTCGGGGCGAGCCGACCTTTCTGTCCGGATCCCTGGGATTCCTGGCCGGCGATCTCCCCCTGGGAGATGCTGCCGTTCTCTTCGCCGACCAGTTCGCCGCCGAGGTGCTGGGATCGACGGGGGCCGAGACCTTCGAGGTGTTGCGCGTGGACCGCGATCTTCTGGGACAGGCCCACATCCACCTGGCACAGCGGATCGACGGAATCCGCGTGCCGGGAGCCGACAGGATCGTGCATGTCGACGAAGAAAGCCGCGAAGTGCTGGCGATGAACGGCCGCTGGGTCTCCGGGGCGGAGGTCCCGCCTCGGGGAGCCGGCGATCCGGAGGTTGCGGCCCTTTTTTCTCCCGACTCGACCCGCCGACTCGGTACCGACTATCTCGTAGACCTCGACCGAGCGGCGGCCGATCGGATTCTGGACCGGGTCCGCCGGTTCTACCGCACCCCGGGTGCCAACGCCGCCGATCAGCTCGCCGCCGTTCGACGGGCAGCGGCCGATCTCTTCGGAGCCGGCTCCGCGGAAGTGGCGGCCGTCCGAAACCGGGCGCGGAACGCTCGCACGAATCTCGACACAGCTCGCGGGCCCATCGATTTCCCCGTCCTGGTCTTCATCGACTCTGACTGCAGCGGCCTGGTCTGCACCCTGCAGGCCTCCTTCAGCGAGTTCGTCTTCGTCGACCGCTACATCTGGAGCTTTCCGGGGGGCTCGTCCCAGGCTGCACGCCCGGAGTTCTTCTTTCCGGGCTATGACTCGCACATGGTCTTTTTGACCGTCCAGTTCACCCGCCCGACCGGCAGCGGAGGTTTCGCCTCGGGAGGGGCCACCGTCGACCTGCAGCCCGCGGCTCCGATCTCCCCCCGGGTGGGATCGTGGTTCAACCCGGAGCGCAACGGCAACGGGATCGACGTCTACCGCACCACCGACGGTCGATTGGGCCTCGGCTGGTACACCTACCTGGCGGACGGAACTCCGATCTGGTACTCGTCGTCCATCGCCTCGCCGAGCGGAGCCGCCACCTGGAACGCCTCGCTGCGCAAGTTCACCTGGAACGGCTCGTCGGCCACCTCCACGGTGGTGGGCGACGTTCGTCTCGATCTCTCGAACCCCGCGGAGGCCTGGTTCTCCTGGACCCTGAACGGGCAGAGCGGTGGCGAGCGATTCGAATTCCTCTTCGGAGGCGAAGGGCGCTCCGGAGCCTGGTTCGCACCTTCGGAACCGGGTTGGGGGCTGCAGGTCGAAGAGCAGGCCGGGACGCTGGGAGGGGTGGTCACTTTCTTCGAGGGCAGCCAGCCTCGTTGGGTCTCCGGCACGGCCTCCGCGGGCAGCGCCGTCGACGTAGCCTTGCGCTGGCGCACGGGTCTCGGACTGTGCCCGGCCTGCAGCGGCGGCAGCGTTTCACCGCCTCCGGGGCAGGCTGCGGGGAGCCTGCGGTTGCAGGTGGCGAACGGCAGCTCGACCTCGGGAACCCTGACCACCGCCATCACCACGCCCGGCGGCTCGACCTGGAACCGCGGGCCGGTGGCCATCCAGCTGCTGACCGCGCCCTGATTCCCGGCCGAGCTCTCCGAGGGTGGGCACGGTGCCTTGCGCCGGGCTCACCCTCGTGGCGATTCGCCGCCTCCGGTCGTGCGAGCGGTCAGCGCCCGGTCTTCGCCTCGGTGTCGGCCGGGCTGTCCTCGCTGATGCGGTAGAGGTGGTGGTGGCCGCGCAGGAAGAGGTCGTCGCCGGCAATCGCGGGGGAGGCGTCGAAGCTCTCGTCGAGCTCGTTTTCGGCCAGCACCTCGAAGGTGTCGCCGCTCTTCAAGACCACCGCGTGGCCGTCGCGCCCCAGGAAGTAGAGGCGCCCGGCCGCGGCCACCGGCGACGCATAGACGTTGCCGATGCCGGGCAGGCGATGCTCGGTGAACAGCACCTCGCCGTTGCGGGCGTCGAGGGCGGTGACGATGTTGCGAAAGTGTTTGACGAAGTACAGCCGGTGCTCGTCGAGCAGGAGGGAGGGAACGTAGGGCGTGTGCCGCTCGTGCTGCCAGCGGATCCCCTCACCCGGCGACAGCTCGCCCGACGCCTTGGCGAGGTCGATGGCCTGCACCATGTTGCCGGAGTAGCCGCTGCCGAGGTACACCACGCCGTCGCGATGGACCGGGGCCGGAATGGTGTTGACCGTCATGCCGCTGGCCCGCCACAGCTCCTTGCCGGTGTCGAGCGCGTAGCCGCGGCTGAAACCCGTGGCGGCCACCACGACCTGCATCCGTCCCCCGTGCTCGACGATCAGCGGCGTCGACCAGGAGGTCACCTCGCCCGGCCTTTCGGTGCGCCAACGTTGCTTCCCCGTTTGGGCATCGAGGGCGACGATGAACGACTCTCCCTCGTGGTCCCAGTTGACCACCAGCGTCTCGCCGTGTACCGCCGGCGAAGCTCCTTCACCGAAACCATTGCGGGTTTCCATGTCACCCAGGTCGACCTGCCACAGCAGCTCGCCGTCGAGGTCGTAGGTGAACAGGCCGTTCGAGCCGAAGAAGGCGAACAGGCGTTTGCCGTCGGTCAGCGGCGAGGCCGACGCCCAGGACGACGTGATGTAGTGGCTCTCGTGCGGCACCTTCTCGTTCGCCGTGCGCTGCCACAGAACCCGCCCGTCGTCGCGCGCCAGCGCCAGCACCACGAACCGCTGCTTCACCGGCTCCACGCTCGGCGGCCATTCCTGCCGCTCGAGCTTCCCGGCCGCCGCCTCCTGCGACGCGGCATAAGCCTCGTCATCGGCCGCCACCGTGGTCAGCAGGAAGATGCGGTCGCCCCACACGATCGGCGACGCCAGCCCACGCCCCGGAACGGGCACCTTGAACGCGACGTTCTCCGTCTCGCTCCAGCGCAGCGGCGGGTCTCCGTGGGGGCTCACGCCATTGGCCAGGGGACCCCGCCATTGGGGCCAGTCGTGTTGGTAGTTGCTTTCTTCGGCGGACAGGGCGAGCGCGGGCAACGCCAGGAGGGCGAGACAGGTGACAAGTCGAGTTTGGGCTCTCATGGCGCCATGATACCGAAATCCGGCTCGGTACCAGGAGCTTTCGAGGCGCGTGGACTGCGGCGGTCAGCCCGTCTCCGGAAGCAGCACGGCAGGAGGCCCTTTGCTATCGCCCCGAGGCCGACCGACCACGGCGCCGCTGCTCCACGACCAGGGTGACGATGGGAAACAACGGAATCAGCAGCAGGACGTAGAAGGCGGGATGGCCGAGGTCGACACCCTTGGGCCGGTAGACGCCACCGTAGAGGAGGCAGGTGAGGCCGTAGAAGGTGAGGATGCCGGCGCCGCACAGGCGCCAGAGGGAGAGGTCGATCAGTGCCGCGGCCGCCGGGTCGGCCGGTGGTGGGCCGGCGCCTTGGCGAACGACCGGGAGGAAGCGGTCGAGATCCCAGAGGATCAGGCCGAGGGTGCCGGCTAGCATCAGGGTGGCGACGGTGGCCGTGGGCACCACTCCCGTGCTCCAGCAGAACACCGTGATGCAGGTGATGACGGGCAGGGCGATCAGGGCTCCGAGGGTGGCGAAGGTCTGGGTCATCAACAATACGGCGACCAGCAGCTGCACCCCACCGACGAACCGGTAGAACGCGCCCGTGGCGTAGAACGCATGCAGGAACTCGTGGAAGGCTCCGGTGTTCTGCGGGTCGGTGAAGGGCTGGTAGAGCACCTTCTTGAGCCCCGCGGGTAGAAAAGCGAAACCCAGCAGGATGCGCAGATTGGCGACGAAGAGATGGCTCCAGCGGTGGGTCCGGACGCGGTCGAGGATCGGCTTCCACACGGTGTTGGGCTTAGCTCCGCGACCGGCGGTTGGAGCGCAGGCTCCAGGCGACACCGCCGAGGAGGGCGAGCGAGAGGCTGCCGGTGAGCAGCGCCAGCCAGGTGGCGTCGATGCCTCGGCGCAGCACGAATCGTTCGGGGTGGTGGGGGTCGATCCAGCACGGCAGCTCGTCGCCGATCGCCAGCGCGTCGAGATCCGACATCGAGCGCAGCCCGGCGCTGCCGGAAGTGACGATGGCGCCGCCTCGGGCCTGGTAGGTCACGGCCACCATCGGACGGTGCGAACGGTCGAGGTCGGGGTCCCGCCGCCCGCGGGTCGTGGAGGTCCGGTGGCTCGAGATCTCCAGGGAGGCTCGCCGGTCGAGGATCGTGCAGGACGTGGCCGAGAAGTCGAGATAGGTCCGCAGATCGAGCCACACCAGGCTGAAGGTGAGATAGCCGAGCAGGCCGGCACCCGCCACCGCGGCGAGCCGGCCGGTGGCGCGGCGGAAGGGATGGTCGGGCGCCAGGCCGAAATGAGCCAGGGCGAAGACGAGGAGACAGAAGATCGGAAGGCCGATGAGCACGAGCGACCACCACACGGAGGTCGAGCTCTGGGCGTCGGCCGGATCGTGGCTCAGGGGCCGGTGGAAGACCAGAGCCTCCAGCTGGTCGAGGGTGGGTGCGTCGAGCACCGAGACGTCGACGACGAAGTCGCCCGCGTCGGAGTCCCAGCGGGCCACCGTTTCGAGCTGCAGCCGTCCCGCCGAGTGGGGGGGCAGGCCGAGAGCCGGCCAGCGGATCTCGCGCTCGAGGGGTGTTTCGTCGGGCAAGACCACCACGGCGCCGTGCGAGGCCTCGGCGAAATAGGCCGCCCGGCCGAGGCTCGCGGTCACCTGCACGAGCCGAGACTCGGCGGTCGGGTTCGACACGGTGATCTCGAGTGGAACCACCTGGCCGTGAAACAGGGGCGGGTCGGGACCGGTGATCGAAGGATGCGGCAGGGAGCCCGGCTGATTCTCGGCGACCAGCCAGTCGTTCCGGCCGTCCGCTCGCACATCCGGGGTTTCGGCGGTTGCCGGCAGTGGTGCCCCGAGATGCGCCTCCAGCAGTGGGCGAGCGGGATGTCCCGGGGGGAAGGACGCAGCGACCGTCTGCCCTGCGGCATCCCGAACGTCGAGCGAGGCGCCGCCGGCCACTAGCACGTCTACCAGCTCGGGTACGTGATAGCTCGCGGCGTACACGAGGGCGGTGTGGCCTCTTTCGTCCTGCGCGTCGGGGTCGGCCCCGGCCGCGAGCAGGACCCGGGCGATCGCCGGCTGGCGATTGTTCATCAGCAGGGTGCGGCGATTTTCGTCGCGGAGATCGGGGTCGAGCCCGCCCTGCAGGAGAGCCGCGAGCGTGTCGGGATCGTCGACGTCTTCGATCAGCGGGTCGTCGAAGCTATCGCGTGGTGTCGGGTCACCCAGGCCGAGAGAGGCGAGCCGCCGAGCTTGCTTCCAGTCTTCCGCTGCAACCGCCTTCCGTAGCAGGCCGTCGCGGGCGGCGAGAACCGTAGAGCCGAACGGTAGCCTGGCCAGACGCTCGGCAGACTGGAAAGGCAAGAGCGCGACGAGATGGAGCAACAGGAAAACCAGGCCGAGCTGCCGCCGGATCAGCCCCGGGCCGACGAGCAGGAGCCGCAGACCGGCCGCCCCGAAGGTCGCACCCAGAAGAGCGAGGCCGACGACACCGGCCGGAGGCACCAGGCCATGGAGCCCGAATCCGAAACCTCCGAGGAGGGCCAGCCAGACGAGCGAGAAAAGCCCGCAGCCGCTGGATTTGGCAGGCTCGATTGTGGCTGGGGTCGGCATCCGTCGGGGTTGTTCCTTTCGTCGCTGGCCTCGAGAGACGAAGCGGGTGTCGGAAAAGGTACCACGGTCGCTCTCCGATCGATCGAGCCGGAGGCGAGCGCCAGGACCCTGCGGAGTCCCAGGCGGCGACTCCGCTCGGGGATCTGTCGATCGTGGCCTCGCCGTTGACCACGGACTGGCTGGCGGGTGCTCCGTGCCAGGCGGGAAGGGCCCGGGCCAGCTCGGGCATCAGCAACTTCGGCACTTTTCTGGAAAACACCCGGTCCTACCGCCGGTCGCTTCGCCGAGAGGAGTACGGCGACGAGGGCGTGGTCAGGGTTTGGGATCGGGCTCGAACAGGGCGGCCACGGCTCCGGCAGGATCCTTGATCACGGCATACCGGCCGTCGGGACCCATCGATTTGGGACCGGTCAAGACCTCGCCCCCCTGTTCCTTGCAGCTCTTCATGCTCGCCTCGAGGTCCGCCACCGTGAAGTAGACGAGCCACGCCGTGGGCAGCTCGGCGTTGACTCCGCGCGCATGACAGACCCCGGCGGTGGTCTTGCCGGATTTCGGGAGATCCATGCAGTAGTCGCTGTAGCCTCCCATGTCGACCGGTGTCACCTTCCAGCCGATCACACTCTGGTAGAAATCGCGCACTCCATCGGCATCCTCGACGGTGAGATCGACCCAGGCCGGTTTGCCGACCTCGAGACTCTTGGTATCGAACATCATGGCTCTCCTCTGGTTGGCTGGTCTGCGGTCAAAGATACCCCAGTGAAAAGAGAGTCGTCCAGGCGCACGTCGACCTCGGTCTCGGTCCATTCGAAGGCTCGGATCCGCTCCTGGTCTTCGCTTTCGACAGAGTCGGGCAAGAGCAGGCCACCGTAGTTGCGATAGCTCTGGTAGAAGTAGGCGCGCTGATATTCACCTCGCTCCGGGTGAGAAGCGGGAGTCGTTTTCTTGACGACCAGAAAGCTTTCTCGGCTCAGAAACCATTCCTGGACGGTGCCGCTGGCGAGAGTGACACCGAGGTGGAAGACCGGCGCGCCGTCGACCTCGGCATCGCCGAGCAGCTCGACCTCGTGTCCCTTGTGACGATGGTCGACCAGGGCGCCGTCGAAGTCCGAGTGTTCGTCTCGGGGGACGGCAGCGGTCAAAGGCGGGAGGCGGACCGGGTGGGGAGGGAAGCCGCTGTGGACCCAGGCGGCGTCGCCGTCGAACGAGAGCACACGGCTGCGCTCGCCGCGCACGAGGCTTTCGCGATAGTCGCTGGGGCGGCGCTGGTAGACTTCGACCCGCGAGCCCCTGTACTCGCCAACCAAGTGCAGGCGGGCCCCTTTGTAGCCTCCATAGGTCTTCTGGGCCAGGCTGGCCTCGGCAAACATCACGCCGACCCGAGACGGAGTGAAGAGCTCGCCACCTGCTCGTTGGGTGAGACTCGCGGGCCGACAGAGCCGATGGGTCGGTCGAGGGGTGTCGAACGATGAGCGGCTTCCATGACTTGCGGTGGGCCGTGCGGCAACTGATCAATTGCCCGGTCTTCACCGCTCTCTGCCTTCTCACCCTGGCTCTCGGAATCGGTGCGAACACCGCGATGTTCAGCGTCCTGCATGCGGTGCTGCTCGAGGGCTTGCCCTACGCGGACCCGGCGCGGCTAATGGAGGTACGAGGGACCCAGCCCGACAAGAAACCCGGCTCGGTGTCTCCGCCCGACTTCTTCGATCTGCGCCGCGCCGGGGGCGGGCGGCGCAGCGAGGGAGACAGCGCGAAGCTATGGACCATCGTCGGGGTGGTGGAGAACGTGCTTCACGACGGTCCCGAGCGCCCGCAGCGCCCCACCGTCTACGTGCCGTTTCAACAGAGCCCGTCGATCTACGTCGACGTCGTGGCCCGCACTCGCGGAGAGCCACTGGCGGCCTCGGAAGCGGTTTCGAAACAAGTCTGGAGCGTCGATCGCAACCAGCCTCTCTACCGCATGGGTGCGATGACGGAGAGAGTCTCGGAGATGCTCGCGGAGCGACGCTTCTTTTCGTTCCTGCTGCTGCTCTTCGCCGGCCTCGCCACCGTTCTGGCGACCCTCGGTGTCTACGGCGTGACCGCCCATTCGGTCGCCCGGAGGTCTCGGGAAGTCGGGATTCGGATGGCGCTGGGGGCGAAGAAAGAAGAGGTTCTCCGCACCATGCTCGGCCAGAGCATGGTGCCGGTCGGGGTCGGTCTCGCCTGCGGCCTGGCGCTGTCGCTGGTCGTGGCCCGGTCCATGAGCTCGATGCTCTTCGGTATCGGCAGAAGCGATCCCACCACCCTGGGACTGGTGATCGCGGGGCTCGCCGCCGTCACGGTGCTGGCCAGCTACCTCCCGGCTCGGCGGGCGGCCTCGAGAGACCCGGTGCGGTCCCTGCGAGATTCGTAGGCGAAGAGGGGGCCTGATCGTCGTGTTAATCTTGGAGCTCGGTTGGGCGATGGCCTGGAAGTCTCGGTCCTGCACCTCTGGCAACGACGATGATCTCTATCGACCTTGAGTGCCCCAACGATGGAGGAGTCGGTGATGGAAAAAGCGCTTTTTTCGCGTCAAGAACCGGACTTCGCTCGATTTCTGACTCGGGTAGGGCGTCAGAAGAAACAAGACTTTCGACACTTTGTCGGCAGGAACTTTCTCCTCGATGAAGGGATTGCTCGTGCTCGGGGAGATGTCTACTGCGAATACCTGACTCGCCATGAGAGGTCATCTGATTTTCTCGATTGGTTGCAAGAACACTCCGAGTATCTGCAAGAGGAAGTGTTCTTGCCGCAGCCGGCCTCAGGAATCCCTCACTCCGTCGATCCTTCCAGGCCTTCGTCTTGCCCCGCGACTTTCAAGGAGCCGGAGGCTTTCGTTCCCTTCGGCTCCGCAGATCTCGAACTCTACCTCATGCGGCTGGTTCCGCTGCAGGAGCTCGAGACAGCCGCCGCTCCTTTGTCGACGGCCAAGCTTGCGGAAGTTGCTGTCAGAGCGGCGAGTGGAGAATCTGAAGACGTTCGCCTCTTCGATGCGATCCTGAGTCAGTGGGCCACTTGTCTCCAGCTTCGGCCGGCGTTCGCGGCATTCTGGGAAGATCTAAAGGTACATTTTGGAGAGACTCCGGAGCAAGACGACCCCGACTGGGCCGACGCGATACGGGATCGCCTTGGGCTCTTGCACCTGGATCCACCTTCGCGTCGCCCGGAGGGTATCCCGGTCCTCGCCTTTCGCTACAAGGTTCGAGAGATACCTCGTCGAGTCGGCATGAAGAACTCTCGGCCTCTGGTAGTGCCGACAGTTCTCGATACCTGCTTCAACGTGGCTTTCTGTCCGGGGCCGCGGAATCAGCGTGGTGGGCGGACCGTAGATCTTTCGGCGAAGCTCGAACCGCCTTGTAGAGAGGTCTTGCACCCCTTCTTCCCTTTCCGAGCCAAACACCTGTTTCGCTTCGGAACTGTCAGAGCTCCGGTGCCCGAGAAGCTCGAGGATGCGCGTTTCGCCCACATCCTCTACTTGCGAGAATCAAGCACCCGTGATGATTTTGCCGTCGCGACCGACCCGGAGACGAAATGATCCGTGCCTGGCAAGAGACGTTCGGGGTCGTACCTATTCCCGATTGGCTCCGTGCTTTCGATCACGATCCGTCGAAAGCGGTCGATGATCTTCTCTGGGACAGAGTGTTCTGGGGACCCTTGCAAGGAGCGGCTCCGGAAAGCCTGCTTACGGATTGGGTGATTCAGCTTGGCAACCGGAGTGGTTTTCAGGATCGGCTCGATGGGACGCTGTGTCGATGGGTCGAGGTGCATTGGGGACGTCGTGAACGAGTACGCCCTCGCCAACTGGCCGAGACCTGGTCCAGACTGTGCGATATCGTTCGATTCAGTGGAGTCTGCGAAGACACGGAGAGGTCTCTTCTTCAGAGATTTCAGGAACGAAACGAATTCCTGGGTTCCCTCTATTTCGGGCCATCTTGTGATCCACAGTGGCACTATCTGTTGGCGATCGCGGAAGCACAACATCTCGAGCATTCCCCAAGCCTCGCCGCTTCGCTGACGTCTTTTTGGTGGCGACTCTGTGGTCTGGCGCCCGTGGTCCCGATACATCACGGACCGGTCGGATTGATGGGTCTTCGTCGTCGCCAGATCAGCGATGGAGAGGAGCTCGGTAGCTTTCGCGGAGAAGTCGCGAGAGGTCTCGTCAAGCTTGCTCTGGGGCTCGAGCGCAGGATCCATCCTCGAGAGCTCTCCAAGAAGCAGGCGCGGGAGGTCTTCTTGGCAGCTGCCCGGCTGAACATGGCCGCGTATCCCTTCCCGGAGCGGTGGTACGAGACCTTCGAGGAGGAGTTGCCCTCGCTATCGGGAGTCACTCGACATTGGATCGGGGAGCTCCTTCCGGCACTGCCTCCTACACCTTCAGCCCAGCCCCGGGGCATTCGAGCTTCTCCTGCTTCTTGGAATCGCAAGCGAAGCAAGACAGCTGGCCTGCTGGCGCAGAGGTCTCTGGAGGCAATAGAGGTCGCCGAAAAGTTGCTCGGCGAGCAGCGAAGGTGGGCTGAGCACCATGGTGAAAGTGAATCCCTTACCCGATCGCTTTGCCAGTTCTCCCGATCGACCATCTGGAGCCGAAGCGATCGATCGGTGCAATGGGCAGAAGAGGCTATGCTCTGGGAGCCCTGGAATGACTTCGTCTGGAGCACGTTCATCCGAGCTCGGTCTTTTCACGAAGGTGCCTGGGCTGCCCTGCCGATGGCCTGCGAGGCGCTTGAACGGTTCCCGGAGAACGCGCACATCCGCTCCGCCGCGGCCTCGGTCCTGACCGAGATGGGTTATCTGGACCAGGCGGAGGCCGTCGGTCGAGAGATCATCGAGCTCTTCCCTCGTCATTCCATGGGTTGGACTGGTCTCGCGACGACTCTGGGAAAGGCGGAGTGTTTCGCCGATGCTGAGATGGTCCTCCGCGACGGCCTCGAACGATTTCCACAGGATGTTCATCTCAGGACTCGCCTCGGAGTCGTGCTGCGACGGCTCGGTAGAGCGAGCGAAGCCGAGCAGGTCTATCGAGATCTCTTGGAAGAAAAAGGAGAGTCCGAGTTCGTCTTGTCGGGATTGGGTGCTGCGTTGCGGGAGCAGGGCCTGCTGGATGAAGCCGAGAGTACGTATGAGCGAGCGATCGATCAGTTCCCTGGCAATCCCTACGCATGGACCGGATTGGCGAAGGTTCTCGTCCAAGCGGGGGACATGGATCGTGGGGTCGAGCAGTTCCGTAGGACCACGGAGATGTTTCCGAAATTTCTCGATGCGTGGGTTCCGTTTTCCGACCTCGTTTGTGAGGGGCCAGTGCGACACGAAATCTGCCCTGGGGTCCGCCGCAGAACCCAGGAGCTCAAGGCAGAGCTTCAGCCTTCGCTCGACGAGGTGGAAGCGAGGCTCGCCTCGAGTTGGAGGTTCCAATCAAGTGAGGCACGGCTTCTTCGTCGATGGGCTCGGAGAGTAGACGCAAAGAAAGCGGCGGGATCGGCGGCGGTTCTTCGGGAGCAAGCCGGTTTTTTACTCTCCAGGGCTGCCAGCAAGCAGCCCGACGATCCTTCGACTCTGACCCAGAAGGGGCTGCTGTTGCTGGAGTCGGGGCAGATCGAAGAGAGCCGCAAGATGCTCGCCTTGACGACGAGTCGATTTGTCGCGGCACCAACACTGCTGGCGGCGTTTGCCCGGGCCAGTCGAGAGGAAGCATCCTCTAGCCAGCGTCGGCTAGAGGAGCCCGGGGCTCTCGAGACGTTGCTCGCGCCAACCGACCGGCTGAAAGGTTTGGGTTCTGTCTACGAGCCTCTCGTCCACCTGCAGAACGGGCGCGCTTTTCTCGCTCTCAAGGATGGGCAACAGCGTTTAGAAGGTGCCGCCCGGTCCTTTGATCGTTTGAACCGCTGGATCCAGGCCAGGGTCGATGACCCCCTCGCAATCGACTTCGAGAAGTGGTGGGCAAAGCAGATCCAAGCCAACATGTTTTTTGATGTCCAGAGTGGGGTCGAAATCAGCCAGGACGACGTCCTGGCTGTCGACAAGCAGCTCCTCGACACCGGTTTCTTCGTCGATAGTCTGGAGGAAGACTTCAGCTACCGTATGAGCTGGGCTTCCTCCAGTTAGTTTTTCGAGCTCACGTCAGCCAGACTCTATTGCCCGGCGATCCCGGGGCGGTGGGTGGACGACCCGCGCGCCTGTTCCTGGAGGTCGACCAGAACCACCTCGGTCTGCCAGGCGAGGTCTCGGTAGGTCTTCACCAGGTCGCCTTCGGCATCGATCAGGGCCAGCTGGACGCCGTGGGCGTTCACCCAACCCGCGTTGTAGCTCACCTCGATTCCGAGCTCGCCGAGCAGCTCTTGCTGGCGCTCGGCATCCAGCTGCAGGGCCCGGGCACCGTCGCCGAGCTGGAGGCCGCGGCCGGTGGTGTGGCGTTTCAGGCGTTCGGGGGTGTCGAGATGGGGCTCGTAGGTGACGGCGAGGAGGCGGAAGCGGTCGGCGAGGCCTTCGGCGTCGAGCTGGCGCTGGAGGGCCGCTAGGCGGGCGATGGTCATCGGGCATTTCTTGCCGTTCTGACAGCGGGAGTAGAAGAAGGTCAGCAGGGTCGGCCGATCGACGAGATCGGCCAACACACCGGCCTTGCCGTCGTGGTCGGTGTAGCCGATGTCGAGGGTCTGCAGGCGCCGAGGCGGTGCCGGAGGCGGCGTTTCGAGGGCCGCGATCGAGCCTCGTTCGGCCCTCGCGACCCGCGCCCGGATCTCTTCGATCGCTTCCTGTGCTTCGGGCACCAGGCGAGGATCCTGCTGCCCGCCGACATCTCTGGCGATCTGGCGCAGCACTTCCAGGACGTCCGCATCGTCGGCGGTGGCGACCCGGCCCAGGGAGCGCACCGCCTCGAGCTGCACGGTGGTCGCTTCCTCGCGCGGATACTCGGGCTCGTAGCGCTCGAGCGAGACCTCGTGGGCGCCGCTGCGGATGGTGAGGGCCTCGAGCAGGTAGGGAATGAACGGCCGGCCGTCGTCGCCGAGAGCCCGTACCGCGCGGGTGGCAGCGGCGAGCTCCAGCACCGGCATACGCTCGTCGACGTGGGCCAGGGTGTCGACCAGGGCCGGGACGGCGGAACGTGGCAGTCCGAGCTCCGCCAGGGTGGCCAGCAGATAGGCGCGCAGGCGGACGATCAGCGCCTTGTCGCGGTTGTGGTAGAGCGGGCTGCGGTACGGGAG
>CAZMEL010000056.1:0-33693 GCA_964565225.1 uncultured Thermoanaerobaculia bacterium | reverse complement strand
CTCTCCCTCTCCTGGAGCCCACGCGGAGACGAGCGGATCGCCACCCCCGCGGGCGAGATCCGGGCCCGTCGCTATGAGAGCCACGGGGCCGGCGGCAGCGGAGACTGGTGGATCGACCCGGCCACCGGCCTCACCTTGAAGGCACGGCTGGGCGAGACCGAAGTGATTCTCGAGGAGCTGGTGGTTTCGGAGGTGGGGAAGTGACGACAGAAACCCCGTCCGTTGCTTCGGTTGAGATCGCAGCTGCCGAGAGGGTAAAGATTCGGCAAAGATTTTTTGTGGGTTTCGCCTTTGCTTGGCGCAGTAGATCGTAACGGCGAGAGAGTCACGAAGCGTCGTCTGTCGGAGAGACTTGCGAGCAAGCTCGCCGACCTTCTGATGAGTCGAAGAGCCATCGTTCGCGACGAGCATTCCTCGAGGATCGGTACCTTCGTGCGCGGAGCCCACCCAGAGGGTCGGGCCACTCGCTCCAACAGGCTTCGAGGTACAGTCTTGATCGGGTTCTGTTCGATAGCTGCGATATGGGTCGGTTGCAATCCTTTGAGGGAGAGGTCGGAGCTCCTCGAGCTCCCGGTTTGCCGCAACGCTGGTCGGCTGACAGCCTCACAAATACCCCTGGAAGCACGTGTGGCAGTGCTCGCCACGATCGAGACCCGGCGTCAGGCCCTCTGGGAGCTTGCGTTGAAGCAGGCTCTCTCGGCGGCCGATCTATCGGCGGTCGAGCAGGCGAAGATCCTCTGTTGCCTGGGTCGATACGACGCCGCGATCGAACGTCTCTCAGAACCCCTGGAACGACCCGATCAACTGTTGGTCTCCGGTGTAGCCCTGCTCTCGAGAGGCTTGCGCGACGACTCACCTGGCGATCTGGTCGAGGCAGCTTCGAGACTCCATGCCGGATCTCTGGCCGCACCGTCGGATCTTTCTCTCCTGGCCAGCTACGGAGAAGCGCTACGCCATATCCATGTCGTCGATACCTATCGACAGACTCTTTCTCGACAGCTGAGATTCGACGACGACCACGTCTGGCGGAACCACTCGAGAGAGCGCCTGAACGAGATCGACCTCAAAATTGCCAGAGCCCGCCGGGCCGACGAAATCTTCTTCAGCGCCGATGCACTGCTCGGTGCGGAGGGAGGAGAAGACCGGGTCCAAGAGCATCCCTACCTCGCGCGCAAGCTCGTCGAAGGCAAGCTGCTCGGCGGCTGGGGAAAGGCGACGACAACCGGCCGGACCCGAGAAGCCGCGCGGAATCTTTCGGCTGCTGCTCTCGTTGCCCGAGTCTTGCACCAAGACTCGGGTGACGACCTTCTCCTCGAGACGGTAAAGTCGATCGAACGACTCGATGGATCGGAGCTGCAAGAGGTGGCGACTGCGTTCGCCGGGTTCCAGGACGGCTTTGAGCGCTTCCGAGACCTCGAGAGTCGACCGCGCAAGACGAGGCGGATCCTGACCGAGAGTGCGAGCCGTCTTCGCGAAGCTGGAGTTTCTTTCTGGCTGTGGGCCGAATTCTATGCGGCAGCGCTCCAGTCCTTTGCAGACCCCCGAGATGCGACCGAGACCTGGAAACGATTGAGGAGCGAGGTACCCGATTCCTATCTGGCCTTGCGCGGACACCTTGCCTGGCGACTCGGGATTAGTGCTCAGGTAGGAAATCGGCCGGCGGAGGCATTGACCTATTATCAGGAGGCTCTGGAGTTGCTCGAGTCGAGCTCCGGGCAGAGAGGGGCGGCGTTTTCGCAGAATTTGATCGCCCATGCATTCTGCGATCTCGGATTGACCGAAGACTGTTGGGAATATCGCCTGCACGCCTTCGAAGCGATTCTGCCCACGGCCGACCATTGGCAGCGTCACTCGGCTCTACACACGACCGTGCATTCCATGGTGAGAATGCGGGCACCTCATCTCGCTCTCCCGTTTCTCGAAGAGCTCGGCCACAATGCTGAGCGGTGGCAGAATCGAATCGCGCAAACGGAGCTGTACTTCTTGAAAGCGCGAACGCTCGCGGCGAATGGAGCCAACAGGGAAGCGATTCGGTCAGTTTCCCGCGGCCGGGAGCTCTTGTCGTCGCTCTCGAAGAGCTCGATCGTTTCTCGACTCGAGAGCGATGCCGACATCGCCGAGGGTATGACTCTGGCAACGAGCGATTCTCATGCCGCCCATGAGCTCCTGCGTCGGGGATTTACGGCGCAACAGTCGGCCGGTTATCTCTACGATAGGGTTCCGGTCTTGAACAGTATGGAGTGGACAGGGCGCCTGGCAGGTGACTCGCGGCTCTCGGGAACGAGTCGGGCTGATCTGCTCAACGAGCTGGTACGCCTTCGTGCCGACCTGAAGAGTCCGACAGATCGGGCTCTGGCAGGTGACGTGTTGCAGAAGGTCGTCGAAGATGCGGTGGCGGCGGACGTGATCTCGACGAGCTCCGAGCTGTTGAAGACTCTCGATCTCCTGAAACCGGGCTCCGCGTCCAGCAATCTTCGGCAGCGTGTAGATGCTTGCCCTGGCAACGAGATCGTCGAATGCGTACGAGACCGTCTGCTGCCGGGGGAACGGCTCATGACGTTTCATCTCGCGAGAGACGAAATGATTGTGGGAATGATCGATTCAGGGTCTGTGAAGGTTCGTCGAAGGCGGTTGGACAACCAGTGGGTAAAACGCGAGGTCTCACGATTCGTGACGTCTCTGGATGGCCGGCGAGCTCGGAGACTGGCCAATGAGCTGGTGTGGAGCCATTTTACGTCTCCGGGTGACCTCGACCAGGTCGATCGATTGATCATCGTGCCCGATCGCTCGTTGGCGGCCCTGCCATTTCATGCTCTTCCTCTGCCCGCGGCGGAGAAGCCCATCATCGCAGGTCTCGAGGTCGTCTATTCTCCGAGCTTGTCCACCTTTGCAGCGACTCGGCCGCCCACCGCAGGATCTCGGGCCCCGGGTTCCGGGACAGACTTTCGATCTGCATTGCTGGTGGCTTCACCGACCATCGCTCCGGACCTCGCTCGAAGATTTCGAGACCTGGAGTATGCCGCAGAAGAGGTTCGCTCGATCGCATTGTTGTTCGAAGAGTCTCGAGTGCTCTCGGGGGAAGAGGCGTCGGTGCCGAACGTGGTCGAGTGGATCGGGATGTTCGATGTCGTGCATTTCGCGGTCCATGCTTTCGACGGGGAGAAAATGCCGGTGGGAGGGTTGGTGCTCTCACCGAGCGAGGGGGATCCGTTGGGGATTCTCGATCTCCAGAAGCTGAGCCGACTCGAGCTCGCAGGAATCGACCTGCTGGTTCTTTCCGGGTGCTCTACAGGTCTGGGGCCTGCCGGTGGCGAGGCCGTTCTGTGGAGCCTGCCAGCGGTTGCGATCGAGCTTGGGGCCGGCGCTGTCCTGGCGACGACGAAAGACGTCGAGGATCGTGCGGCATATTTGTTCTCACTCGAATTTCACCGGCAGCTTCGGGAGTCAGGCTCCGTAGGGGCAGCATTTGCCAGGGCTGCGAGGATCTTTCTGGACGAGCCGACGGAGGGCCGATCGGCACTCGATTCGGTCTGGGCTCACTACCGCGTCATAGGAGGTTGACATGGCAAAGAAGACGAAAGAGAAAAAAGAGCTGCAGTATGCGACGATCAATTTCGGCGGCGTGTTCCTCTTGTCTCGTCAGGAGACCAACGACGGAGAGATGATTTCTCATGTGCGTTTCCCGAACTCCCGTCCGGTGGAACGCACGGTGCACGACCCGTACCTGACGGTTCGGTATCGGGATCTCGATCGAGAAATTGGAAAAGTGGACAGGAATGCTCACGAGGTCCACGCGGGAATCGACGGGTCGGCTGTTGTATCGATCGGGCTGTTCGGAGAAGACCAGATGTGGTCCGAATCAGCGAGATGGGTCCGGTTCCTGCCGGATGGTGTCGAGATCGATACGGATCTCGAAATCCACGAGTCGATCCGTGAGATCTATGACGCCGCAGATAGCGGAGTGAGCAGTCTGTGGGCACCGAACGACACAGACGGAAACGGCGCGAAGTACTCTGCCATCGTGCCGATTCCTGGAGGAAAGATCTCCGCCGTCCGAAGGGTGCCGGGCAAGTGGGAAATCCATGGGAAAGAATTGAAGCTTCGTGACGGGCTGCGCTGGCTGGTTCCATTCAAGAAATTCCTGGTCGTGCAGCTCGTGTCGAACGTCAGAGTGGGTTCGAACATCCAGGAGATCGAGAAGAGAGTCGTCCTCCGCCCGCAGGACGGCCCGCTCCATCTGAGCATTACGAGCTTCTCGACCAGGTACTCCGAGAGCCATGGACCCAGTTATCCGATCCTGGAGAGGATGATTCCCGGCCTGCCACCCGAGCCGCTACGTGAGCACGGCCAAGGGACGAGATACCCCTGGCCTGTCGACACGTCCGCGGCATCGCCCAGCAGTGTTTTCTGCCCGAATTTTCGTTTCGGTACATTCCCGGTGTGAAGGCGGAAGAAACCGTGAGTCGGTCGCGGAGGCTCGCAAGGATACTTCTGGTCGTCGGGCTCTTCCTGTGTGTCGTGCTGGCTCTGGCCTGGGGCCTGGTCGATGTTACGTTCGAAAACAAGGTCGACCTGCTGAGTGTCGATCAGCTCCTGGAAGAGGCTGGAGAAGATGCCTCTGCGTACAGGGAAGAAATTCGCCGGGCTGGATTGTCCGATATTACATTGGTACGGATAGAGAGGGAGCCTTTTGTAGGCCCTTTCGCCCTGCGATCGATCCAGGATGACTTGCCAAATTTTTTCGTTGTCAAATCTTGCCTGGGTGTGTTTATCGATGAAAAAGTCTTCGTGACGGCTGCTCACTGCGAAGGTGCCAGCGTTGTTGCCGACAGGGACATGGCCACTCGTGGGTTGTGTAGCGTCGAGGTAGATTGTGAGTGGAAGAATTGGGGAAATCCTAAACATGGTTGCCGCGAAGCGGAACAGGGGGATTGGGCGCTGTGCAGACTGACGGGAGTCGGCGACCACTGCCTTGGCTCGATCGTGCCGATACAAGTTGCACAGGACGTCGAAGAAGAAGTGAGTCTCGAGCTATTGAACCAGTCTTCGGATCAGATTTTTTTCGAGGAGCTGAAAAGGGAAGAGATCGGTGATTGTTTCCAGGGGAAGTTGAAGGAGAGCTCCGCCGTCTGCCGGAAGGGCGACAGCGGTGGGCCGGTCTACGTCGTACAGAACGAGGGGAAACCGCGTCTGGTTGCGGTTCTGTCGTCTCCTGGCAATGACCGTAGCTGCTGGATGTCTTCAGTGGTCGGGCTGAAACCCGACCCGCCATAGAGCCCTGGCCGCTGCTGGGAGCTCGGTATGGCCCGAGTTCCCGGTGCGAGTCTCATCGATGGGCCGCCCGCTTGGGTATGGTGGAGCTCCAGATCGTGCCGAGGCACTTCAGCGAGTCGCGGTGGCATGCGGTGACCGTGTAGCCTCAGCGGGAACCGCAGATTCGCCGCAAGCGGTGGCTGGATCGTCCGATCGGAATTCGAGCCGATCCGCCGCCGACCGGGGCTCGGTCGTTCGCCGTGCAGGACCAACGGCCGGGGCTTCGGTTCCGTAGAGAGTGGATGAACCCACTCCCGGCGAGGTTTCCCGCGTCCCGATGATCGAAGTCAGCCATCTCTCGAAGATCTACCCCGACGGCACCCGCGCTCTTCGAGGTGTGGATCTGGTGTTCGGCGAGGGGATGTTCGGGCTGCTCGGCCCCAACGGCGCGGGAAAGACGACATTGCTCTCGATCCTGGTGCTGGCCCAGGAGCCGTCTTCCGGGCGGCGCCGGTACTTCGGCGTGGAAGACCGGGTCGCGGCCCGGGCGAGGATCCGCACCATGATCGGATACCTGCCCCAGGATTTCGCCCCGATCGACGGTCTCAGCGGTTTCGAGTATCTGCTCTACTGCGCGCAGCTGCGGTGTGTGCCGCTGCGCCGCCGCGACCTCGAGCGCAGGATCTGGGCCCTGCTCGAGGCGGTGGAGCTGCGGCACGCCGCCCATCGCCGGGCGTCGAGCTACTCGGGAGGAATGATCCGGCGGCTCGGGTTGGTGCAGGCTCTGATCCACGGACCGAAATTTCTCGTGGTCGACGAGCCCACCGCCGGGCTCGATCCCGAAGAGCGGATCCGGTTCCGCAACCTGATCACCGATCTCGGCGAGGAGATCCCGGTCCTGCTCTCGACCCACATCGTCGAAGACATCGAGGCGACCTGTCCGCGGATCGGCATCATCGCCCGGGGGCGGTTGCTCTTCGACGGTGCCCCCGGTGAGCTGATGCGCCTTGCCGAAGGGCGGCTGTGGCTCGTGCCGGAAGATCGGCAGGACACCCCGGAGAGGTCGGAAAGGGACGGCGCCGTCAAGGTGGCGCAGCGCAGTGGCGAAGGAGCCGAGGTGGGGCGGGCCGTCTTTCTCTCGTCCGAGCCGGTCCCGGGGGGTGAGCCCCTGGCGCCGACTCTCGAAGAGGCCTGCGCGGCCTTTCTGGCGGAAGCCGGGAGCCCGGAGAGCGCCGAGTGCGGCTGACCCTGGCCGTGGCCCGGCACGAGTGGCGTCGGCAGTGGCGCACCGGGCGTTTTCGCTTCGGGCTGGTCGCCTTTCTCCTGTTCTGCTCCTCGCCACCGGCGGTGATCTTCCTGCTCGTGCGGCATGTGCACGATCGCGATTTCGGAGCCGCAACCTATCTCGGGCAGGCGCTCGTGATGCAGCCCTTCTTCTGTGTGCTGCTGGCGATGCTGGTGGCCGGAAACTTCTCCCAGGCCTCGGCTGTGGCAGAGCTCTGGTCGCCCCTCTCGTCGGCGGGCCTGGGCAACAGCGGTTTCCTCTTTCGTCGATGGCTCGGCATCTTGAGCCTGTTGCTACCCCTGACTCTCTTGCCCCTGGGAATCGCCGCCGGCTTCGCTCTCGCCGCCGGGCACGAGACCTTCGATCTCCACACCTGGTTGGCGGCGTGGTCGGTGCGGGTGTTACCTCTCGTCGTGGTGGCCTCGGCGGCCTGGCTCGGCGCGGTGACGGTCGCGGGCAGCGAGCTGGGGGCGTTGTTCTTGGGGTACTCGGGGTTGTTCGTGTTGCGGAGCGGCCTGAACCAGCTGCTCCTGCCGTACCGGATGACTCTGGCCGAGGTACCGGAGCTGTTGGGTGTGGGCGAGATCCAGCGCTGGCTCTCGTGGACGTTCTGGTACTGGCGGAGCCCCCGGGAGCGAGGGAATCACAGTGGGTTTTCGGCTACGGAAGCGCCCTACGATCTGCTCGCGGCCTGGGAGTGGACCCTCCCACGGCTGCTCCTGCTCGCGGGGCTCGGCCTGGGGCTGCTGGCGGTGGCTTCCGCCTTTCTCGGCCGCACCCGGCGCGACCTTCGGCCGCTGGAGGTGCGCGAGCGGCATCCCCTGCGCACCTACCTCGAGATGTGGAACCGCCTGCGCCAGCGGCGCGCGCCCGACACGGCCCTGGGCCTTCTCGATCGCCTGGCGGTGCTGGGCGGGGGGCTGGTCGCGCTGGGTGCTCTGGTGGGCCTGGTGCTCTGGCAGAGCCACTTCCGCCTGCTGGCGGCGGAGCGGTTCGAGACCCTGACCGGCGAACGGGTCGAGCCCATGCCGCCGGGGGTGCGGCCGGCGCATTGGTCGATCACGGGTGAGCTGCGGAAGAGCGGCTCGGTACGGCTCGAGACCCTCGGGCGATTGCACAACGGGGGCGAGGAAGCGGTGAAGGTGCTGGCGTTCACTCTGGCACCGGAGCTGGCCATGGACGAGCTGAGCGTTTCCGGGCATCGAGCGCAGGCGACGCGCGCCTGGGATCGCCTGTGGGTCGATCTCGAGCCACCGCTCGCGCCGGGTGCCGAGCTGGAGCTTCGCCTGCGCCTCGCCGGAGTGCCCGAGGCGCTGCGATTCGGCCTCCGGCGGCGGCCCAACTGGTCGTTCGTGCGGCGGTACCAGCATCTGCTCGTGGCGCGATTCCCCCGCGAGCTGGTGGACTTCTCCCGGGCCCGGGCGCCGCGCGCTCTCTCCCCGCGGAGAATCGAGCTCCAGGCCTCCCATCTCACCGCGGTGCCGCGTTTCACCACCTGGCAGCTCACGGCTCCCACCCAATCCCTGAGCCGCTACGGCCAGGAGGTGTTGCCCGAAGCCGTGCGACCGGAAGCGGACCTGAGCCTCGAGCTGGAGTTTCCGTCCGAATGGCTCCTGGCCGACACCTGTGCTCACACCAGCTGGGGAAGGGGTGCCTCGGGGCGACTCGAGGGTTCCTGCCACACGGCGCTCTCCAGCTTCGGTGTCCGCGGTGGAGCCCTGGTGGCGGTCGCCGAGAGCGAGACCGGGGAGCCCGGCCAAGAAGGAGAGCGGATCGCGGTCGCGGCTCTGCCGGCGCACCAGGGCGAGGCCGTGGCTCTACGCGCCTCGTTGCAGAAGGCCGGAGCCCTGAGCCACCGGGCCTGGCCGGGACGGAGAGGGCTCGGTCGGCTGGCGGTGGTGGAATGGCCGCCGCCGTTCGATGTCGACCTGCGCCAGGGCATGCGCGACAACCAGTACTACCCCCAGGAAGAGCGCCTCGAAGGGCAGCTGTTGCTGGTGCCCGAGCCGATGATGACCCGCGGTGAGCCCCTGCGCGGCGAGGATCTGATCAGCAAGGTGCTGGCTCGCGACCTGCTCGAACGGCGGCGCCTGGCGGGGGGAGCGGAAGAGCTGGTCTTCCGGCACCTGTTTCCGGCTCTGATGTTGCGCCGGATGGGGCTGGCGAGCCAGGGCGCGTCGGTCGAAGGAGTTCCCTGGTTGCCGCAGCTGATCCGTGTTCCGCTGCTCGAGGCGGCTTCCGAGTACCATCCGCTGCACCTCGGCATGCGCCTTCCGGCGGTGTTGGTAGAAATCGAGAGCCGCGCCGGCAGCGAGGCTTTCTACGGCGGTATCGATTCGTTCCTTTCGGCCGAGACGGACGAGGTGGGTACCCTGCGGGAGATGCTGGCGGCGATCGAGGCTCGGGCCGGGATCTCGCTCGAGCGCATGTACCAGGACTATTTCGTGAACGCGGAGCTGCCGAGCCTGGAGCTGGAGGAGGTGACCTCGGTCCGCGACGGAAACCGCTGGAGGGTCGAGGGCCAGGTGCGCAATACCGGAACCGGAGAGGTGATCTGCCCGGTGCTGGTCAAGACCGACGCCCACGAGCATCCCCTGCGGGTGACCGTCGACTCCGGGGCGGCGACCCCGTTTTCCGTCACCACTCCTTCGCGCCCCCACACGGTACTGCTCGACCCGGGGGACACCTGCCACCGCATGGTGACCAGCGGTAGCGCGACCCGGGAACGAGTCGACCTGCTGCGTTGAGGGAATCGATGCTGCGAATCGACAGGGTATCTCCCGGAAGATGGCTGCAGGCGGCGCGGCGGCTGGCGCCCGGCGCCTGGCGGCAGGCACGGTATGCCTTCGAGCTCCTGCTGGAGGGGCGGCTCTGGGTCTTGCTCCTGCTCGATGCCTTCCTGCTGGGCACGGGGCTGCTGGAGTCCCTGGTGGAAGGCGGGCGGATCGGCGCCATGTATTTGCGCTTGGTGTTGGTGCCGACCTTGGTGATCGGTTTGCCGGCGATGTCGACGGTGGTCGATCTGGAGCGCCGGGCCGGAAGCCTCGACCTGGCCCTTTCCGTGCCTTCGGCCGAGAGGTATTTTTCTCGCCGCCTGGCCTCGGTGGGAGGATTTCTGCTGTTGCAGGGCTGGCTGGCATTGATTCTCTCTTCCGGCGGCTGGGATCTGGCGCGGGCCCTGGTGCAGAGCGCAACGCTGGTGTTGTTTCTCATGGCCCTGACCCTGTTCTGGGCAGTGCGCCTCTCGAGCGGCGGAGCCGTGCTGGCGGCCTCGGGACTGTCGGTGGCATTGCTCTCGAAGTGGTTGCTCGCGAGCCCCGGGATCGACCGTTCGGTGCCGGAAGCATGGCAGTGGAACGGCGTCTCCCCCGCGCTCCTGGCGTGGGCCGGGAACGTGATGATCGTCGCCCTGGCCGCGCTCCTGCTCTTCCAATATGCACGGCAACGGCTGCAGCGTCCGGAATCGATGCTGGTCTGAAGGAGATCTCATGAGTTGGTGGTTGCGCAATGGATCGAAGCAGGGATCGAAACAGCCGATGGTGCTCGGAGCCCTTGTCTGGTTGGTGTTCCAGGGTTGTGAAAGAGGCGTCTACGAGCCGCCTCCCGCGGCGTCGATACCGGTACAGTCGGAAGTGATCGTCGCGGGTCCCTTCCAGCCGGCTCTGCGCCTGCTCGGCCGGGTCGAGCCCGCAGTGGAGGTGGAGATCCAGCCCGTGGATCCGGGGCGGATCCGGTATCCCTCTCGTTTCGCGGGTGGATTCCGCACCGGCGAGGGCGTCGCGCGCGGGGAGCTCCTGTTCGAGGTCGAGAACGAAGGGATCCGGCTCGAGAAGGCCGAGGCCGAGCTGGCGTTGCGCGCCGCCGAGGCCGAGCTCGGTCGGGTGCAGCGAAGCTTCGAGGCCGGGATCGTGAGCGACGCCGAACGGGAGCAGGCGGAAATCGCCGCGGAAAGGGCCAGGGAGCAGCTCGAGAGCACCGAGCGCCGTGCGGCGCGGTTGAGGGTGCGGGCGCCGGTGTCGGGTCGGCTGCAGGTCGCGGCCGTGGTGCCGCCGGGCAGCGAGGTCGTGCCCGGGCAGCGGCTGGGACGAATTGCCGGCGCCGGCCTGCCGCGGATCGAAGCCTGGGCCGCCGCCGCCGACCTGGAGCGTCTGGCGCCCGGCCTGGAGGTGCGCTGCCTGCCGCCGAGGGGCGACGAGATCATCGCCTCGGGCCGGCTGCGGGAGGTGGCCGGGCAGGTGGACGCCAGCGGCACCGCCCGCCTGGTGGCGGAGATCACCGAAGACGTGGCCCTGCCGCCCGCCGGCGAAGGCGTGCTCTTGGAGGTGCTCCTGCCTCCCCGTCCCGAGGCCGTGACCCTGCCTCTCGAGGCCCTGCTGGTCGACGGCGGCGTGGCTTCGGCCTATGTGCTCGAGACCAGCGGCTCGGAGTACCGGGCGCGCCGCCGCCTGCTCCTGACCGGAAGTCGGAGCGAGGGCCGGATCGAGGTCTTGCAAGGGCTGGAGGTGGGGGAGCGGGTGGCGGTGCAGGGGGCCGAGTTCCTGGCCGATGGCCTGCAGGCGACCGAGGCGGCGGCCGACCCCGGGGAGGAGTAGATGTTGCGCGGGATCATCGATCGTCCGGTGTCGGTGGCGATCGCGACCCTCACCCTGGTGGCGATCGGTTTCTTTTCGCTGCTGCGCCTGCCGGTCTCGCTGCTGCCGACCCTGGAGAGGCCGCGGCTGCAGGTGGCCGTACAGGACCGGGATCGCTCGCGCGAACAGCTGGTGCAGCAGGTGGTCGCCCCTCTGGAGCGCCGATTTCTCTCGTTGCCGGGAGTGCTCGACGTGCGCAGCACGGTCGACGACGGGGCCGCTCTCCTGCGCCTCGAGACCGAGTGGCAGACCGATGTCGACCGCCTGCGGATCGATGCCGAGCGGCGCCTCGCCGGCACCCCGGTGGAGGGGCTCGACGAGCTCCTGGTGAGCATCGACTCGGGGGACCGGGAGCCGATTCTCGAGATCGCCGTGCTCGGCGGCCGCTCGGGGCACGACCGCACCCTGTTCGCCGACAAGGTGCTGATCCCGGAGCTCGGCCGTCTCGACGGTGCCGGGCGGCTGGTGCGCCTCGGGGGCCGGAGCCGGCGTCCCGTGGTGCGGCCCGATGCCGCGGCGCTGGCCGCCGTCGGCCTCACCGCACACGACCTCTGGGATCGTCTGCGCCGGGTCGGCTCCGGGCGCCCTCTGGGGCTGCTGCGCGACGGTGGGCGGATCCGGCCGGCGCTGGTGCGCGAAGAGGCTCGTTCGATAGCCGACCTGCGCCAGGTGCGGATCCCCACCGCCGGGGGAGAGGCCGCGGGCACCACCGGGCCGCCGGGGGTGGCCCTCGGCGATCTCGCCGGGGTCGAGGTCGAGGAAGTGTCGGACGGCAGCTCGTTCCGGCTGAACGGGGAGCCGGGGGTCGGGGTCGAGCTGCACCGCGCCCCCGGCGCCAACGCCGTGCTCCTGGCGAGGGAAGCCCGGCGCGAGCTCGCCGCGCTCGGGGCGCGGACCCGGCACGGTCTACGGCTCGAAGTCGCGCGCGACGCCAGCCTGGAGGTGTGGGAAGCCCTGCGCCAGCTCGCCCTGGCCGGCCTTCTCGGCCTGCTGCTCGGGGCCCTGGTGCTGCGCTTCGTGCTCGGCAGCTTCGGTCCCACCCTGGCGCTGGTGGTGGTGGTGCCGTCGTCGATCGTGGTCGCGTTCGGCGGCTTCTACTTCTGGGGCGTCTCCCTCGACGTGGTGTCCCTGGCCGGGCTGGCCCTGGCCGCGGGCATGTTGGTCGACAACGCCATCGTGGTGTTGGAATCCATCGCCAGCGCTCGCGATCGCGAGGGCTCCGACGACCCGGTGGTCGACGGCACGGGGCAGATCGCCATGGCTCTGGTCGCCAGCTTCCTCACCACCGCCGTGGTCTTCCTGCCCCTCGTCTACCTCCAGGGGTTGGCGCGGGCCTTCTTCGGAGTCCAGGCCTTCGCCATCGTCACGACGTTGGTGATCTCCCTCGCGCTCTCCCTCACCCTCACACCGGTGTTGGCCCGGCGCATGGCCCGTACCTCGGGTCGAGCAGGGGCCAGGGGGCGAAGCCCGGGCCTGGGCGCCTACCTGGCGTTTCTCGACCGAGCCCTGGAGCGGCCCTTCTGGGTGGTGCTGCTGACCCTCGCCGTGCTCGGCGCCGGCCTGGCGGCGGGCCTGGGCCTGCACCGGGAGCTGCTGCCGTCGGGCCCGTCCCGGGCTCTGCGTTTCGAGCTCCAGCTGCCCGCCGGGACCGCGATCGAGAGCGCCGAGGCGGCGATCACCCGGCTCGAACGGGCGGTCGCGACGAGCGGCGTGGAGCCGACCCGGATGCTCTCGATCTACCGCAGCCAGGAAGCGGAAGAGCTCGAGGTGGGAGAGATGGGAGACCGGGGCGTCCTGGAGCTGGAGCTCGCCGATTCCGAAGAGCTGGAGCGAGCCCTACCCGCCCTGCGAGAAGCCCTGGAGGGCCGGCCGGGGATCGTCGGTCGGCTGCGGCCGCGGCGTAGCGCCATTGCGGCGGCGGTCGATCGAGGCTCCGGCGGTCTCGAGCTCGAGGCCTCGGCGAGCACACCGCCGCGTGCCGAGGGCCTCGCCGAGCGGGTCGCCACGAGCCTGCGGGAAGACCCGGGCGTCCGGGTCCGGGTCGGCGGCGATACCTGGCAGTCGCCACGGCCGGCCCAGGTGCTCGAATGGAATCTGCCTCGCCTGGCTCGCCTCGGCCTGGGGCCCGAGGAGCTGGCGGTGCAGGTCGGCTCGGCCCTCGGTGGCCGGAAGGCGGGTCGCCTGTCGGCCACGGGTCTCGAGCCGGAGATCCTGCTGGAGGCCACGCGTCCCCTGGACCTTTCCCTCGTACCCGTACGTTCCGGGCAGATTTCCGAAGTGGGTGGCACCTCGTCCGAAGTGGGTGGCACCTCGTCCGAAGTGGGTGGCACCTCGTCGTCCGAAGTGGGTGGCACCTCGTCCGAAGTGGGTGGCACCTCGTCCGAAGTGGGTGGCACCTCGGAAGGAGCGGGCCAGGTGGTGCCGCTGGCGGCGCTGGCGCGTCTCGAGCAGCGGCTGTTGCCGCCGCCGCTCGTGCGCCGAAACGGGCGCCCGGCGGTGGAGCTCGAGGTGGAGGGCAGCTGGAGCCCGGGGGCTCTCGAGGCGCGGATCGACGGGCTGCGGCAGAGCGCCGACGAAGGCCTTCGCCTCACCGGCCAGGCCTGGGAGATGCGGCGCTCGTTCGGGCAGCTGCGGCTGGCTCTGGGCCTGGCCCTGGTGCTGGTCTTCCTCACGGTGGCCGCGCTCTACGAATCCCTCTCCGTGCCGCTGGTGGTGATGGTCACGGTGCCGGTGGCGGCCGCGGGAGCCTTCCTGGCACTGGCGGGATTCGGCCAGAGCCTCAACGTGATGTCGTTTCTCGGGCTGGTTCTGCTCGCCGGTATCGTGGTCAACAACGCGATCGTGTTGATCCACCGCATCGTCCAGCTCTCGGATCCGGCGCAGGATCCGCGCGAAGCCATTCGCCGGGCCGCGGGAGAACGGTACCGCCCGATTCTCATGACCACCATCACCACGCTCCTGGGGCTGGTGCCGCTGGCGATGCTCGGCGGCGAAGGAATCGAGCTGCGGCGCGCCCTGGCGGTGGCCGTGTCGGGCGGGCTGCTGGCGTCGTTGTTGGCGGCTCTCCTGGTCGTGCCGGTGCTGGCCCGATTCGTCGTCGGGCGGAGGGGCTGAAGGTCGTGGGGCGATCGGCTCTTCCGGGTAGTGGTGACGACCGGCTCCTGGCCCGGCTGGTGGTGTCTCTGAGCCTGTTGCTGCTCGGCGGAGTGGCGGCCTTCCGGCTCCCGCTCTCCTTCTTGCCGGGGCAGACGTTTCCCGAGCTGGCGGTGCGCCTGGGCCTGCCCCGGGAGAGCTCGGTGGAGGAGGTGGCTCGGGAGTGGATCCAGTCCCTGGAGTCGGCCATTCGCGCCTCGGGTGGGGTGCGGGGTATGGCGGGAGAGGTGTCGACCCGGGGAGCCCGGCTGACCGTGCGGTTCCGGTCCGGCGAAGATGCCGAACGCAAGGCGGCTCGGCTGGAGTCGGAGCTGGGAAGGCTGCGGCGTACGTTGCCGAACGGGGCGGGCCTGGAGGTGTGGCCTGCGGGCCAGGAGGCTGGGGACAACGCCGCGGTGGTGTGGTTGCCCGAAGCGGTGGACCCGGCCTTTCTGGCTCGTTTGCGAGATCTGCCGGAGGTCCGCTCGGTGGAGGTGGCCGGGCGCAGGAGGCAGGTTCTGGAGATGGTGATTCGCCGGGCGGAGGACGCCGCCCTCGCCGAGCGCCTCGCGGCGACCGATCGTGTGCAATCTCTCGGCTGGTTGTCGTCGGGCCCGCGGCGGCTCCCGGTGTGGGTCGGAGGATCGGGAGAGCAGCTGTGGGGAGATCGGCCGGTGCTGCGTGGATCCGGCGTGGTTCCTCTGCGCTCGGTGGCGGATCTCCGGCTCCACGGCGAGGCGTCGCGGTGGACCGCACGCCTCGAGGGGAAGGAAGGATTCGTGCTGTTGATCGCCCGGGAGCTCGACGCCTCGCCTCTGGCGTTCGAGCGGGCGCTCCGACGCGGGCTCGCCGAGAGCGGGCTGGCGGCGGACGCCCGAATCGTGCGCAACGAGGCCGAGCCGCTGCGGGAGCTGGTCCGCCGCCTGCTCTGGGGCCTGGCCGCGGCGGTCGGGGTCCTGGTCGCGGCCGGTTTCTGGCTCGGGGGCTGGCGCCTGGCTCTGGGGCAGGGTCTGGCCCTGCCGGTGTCTCTGGCCGCGGGGCTCAACGCTCTCTGGCTCCTGGGCGCCGGGCTCGACACCACCACCCTGCCGGCGTTGTGGATCGCCGCCGGCTGTTCCCTGGTGTTGCTGGCGCTGCGCCGTACGGTCGCCAGCGGCTGGGTCTTGGTTGCCGCGGGTCTGGCCCTGCCGGTTGCCGCGGCTCTCGCCGGGGGGCGGCTGGCACCCCTGGTGGCCGCGCCGTCGCGCGCCTTCGCCGCGGCCCTGGCGGCCGGTACCCTCGCCCTCTGGGTGGTTCCCTTTCCGGCCCCGAAGGCTCGGCCGCCCCGGGCCTGGGGCGGCTTGCTCCAGAGCGTCCTGCGCGACCCCTGGACGACTCTGCTGGGAGCGGCGACCGTCTGTTGTCTGCTGGTGGTGGTCAGTGGGCGAGGGCTCTCGCCTCGGCCCGGCGACCTGCGGCCGGTGTTGGCGGACCTCTCCGTATCCCTGCGATTTCCGCCGGGTACCACGCGGGCCCAGGCGCAGGCACAGGTGGCGGCGGTGGAAGCACGGCTGGACGAGCGGGAGGATGTGGTCGAGCATTGGGCCATCTACGACCGCGACGGTGCGAGCCTGGCCGCTCGATGGCGCGAGGCCGATCGCGGCGCTCGGCACCTGCGCCGGGTCGCCCGGCGGCTCGAGATCGAGCTGCGCTCGCTCGGTGCCGCGGCGCGGGTTCGTCCGCTGGCGGGAGGAGGGCAGCGGGATCAGCAGCCGATCCGTTTCAGCGACGAGCTGGAAGAACGGCCGGAAATCGACGAGGGCATGACCTTCTACCGCTTCGTGCTGCGCGGCACCGAGCTCCGGACCCTCGGCGACGCTCATCGGCAGATCCGCGAGAGGATCGCCAAGCGCATGGGGCGCACGATTCCAACGGAGTGGATTCGCAGCGATTGGGGCGAGCTGGAGACCCGGCTCGAGCTCGTGCCGCGACCGGGTGTCTCCGCCCTCCGGGTCGAGCGCATCCTGCCCGTCCTGCGTCGGCGCGCGTCGTTTCCCGAGGCCCTTCCCCTGGCCGCGGCACGATCGGCGGGGGAGGAGGATCTCTTCCTCCGAATTCGTGCTCCGGACGCTCCCGAGCATCCCGACGAGATTCCGCAGCGGCAGGCTGTGCTCGGCCCGGCCTTCGATTCCGCCGAAGGAGCCGCCGGCCGGTCGGCGACGGTGTCGCCTTCGGGGTGGTTCGAGGTCCGCGAGGTGGCGGCTCGGCCCTGGGCAAAGCGGGAGTCGGGGCGTTTCGTGTTGCCGGTCACGGTGCGAATGCGTGAAGGCGGGATCGAGGCCAGCCGGCGCCGCAACCTGATGTCCCTCCATCATCTTCTCCGGACGGTGACCCTGCCGACGGAGGTCGACCTCTCCCTGCCGAATCCGGATCCCCGGGCCTGGGGACCCGAGCGCTGGCGCATGGTCTCGGTGGCGGCGGCGTTGCCGGTCTTGCTGCTGGCCCTCGCCGCCTGCCGGCTGAGCTCGGTGGCGGCGGCCCTGGTGGCCGGGGTGCCCGTCGTTCTCGGCGTGATCACGGCGGCGCCCTTCCTGCTCGCCGCACGGGGAGGGGTCGACGAGATGAGCCTGCTCGGCCTGGCCATGGTGGTGGCGGGCAGCCTGCCCCTGGCGGTCGAGATCGCCGCCGCCTGGCTGGCGGTGCCCTACGAGCGCTCGCGCTCGGGGGGTATCGCCTACCGTTGGCTGGCCCGGCGCTGGCCCGGGGTCGTCACCCTGGCCATGGCCCTGGGTGTGCTGCTGCTGGTGCCCGGCCTCGGGCTCGGCGCCGAACGCAGCCCCTGGATGATGCCGCTGCGCGCCGCCGCGGTGGCAGGAGTCGTGGCCTGGATCTCGGCCTGTCTGGTGGTGCCCGCTCTGCTGCGAGTCGCCGGTCGCCTGCGCCACGCCGACCGTGCGGCGCAGCGTCGGCGGGCGGATCCGACCCACTGGCGCGAGAGACCCGGACTCGAGCTCCGGGCCCGCAACCTCACCAAGATCTACGGCAACGGATTCCAGGCCCTGCACGGCGTGCACTTTCACCTCGAGCCGGGCATCGTCGGTCTGCTCGGCCCCAACGGAGCGGGCAAGACCACCCTCCTGCGCCTGCTGTGTGGCCTGATCGAGCCCACCCGCGGCCAGATCCTCTTCCACGGCACCGCTCTCACGCCGGAGAATCGCGCGGCGTTTCGGCGCCGGGTCGGGTTCCTGCCCCAGGAGTTCAACGCGTACGAAGGGTTCACCGGGGAGCAGTTCCTCGACTACTGGGCCCTGGAGCAGGGGATGAGCGATCCACGGCGGCGGCGCCGGGAAGTCGAAGAGCTCTTGGAGAAGGTGGGCCTGGAAGACGCCGCGACGCGCAAGGTGCGTGACTTCTCGGGTGGCATGCGGCGCCGGATCGGGATCGCCCGGGCGCTCCTCGGGGCCCCCGCCATCGTCATCGTCGACGAGCCCACCACCGGCCTCGACGTGGAGTCGCGCAATCGCCTGCGAGAGACCCTGCTGCGCGCCGCCGGGGAACGCATCATCCTCTTCTCGACCCACATCGCCAGCGACGTCGCCGCCACCGCTTCACGCATCCTGCTCCTCGAATCGGGCCGCCTGCGCTTCGAGGGCAGCGTCCGCGGCTTGATCGAGAAGGCCCGCGGTCGGGTGTTCGAAGCCGCACTGGCCGATCAGGAGCTGCGGGAGTTCTCCCACCTCTACCACGTCACCACCCGGGTGCGCACCCTCGACGGCATCCGTGTGCGCGCCGTGCTCCGGGGCGACCAGGAGCCGGCCGGCGCCATCGTGGAGCCCAACCTGGAAGAAGCCTACCTGGCCGTGCTGGGCGAAGAGGGCGAGCGCGCCAACGTTCGTGCACCCGGATCCGTCGCGGCCGCGCGGCCGGGCTCCCTGCTCGACGTGGAAGCCTGGCGCAGCTGAGGCCGGCCGGGGACGGCCCGAGTGGAACCGCTGTCTCGTCGACCGGAGGTCTTATGGGTCAGTTGGAGCTTGGAACAACGACCGGTCTACTTGCGACTCCGCAGATCGGAGAACCGAGCTCTGCCCGGCTGCACGACGACGAAGCTTTCCGGCAGTCGATCGCCGAATCGTTGGATCACCTCGACAACCGAAGGAATCATTTCATCACGCCGGCTGGCCGGGAATCGGATCAAGACGACGCCTGGCGTCGAAATGCCCACGGCATACACCAACTGACCGAAGTCCTTGTCTTCCGTCAACAGATACGGCGCTCATGGTCGGCTCGGGCAGCAACTTCGAGATCGGGAACTCCCGGGTCCAGCTCAGTGATCGCCAGGACGTCGAAGCCCGCAGTACGTAATGCCCGGACGACACCGAAGTCGACCGACTCGTCGGCGAGAAGCCTCACCGAGCTACCGACTTGCCTTCTGGTGGTGAAAGTTCGAGAAAAACCGTCTCGTCGTGAGCGAGAATCGCTGCGGCGTAGAGCAGGGCTGCCTGAATGTCTTCTCTCTCCAGTCGAGGATAGGCGTCGAGCAACTGCTCTTCGCTGGCACCCTCGCCCAGCTTGCGAACGAGGAGATCGACCGGGATCCTGGTTCCGCGGATCACGGGCTTCCCGAGCATGACGTCTGGCCGGATCTCGATGTGTTCGAGGAAAGACATGGTGGCGGCTCCTCTTCGGGATCGTACCACGCCGAGCACCCGGCCAAGACCCGGAAACCAGCCTGGCGGACTCTGCTCGACGTAGAGGCCTGGCGTAGCTTGAAGGTTGCCCGGGGCGCCCGAGTTGGAGCCGCTACAATCTGCAGGACAAGACGAGACGGTTGAGATGGCGAGAGAGCTGGTGGAAGGAATGTCTGAAGACAGGGAACCGGAGCCAACGGCCGCGACCCGCCGATGGGCAGTGCTCAGGTGGCTCCATCTCGCGATGGGAGTCGGCGGATTTCTCCTCTTCGTCGAAACCGGCCAGCACATGGACCAAAGGCTCGGGCACCTCGTGGGCATGGCCGACGGGCCGCGAGCGCTCTACCGCTCGGCCCATATCTACCTGCTCTTCTCGGCCCTGCTCCACCTGTTGCTGGGGATCTATTTCGAGCGTGCGCCATCCGGTATCGGGCGGCTCGTCCAGCTCTTAGGCAGCCTGCTCCTGCTGCTGGCCATGGGCGGCTTCGTGGCCGGGTTCTACCTCGAGACACCTCTCGGCGAGATCGAGCGACCGCGGGCTCGGCTGGGGATCTACAGCTCCCTGGCCGGCGTGGTGCTGCACGGCCTCGGTCGTTTCCTGCCGCGGTGGCCGCGGGAGGAGTAGAGCTCAGGACAGGCCGAGCTCGATGGCGAGCCAGGCGCGCGCCTTGGCCCAGTCGCGGCGGATGGTGCGGGGGTCGACCCCGACCACCTCGGCGGTCTCCTCTTCGGTCAGGCCACCGAAGAAGCGGCACTCGACCACTTGCTTCGCCCGTTCCTGGATTTTTCCGAGCTTCTCCAGGCCGCGGTCGAGAGCGATCATGAATTCGGCCTGCTCCTCGATCTTCAGCCGTTCGGGATCGAGAGATTCGTGCCGGGCCTCTCCGCCCCGCTTGTGTCGCAGCCGGCTCCTGGCCTCGTCGAGCAGGATCTGGCGCATGGCTCGGGCGGCGACGGCGAAGAAGTGCTGGCGGTGGGAGTAGAGGTGTTGGTCGCGCCGGGCGAAGCGTAGGTAGGCCTCGTGGATCAGGGCCGTGGTGTCGAGCGGCGTGTGGCCCGCCCGGCGCTGACGCTGGCCGCTGGCGATTCGCCGCAGCTCGGAATACACCATGGGGAAGATTTCGTTCAGGGCCCCGTCTTCACCGCCGGCCAGACGCTGGAGCCAGACGGTGACCTCACCTTCCGACGGCAGATCGATACCGGCTCCGGGGTTGCGGTCGGGTGTGTCTGGAGAATTTGGGCTCGACATCGGGTCTCCGGGCCCTGGGCCTGGTCGATCGAGTAAGTTCCGAATATGCGTATTATTATGGCAGGTAATCCCGTGCAAGAAGAACGTCAAAGATGGAGAGAGGTCGAGCGTCTGGTCGATGGCGACCCGGAGCCGCCCGAGAGCAGCGACGAAGGGGATCGGACCGAGCCGCTCGAGGAGGGGCTGCGGAATCGCCTGGAGCGATTCTTCGGCTCACCCGACGCCGCGAGCCCGATCGACAGGCCGCTGGAGAAGCAGCTCGGAGGCCTCGCCGGTGCGGCTTTCGACCGTCGAGATCGTCTGGGTCTGCGGGCCGGAGACGAGGTCGGTCCGTACCGGATCGAGGAGGTGATCGGCGAGGGCGGTATGGGCACGGTGTTCCGTGCGCGGCGAGCCGACGGCAGCTTCGAGCAGGAGGTGGCCCTCAAGCTCCTGCACCGCAGCCCGGCCGACGAGGGCGCCCGTCGGCGATTCGTCCAGGAGCGCCAGATCCTCGCCAACCTGCGCCATCCCCACATCGCCCGCCTGCTCGACGGTGGCATGGTGCGCGAGATGCCCTATCTGGTGATGGAACGTATCGACGGGCCACCGGTCACCGAGTACTGTCGGCGCCGGCAGCTCGGCCCCGAGCCACGGATCCGGCTCCTGCTCCAGGCCTGCTCCGCCATTCGGTACGCCCATCGCCATGGGGTGATCCACCGCGATCTCAAACCCTCGAATCTCCTGGTGGAGGACGGTGCCGACAGGGAGCCGCGGCTGGCGGTGCTCGATTTCGGTATCGCCCGGATCGAAGACGTCGAAGCGCATGTCACCTCTACCGGCGAGGTGTTCGGAACCCCCGGCTACATGTCTCCCGAGCAGACCCTCGGCAACCGGGCCGAGGTCGACCGCCGCAGCGACGTCTACTCCCTCGGCGTGGTGCTCTACGAGCTGCTCGCAGGCGAGCTGCCCTTCCGCGGACGCGACTCCGGGGAGGTGCTCCGACGAGTGCTCGACGGCGAGCCCACCCCTCTGCGGCGGCATCTGCCCGGGCTCTCTACCGATCTCGAAACCATCACCGAGACCTGCCTGAGCCGTGACCCGGCCCGGCGTTACGATTCGGTTCGGGCCCTGGCCGAAGACCTCGAGAGTTATCTCGACGGCGGCCCGATCGCGGCCCGGCCGGAAGGCTGGATCGCCCGCTGGCGCCGCCGCGCCCGGCAGCGTCCGAAGACGGCCGCGCTCGTGCTCGGGGCCCTGGGGCTCCTCCTCGCCGCGCTGGCCTCGCTCGTCCTGCTGGCGGTGCGCTACACCCGTGATCTCGAGGTCGAGCGCAACGCAGCGCTGGCGGCGAGGAAGGATGCCGAAGGGCTGCTCGAGTTCATGCTCGAAGACCTGCACGAGGGTCTCGACCGGGTCGGCCGGCTCGATCTGCTCGAACAGGTGGCCAGGGAGTCCGTGGAGTATTACGACCGGCAGCCGGCCGGGAGCACCTTCGAAGAGATCCAGGGAAGAGCCGCGGCATTGTTCAACGTGGGGGAAGTCCTGGAAGGGCAGGGAGATCTCGCGGCCGCCCGGCAGGTCTTCGAGGAGAATCGGAGGGTCTTCGCCGCCAGGGTGGAGACCGACACCGATCCGCGCTGGCGGCTGGAGCTGGCCCGAAGTCACATTGCCCTCGCCAGCGTGATCGAGCGTCAGGGCGATGTCCTGGCCGCCCTGGACCATGCGGGGCGAGCCCTGGAGCTCACCGACCAGATCGCGGAAGCGGGCCGTTCGCCCGGTTGGGCCGAGCTGCGCTTCGAATGCCTGGCGCTCGAGGGATGGCTGGCCCGTGAAGCCGGCAAGGTCGAAGATGCTCTTCGACTGCTCGAAGAAGCCCAGCGTTTTGCGACCACCTACGCTCGGCAGGAGCCGGAAAAGGAAGAGGAATGGCGCCACCGCAGAGCCATGGCCAGCTCCTATCTCGGTATGGTCCACTACCAGGAGGGAAGCTTTGCCGAAGCCCTCGCCAGCTTCTTTCCCGCACGGGAGGAAATGGCAGAGCTGGTCGCTCTGGATCCGGCCAACACCGCCTGGCGTGAGGAGCTGCAGCTCATGCTCACCCGGATCGGATCGGTGCAATTCGACCAGGGAGATCTCGAGGCCGCGATCGAAACCTCGAGAGAAGCCGGCCGGCAATCGGCGATCCTGGTGCAGCTCGAGCCCGGCAACGCCAACTGGTTGCGCGAGAAGAGCGTCGTGCACGCCACCCTGTCCGCCGCGCACCGGGAGCTCGGAGATCTCTCCACCGCTCTCGTGGAGCTCGGCCGCAGCCTCGAGATCTCCCGAGCCTCCTACCAGCGTTCCCCCGACAATCCCTCCCTCGGCAACGACCTCGCCTGGGACCTGCTCGACCTCGGCCGCCTGCAGCGCGATCTCGGAGCCCACGACCGCGCCGAAGCCGCCTGGCTCGAAGCCGCCGAGGTCACCGAACGAGTGGGCCTCGACTCCGCGTACTACCTCAGCACCCGGGTCCAGGTTCTGCTCGAGCTCGGCCGGGTCGAAGAAGCCCGCCCCCTGGTCGCGGAGCTCCGCACCGCCGGCTGGAAAGACGCCGACCTGTGGGAGCTCTGCGAGCGCCACGGAGTGTAGAAGATCTTCGTCGGCCTAGCTAAAGAGTGGAATAAGAACGATTTCCCAGCGGTCTCCTTGGATCTGCCCGAAACGCTCCGAAGCACTGCAAAGGTAGAGTTGTTATCTTGTCGGTCAGATCGCGAATAAGGCAGAGCGCAAGAGTACAGTCTGCCGCATCGGTCCTGATGCATGGGAGCTTCGGAAGCTCAGTCTCCGGCGCGAGCCTCAGAGCCCGGCGCCTTCAGGATCGCAGAACTCGAGCCGGATCCCAGTCGGTAGGCCCCAGGGATTCCAGGGATCAAGAACTTCTCTCCAGCAGAGATAGTCGATGCAGCAAAAGTCGCAACTGCAGCTAGTTGGGGGAGGATTCTGGTAGTCGTATGCGGTCGTGGTGGCAGTAACCCACGGAAAATCTGCTTCGTTGAAGAGTATTTGTTCGATAGCGAAGCTGTTCGCTGGAACGTTGCATGTAGCTTGATTCGCCCATGCGAGCCCAGGGATCAGAACGGCCGCGAGAACAAGAAAAAGCGCCAGGGAATAATTCTTCACGTTTTTCTTACCTCCGATAGAAAGGGGGATCTGAAGTTCGACTGCAGTAGCAGTGTGAGACAGCTGGGTCAAAAAGTCAAGGTTTTTAGACACTTATTTTTGGCTATTGATCCTGATGTCACTTTGACCGTGGCAGTTTGGCACCACTGGTGCCGAGAGAGTCGTTCCTGGAGCCAGGTCGAGCGGGTCGACCGAAAAAGGCGCCGAAGTAGGATTCGGAACACAGCGCCAGGAGCTGAATCGACCGCTCTAGACCTTCGAGCTGACGAGTCGCCATGCAACAAATCTCGCCCGGATCTGTCCGGGTCGGCGGTGATTTGTCGTGGACCTGGAAAACGAGGAAATCGCCCGGAGCCCCGGGCTTGGGTTCCCAACGTTCTCCAGGAGGCCGGTTCAATGGATCTACGACGTTTTGTCTCGAAGACTTTCGCCTGGTTGTTCCTGTTCGCTGCCGTGGGCTCGGGCCCCCTCGCAGCGACGGTGATCCAGGTCTCGACCGTCAGCGACGCGATCGCCACGGACAATCGCTGCACGCTGCGAGAGGCGGTGATCGCCGCGAATACCGATACGCAGGTCGATACCTGCCCGGCGGGCTCGGGAGCCGACACGATCGTTCTCTTCTTCACCTCGGATCACGTGATCGATCAGGCGGGTATCGACGAGGACATGAGCCTGACCGGCGATTTCGACATCCGGAGCGATGTGACGATTCGTCCCCAGGATCCGGGCGCCTTCGTGACGATCGATGCCCAGGGGATGGATCGAGTTTTCGAGGTGTTCGACGGAGCCGACCTGACGCTCGAGCGGATCGAGGTCCGTGGCGGCGATGTAGCGGGTTTCGGCGGTGGAATCTTCGTCCAGGACGTGGCTTCCGAGCTGCGGCTGGTGGATTCCGCGGTGGTGAGCAACGAGGCGACGCTCTTCGGCGGCGGCATCTTTTCCCGAGGTCCGGTGTGGCTCGAGCGCTCGTTGGTGCGGCTCAACGAGGCTTCCACGGGAGGTGGGATCTACATCAGCACGGTCGCGCCCCTGACCCTCCTGGAGAGCGAGATCCAGGCCAATCTGAGCGCGTCGGACGGCGGCGGGGCGAACGTGGTCGTGCTCGACGCCGTACGTAGCACGTTCTCCTTCAACGACGCGGATCGAAATGGCGGCGGAGTCTTCTGGCGCAACGGGGGTGGAGCTTCGGACTCTAGCCGGATGATCAACTCCACGGTAGCGGACAACCGAAGTGGCGACAGTGGCGGCGGCCTGTACTTCGAGGCGCCGGGCGAGCTGGAGCTGTACAACGCCACCATCGCCTGGAACGAGGCGGACACCGACGACAATGGAACCGGCGACGGCGGTGGGGTCTTCGTCGCTACCGGCTCGGTGCGGATCGAGAGCTCGATTCTCGCCGGCAATATCGATGTCTCCGGAGGAACCCAGGCACCCGACTGCGCCGGGACCCTCGAATCGGGCGGCTACAACCTGGTGGCGGCGGTGAACGGTGGCGAATGTTTCCTCACGGGGGACGGCACCGGCAATCTGGTCGGCACGGTGGCGGCGCCGGTGGTGCACGAGCTCGACTGCATCGACTTCAACGGCGGCCCGACTCGTACGGTGGCGCTGCTCGACACCAGCCCGGCGATCGATGCTGCCGATCCGAATGGTTGTACCGACGGTGACGGTGGAATCCAACTCTTCGACCAGCGTGGCTATCAGCGGCCCTGGGACGGTCCCGACGCCGACCAGGTCGCCAGGTGCGACATGGGAGCCTACGAATTCGATGCTCCGTCGTTCGTTGGGATCTTTGCCGACGGATTCGAGTCGGGCGATACCACCGCCTGGGGCGGTGGTGGTCGGTACTCGCAGCCGACGTTCGGGGCTCCGATCTGGACGCAGGGTCTCGAGGAAGCCGACCTCTGGAGACTCGGCTTTCTGGGGGGTGGCTGTGGAGAGCCGGAGTAGATCGCCCGCTCGGTGGGTCGGTCGGGCTGGTTTCCCGAAAGGATCCGGAATGGCATTGCCATAATCTCTGGTCTCGTTTACTCTTGTGAGAGTCCAGAGAAAACGACGTTCGTGTCGCCGGGCCGGATCGGACGAGAGGTTGTGGTTGTGCAAGGGGCCGTTCCGGACCGGGCCGCTGCACGGAATCGTCGTGCCGACCCAACCGCTCCGATCGGAGCTCTCGAAGGAGGAAACCATGCCTCGTCGAACGAAGTTCTTCGTCGTCCTGACCGCCCTGCTCGCCATTCTCAGCGCCGGTTCCGCCTCGGCGATCTTCCTGCCCTGTGAAGACGTCTGCGCGCAAGGTACTCCGGGCCACCGTAACTGCTCGTATTTCGGCGAGGGCTCTTGTGAGGCCCTGCCGAATCCCTGCTACATCTCGTGTGATCTCTACCAGACCTGCATGAACGGCGGCTTCCTCGAAGGCGAGGGCACCACGGAAGCCCTGTCCGCAGAGCCTCGGCTGGCCGCGCCCCTGGGCGCGGGTACCGAAGCCTGGATCGAGCAGCTGGCCGGAGGGTTCTACGGTCCCTGCCTGCTCTTTCTCGCTCCCGACCAGCCGGAAGCAGACGGTGCCGACCAGGATTCGCCGCGGTCTCCCGCCGACACGCTGGAGCTGGAGAGCGCCGACCGGTAGAGCGGCTTTCCGATGAATGAGGAGCCGGGTGCCGAGCCCGGCTCCGCTCTCGCTCTTCCGTCTCTCGGACGGTCTGGAATTCGTCGAGCCACACCCTTTGCAAAGAGCCCGTTGATCTGGGGGTGTGGAGGTGGTGAAGGGCCCACGACGAGGAAAGCCCCCGATCGCCGACGACCGGGGGCTCGATGGGCTCGATTCGTTTCCAGCTCAGGGCAAGAGACCCACGGCGCTCGACCAGCCGGAGGCATCGCCCGACTCGAAGCCGTCTCCGAAGAAGGGCAGGCTGGAGGCGAGGGTGATCTCGAGGAAGTGCACCTGGTTGCTGCCGAACGAGAGCAGGGTGCCGGCGGTGGGATCGCAGAGCCCGTCGTAGGCGGAGCCATCGGGGCAGGAGATGTCTCGCCAGACCTCGTCGATCAGGCCGTCGCCGTTGTCGGTGGAAACGTAGATCTCGTCGCCGAAGTAGAAGTGGCGGGTGAAGAGCCCCTGGCCGTTGGTGTAGACGGTTTGGTCGTACTCGCCGTCGCTGGTCCAGAGATCGATGGCGACGCCGGCCAGGGGCTGGCCGTTTTCGTCGGTCACGGTGCCGAGGAAGTTGATCTCCCCGTCGTCGTCGCCGTTGTCGAGATTCAGGAGGTCGAAATCGATGTGGCGGGTGGTGAGCCCCGGCGACACGAGCACCGGGGTCCCCTTGGTGGGGTCACACCCCGACGGCGCGCCCTGAAAACACGGAATGTCTTCGTAGAGCTCGTCGAGGTAGGGCTCGTCGAAGAAAGAGTCGGTGCTCACGTAGTACTCGCCGGGAATCAGTGGGTCGGAGACGTAGACACCGCCGGACACGAAATCGGTGTCGACGAGGTTGCCCGCGGAATCCCAGATCTCGATATCGACGCCGGAGACGGGGTTTCCGGTCTCGACGTCGAGGACGACGCCGGAGATCCGGCCCGGGGGTAGAAGAGTGAAATCGATCCCGTCGACGGTGTTGGTACCGAAGATCGTGATCGGCGTACCGGTGCGCGGATCACAGCCGGCGGGCACTCCGTTGGGGCAGGGGATGTCGGCCCAGAGCTCGTCGAGGTAGTGGTCGCCGTAGCGGGTGCTGCGGGTAGAAGCGAAGTAGATGCCGGCCTCGAGCGCGACCTCGAAGTCTCCATTGCTCGCCACGGGAGCTCGGGTCACGAGCTGCCCGTTCGGGTCCCAGATCTCGACCTCGTAGCTGCCCAGGGGCACACCGGTGAGGGCGTCGGTCACGGTGCCGGAGAATCCGCCGATGGCTTCGAGCTCGAAGTCGATTCCCGATAGGTCACCGTCGACCACGATCGGTGCTCCATCGTTCACGTTGCAGCTGGGCTCGCAGGGAACGTCGTCGAAGAGCTCGTCGGCATATCCATCGGTGCCGGAGGTTCGGGCGAAGTAGGTGTCGAAGTCGACCCCGAGGAGCTGGAACGAGCCGTCGGCCGCGGTCGACGTCGAGTCGGCGGTAGAGCCGTTGCTGCGCTGTAGCTGTACGAGGACTCCGGACAGCGGAGCGCCGCTACCGTCGCGGACGAAACCGCTGACCGTGCCGGTGGGAAAGGCTTCGAGCTCGAAATCGATTCCGGTCGTCGGGACTCCGAGGGTCGTGCTCACCGGCGTGCCGTCGGTCACGGTGCAGGTCGGCTCGCAGAGGATGTCCTGGTAGAGCTCGTCGGCCAGCTCTCCACCATAGGTATGAGCGCGCAGGAAGTAGGTACCCTCCGGTAGGCGGACGAAGGAGTAGTTGCCGCCGGAGGTGAAGTCGATTCCGATCTGGTTGCCGTCGGCATCGAAGAGCAGGACATCGGCGGATACGGAGGAGCCATTGCTCGCTCGGGTGACCCGGCCGGAGATCGAGCCCCCCGACTCGAGGGTGAAATCGATGCCCGCGGTCTGCGTGGCGAGGGCGACCACGACGGGGGTTCCGTTGCGCACATCACAACCGCTGGCGCAGGGAATCTCTTCGTAGAGCTCGTCGAAGTAGTTGGTGTCGAAGAAGACGTCGGTCCGGACCCGATAGGAACCGGGCTCGAGCCCGTCGACGGTGTAGTTGCCGCTCGAGTCGGTGGTGCGGCTGGACACGAAGCTACCCGAGCTCGAATAGACCTCGACCCTGATACCCGAGATCGGGTCGCCGGTCAGCTGGTCTTCGACCGTGCCGGCGATCGAGCCCTGGGGGAGCAGGGCGAAGTCGATTCCTTCGAAGCTCTCGTTCAAGGTGATGGCAAATGGCACACCCGCGGTGGCGTCACACTCGGGGACCGGCACATGGCAGAGGATGTCGTCGTAGACCTCGGCGGCCATTCCGCCGCCCGTGGCGATGAGGAAGAAGGGACCCGGGTCGGAGAGCCCACCGATCGTGTAGGTGCCGTCGAAGCTGGTGAACGCCGAGGCCACGTTCGAGTTCTCGTCGTTGCGGAGCCAGACCCGGACTCCGTTCACGGGCTCGCCGGTCGCTTGCGCGGTGACGGTGCCCGAGATCGATGCGAGACGGTCGAGACCGACGTCGATGCCGGCGGTCTCCGATCCGAGATCGACAGGGATTGCGGCGCCGTCTGCCGGATGGCAGCTCGGCTCGCAGGGAATGTCGTCGTAGACCTCGGACCGGTATTCGGATCGCGAGGCGGTGATCCGGTACGCGCCCTGGAGCAGCTGGCCGAAGGAGTAGCTGCCGTCGGCTGCGGTAAAGGTGGCGTCGACCTCTTCGAGCTGGTCGTCGTAGATCCTGACGGTCGCGAGCTCCATCGGCTCTCCGCTGTCGTTCGCCGTCACCATGCCGGAGAGTCGACCGCCGAGCGGAAGCGAGAAATCGATTCCATCGGTGGTCTGGTTGGTGATGGCCAGGACCGGCTCGCCCTCCTCCGGCTCGCAGGAGTTGGTCTGGCAGCCGATGTTGTCGTAGAGCTCTTCGATGTGGTCTTCGAAGTTGTTGGCGCTGACGAAGTACGAGCCCGCTTCGATCGTGGCGGAGTAGGTTCCATCCGTGCCGGGATCCACGATCTGTTCGACGAATCCGTTCGAGTTGTAGATGTAGATCTCGCCGTCCGACAACGGGAGCCCGGTCTCTTCGGAGGTCACGCTACCCGCGATCGTTCCTCCGAGCCCGACCCGGAGCTGGAAATCGCCGCTGTCGCCGTTGAAGCCGCTGACCCGGATCCAGTAGGTGGTGCCGCTGTTCGCGAAGAAGCTCAGAGCCGAGTCGTGGCCGAAGGAATCGTCGTCGCAGGCGACCTGATTGCTGGTAGCTCCCGGGCATCCTTCGTGCACCGAGAGAACGGTGTCGTAGTCGGAGCCGAAGGTGTCGAGCGAGTAGAACCCGAAGGTCGCGGGCGTGAAGGCGAACCACACATCGGGCGAGAAGAACGACGAGCCGCAGGTGGCCTGGCCGTCGTTGTCGGCGCCGGTGGTCGTCCCCGCGGTGTCTGCCGGTACCGAGAGCACGGTGGCGTCGGCGCATGAATCGTTGTTCCCGCCGAGTGAGCCGAAGGCCCGGGGCGTCACCACGGGAAAGTGGGCGGGAGGCTCTCTCTCGATCTCCACGGCTCGTTCGAGATTCCAGAGCAGCGGCTCGAGCGCTTCGGTCTTGGTCGAGAGCTCCGCGAGGCTCGACTCGCTCGCCGCCAGGCGGAGGAGCTCCTCCCACTCGGCCCGCAGGTTGGCGAGCCGTGCCTCGGCTCGCTCCCGCTCACCCGAAGCGAGGTCTCGCGAGAGGGTCTGCAGGTCGGCCCGCAGCCCGGCCAGACGCAGTTGGGTCATCGCTGTGGGATCGGCGGCCGAGGGGCCGGCGAGCAGGGTCGAGAGGAAGAGAAGGCAAATCGCTCGATGGATCGAGGCGCGTGGCCCGCGTCTGGTCATTCGTGGTCTCCCGTGGAAAAGGCTGGATCGACACCAGGGCTCCGGAGCGCTTCCGAGCGATCGAAAGCACAGGGCTGGCCTCGATGGGTAGGTCGTCCTCATTATTTATTGCGAAAAGCGATCTGCAAAACGGCCAGGAAATTGGAGGAACCAGGGCATACCTTCGAAAAAAAGTGGAGGGGTTTTTCCCGAGCTTGCGCTTACGTGGATAAGAGCGTTGATCACTTCATCGACACCACGTCAGCCAACACGAGGAGAAACCAATGACTCATCCAACCCCTGAAACGAGCTCGAGAAGCCTCGCCCAGCTTCTCTCCATCGCCGCCGCGACGGTCGTGCTCGCCGTTCCCGCCCTGGCGGTCGCCCCCGATCCCGACCATGCCGTGAGTCACCGAGGGTTCGACGCCCGGATCGAGTGGAACCAGGGCTTCGCCGAGGTGACGCCGAGCTCCCTCCAGGTCCGGGCGCTCGACGGTCTGCGCGCCGAGCTCCCCGAGCTGGCGGTGACCTTCGACCGCACCACCGGCGTCACCCGCACGATCTACAACCGGGCCGGCTACCTCACCAGCGGCCTCGAAGCCTCTTCCGATCCCCTCGAGACCGCCCTCGAATTCGCCACCAGCCGGCTGCCGGCCCTGGGCCTCACGGACGCCGACCTCGAGGGTTTCGAGGTCACCGACAACGTCTTCACCCGGGTCACCGGTGCCAGCCACATCTACCTGCGCCAGACCCACCGGGGGCTGCCGGTCTACAACGGGCAGCTGCAGATCAACGTCAACCGCGACGGCAAGATCATCAGCGTGAACAACGCCTTCGTGCCCGAGCTCGCGGCGGCGGTGAACGACGCCAGGCCGTCGCTCGGCGCGGCGGAGGCGGTGGTGGCCGCCGCCCTGCACCTGGAGCTCGACCTGGTGTCCGTCCCGGCGGTGCTCGCCGAGAAATCTGATGCCGGGCAGACCACCCGCCTCTCCGGCGCGGGCCTCTCCCTCGACGAGATCGAAGCCCGGCTCATGTGGCTGCCGGTTCGAGCCGGTGATGTACGGCTGGTGTGGAGCTTCCAGATCCAGACCCTCGATTCCGCTCATTGGTACGACCTGACCATCGACGCCCACTCGGGGGAGACCCTCACCCGCTTCGACTGGACCAGCGCCGGCATCTACCAGGTCTACGAGGAGCCGGTCGAGAGCCCGATCCACACGAATCCGCCGCCGCCCTTCGACGCCCGTCCTCTGGTGGTCAATCCCGAAGACACCACCGCTTCGCCGAGCGGCTGGTTCTCCGGCGGCGTTATGGACGGCAACAACGTGCACGCCTGCCTCGACACCGACAACGACAACTCCTGCGATACCCCGGAAGCCACCTGCTTGAGCACCGCCTGTGTCTTCCCCGTCCTGCTGCAGCTCCCTCCGATCTTCTCCTGGGAAGCGGCGGTGTCCAACCTGTTCTACTGGAACAACCTGATCCACGACGTGCAGTACCAGTACGGATTCGACGAGGCCGGCGGCAACTTCCAGGAAGACAACTTCGGCAACGGCGGCTCGGGCAGTGACTCGGTGAACGCCCAGGCCCAGGATGGCGGCGGCAACTGCAATGCGAATTTCTCGACGCCGAAGGATGGCAGCAATCCCCGCATGCAGATGTACACCTGCAACCGGGCCAACCCTTCCCGCGACGGCGACTTCGACAACGGCGTGATCGTGCACGAGTACGGCCACGGGATCTCGAATCGCCAGGTCGGCGGCCCGAGCAATTCCAGCTGTCTCGGCAACGACCAGCAGGCCGGTGAGGGTTGGAGCGACTGGCTCGCCCTCTGGTACACCGCCGATTCGAACGACACCGGTCCGCAGGCTCGGGGCATCGGCGCCTACCTCTTCAACAAGGCGGCCAACGGCGGCACCATCCGCGGGCAGGCCTACTCCACCGACGACTCGGTGAACACCTGGACCTATGAGTCGATCGACGGTGCCAGTGTCCCCCACGGCGTGGGCTCCCGCTGGGCCCAGGCGCTCTGGGAGGTCTACTGGAAGCTGGTCGACCGCCACGGCTTCAGCGCCGACAAGTACGACGCCACCGGGGGCGCCGGCAACCAGCGCGCCATGCTCTACGTCAACGAGGGCCTCAAGAACACCGCCTGCTCGCCGACCTTCGTCGACAACCGCGACGGCATTCTGCAGGCCGCGGCCGACAACCATGGCGGCGAGGACGTCTGCGCTCTGTGGGAGGCGTTCGCCGCTTTCGGCCTCGGCGAAGACGCGGTTTCCGGTGGCTCCAACAGCACCACCCCGACCAACGGCTTCGACGTACCGAGCTTCTGCACCGAAGGGTACCTGCAGGTCGGCAACGTGTTCGGCGACGAGGTTCTCCGTTCGGTTCCGCTGGTCGGTTTCGACACGCCTCGGGTGGTCATGGGTCCGCCGAGCTACAACGGCGGCGATCCCACGCCGGTGGAGGTCTCCGGTGTCGGTAGCGGGATCTTCTCCTACAGCCTGCCGGAGTGGGACTACCTCGACAACAATCACAACCTCGAGATCCTGGGCTTTCTGGCGCTGGAAGACGGCCCCCAGACCCTCGGTAGCCTGGTGGCCGAAGCGGGCTCGGAGAGCCTCGACCACAACTGGGTCACCGTGAGCTTCGAGCAGACCTTCTCTTCGGCGCCGGTGGTGCTCACCCAGGTGGCGAGCATCGTGGGTGGCCAGGCGGTGACGCCCCGGCTGCGCAACATCACGGCCACCAGCTTCCAGATCCGCCTGCAAGAAGAAGAGGGCAACAACGGCACCCACGGCAGCCTCGAGCGGGTCGACTGGATCGCGATCCAGCCCGGATCGACCCGGATCGACAACAAAGAGGTGATCGTCGGCCGCACCGCCAACGCCGTGACCGAAGACTGGTACACCATCGAGCTCGCCAGCTCCTCGGCTCAGATCTTCCTCGCCGACATCCAGACCTTCGACGGCACCGACCCCGCGGCCCTGCGCTACCGCAACTTTAGCCTCACCAGCGTGCAGGTGAAGGTGGAGGAAGAGCAGTCCGCGGACTCCGAAGTGACTCACAACTCCGAGGAGATCGGGTACGTGGTCATCGGCAACTGAGCCGGCCCGATCGTCTCTCTTCCCGGCCCCGGCGCTCGATAGAGCGTCGGGGCTTCGCGCTGCCGATTCCTCTGCGGCTCGGTGATCGTAGGCTCAACCGTCTCGCGGGCCATGGTCTTCGCCGGCAGGAAGAGGAGGGGAACAACGGGGAGCGCCGAGGGCACGCACGATCTCGACGACATCGAGAGCTGGCGGTGAGCGGAGGCTCAGCGTGCGAGATCGGAGAGGAGATCGTCGAGCACGGCTTCTTCTTCCACCGCACATCCTCGGCGTTGCATGGTGGCGGCGAGCTCGAGGTCCCAGGGGGCGGTGGTGGGCTGACCACGGAGCCCGGGGCCGGCCGGAGCTCTCAGGTAGTCGCCCGCACCCAGGCGCCAGGGAGAGACGGGATGTTGCTCCATCAGGCCGCGGGCGATGTCGACCCCGGGCCAGTCGAAGTCGCCGTGGTAGCGCAGATCGGCGCCGGCCTCGGTGAGTCTCGTCAGCAGCTGGTGGACCGCCAGGGTCGGTCGGCCATCGCCGCAGACCATGGGTGCGCAATGGTTTCCCAGGCGTCGCGCCGCCGCGGCCACCACGGCGGGGTTTTCGCAAACGTAGATTTCGAGACCGCGGGCGAAGCGCGGCGGATGCCGCAGCAGCTGACCGGTGGTGAGTCGGCAGGGCTCGGCGGCCTCGACGTGGTGGCAGAGCATGTGATCGACCAGGCCGGGCCCCGAGGCGGGTAGGCCGAACACCAGCACCGAGGCGCTC